>JAGBYN010000073.1 GCA_017628775.1 Bacteroidaceae bacterium | reverse complement strand
TCGTCGCTCTGCCCTGGGCTGATGGATGGTTGGCCCTTCAGGCCGTTCCTATCTCCCCTAATTTAGGTATAGGAAAGTTTTACTGATATTAGGTTCGTAATTTCAACTCCTGATTCACATTATTTATTTACTGGAATTTGAGTAACCCATTTGTCGAAGTCAGGAAAAACGCAAAAACAGCAAAGCGTCGCACGTACCGACTCATGCGCTTGTGTGAGTCACTGACGTGCGACGCTTGTGCGTAACATATAAATTTAATCTTTAAGATTAGGCGTTAGTTGGGGATGTTGGGCGTTGGATAACGAGTGATGTTGTTAGCCCTATCATTAAGGTCGGAAGTGTACATCATGTTTTTAACCATGGTATCTGACATAGCCTTGAGCGTACCATCATCCACAAGTGCTTGCATATCGGCCTTGAATTCGTCGTACATTTCTTTGGTCATCACGTAATAACCCCATGAATAGTCGTTAACGTGAAGCGCAACGGTACGGAGGTAGCCGTGGCGTTCAAAGTATGGGAAGAGGTTATAGCCATAGAGGCGTGAGGCCTTACGAATGAAGTTGAGCATAGCGGGCACAATGTTTTCACTGTATCCGTACATGTGGCTAAGCTGAGTGACATACTTGTCGGCGATCCATGATGAATTTGGGAAATGCTTCTTAAGCAATTCGTAGCCGCCTTCCATAGTGCCATACTGCGCGTGGAAGATGAGTTCGTACTTATCCCATGCACCGCTCTTTTCAATGTCCGAACCATTTTCTTGTTGCATTCTTCTGAGCGATTCAAAGAGGTCGGGATAGAAATCGAGGTACTTCACACCATCTGCCGCACCAGGTTTTTGGAGGTGGAGCTTAGCATAGTTGCCGAGCATGATGAATGAGTGAAGAATATGGCCTACGTGGAAATTCTTATCGGTAAGCATATCGTGCAATGCCAGGGCGCGCAAAGGATCGGTTTTGTACGCTGTAATGGTTGAGTCCTTCATTGCAAGACACATTTCGCGCATTTTAGGACTGTAGCTAAAGAGGCTTGCATCGTTCTTAGCATTTTCATAAGCCAGGTGGCGACCTCTACTGATTTGCTTGCCATCCTTAGTAACTTCATCGTTGTAGAAGAGGTTTCGCGCTTGTGGCCAATCGTTTATTTTATCTGAACGATTATACCCCATGTGCATGATGTTGAAGTACGAGAAGATATTGTTGGTCACTTCGCCCGTACCGCTCCAGCAGAGGTAAGGATGCATTTGGTGTTGGTGTCCCCACTCGTGTGAGAGTCCCCAGATGGCATCGTCGTCATTATACATGATGTTCTTGCAATTGAGCACGCGGCTTTCCTGGTCGCAATGGAAGGATACGCCAAAGCCACCTTGGAACATGTAATAGGTGAAGTTGACGTAGGTCATTGAGTGGTTTTTAGGTTGACGGCCATACTTCACCAACCCGAGCTCATCGTGTTCCCATTGAATGAGCGAGTCGATAGCGGCAATGAACTGACGATAGCCAAGACTCTTGCCATCGGTAGCCTTACAATAGTCGCGAAGTCCGTTTGAAGTCCAGATGTGTTGCACGCGCTTGCCCATAATGTCCATACAATAGTTCTTGGCATTGGCACAGATGTCGTACATTTCTTCGTTGGTCTTATCGGGGGTGAGGTAACCATTGATTTCTCCGTTCACGAAGTGCACCTTGATATTAGGAAGATTTTCGGGGTCGTTTTGGGTGTAATAACCCACGTATGCAAGACCGTCCCAATCGTGTGTGTAATCAATCACATTGATGCCGTTCTTGAGGGCAAAAGTTGTGGTTTCAGGGTTACCGCCATCAAAGTTGCCGCCAATCTTACCAACATACCATGCCGTGACGTTGAGTTGCACGGTTTCGCCTTCAGGAATGCCGCTCACCACGATGGCGTGCTTACCCTTGCTAATGTTGATACCAGTTACGCCTTCGCGCTGGCTATAACGCTTGCCGGCTGTACACCACATTCTGCTGAGCACATCGTAGTGAAGGTAAGGTTCATATGATGCCACGCGGTAGTTCTTTTCGTAGGTGCCATCAAAGATTTGCTGTGCCAGGATACGTGCAAAATCGTTTTCAATGTTAAGGATATCCTCTTGCGTTACGCCATCTTTGAGTTCAGAATACACATCGTCGGCAAAGACGCTGAACATGGTTTCGAGTTCAGGATTTTTACGCATGAACTGCATTTCAGCACATGATGCAAAATTTCCAGCACCGCTCTTCACCACAAACTTAATGGCTTTAGGATTGATGAGTCCGTCGGGGAATTCAATGCTTTGCACGCTGCTTCCCATAAGCCAATCGTACGAGCCATAAAGCGAATAATCCGTTTCGCCCACCTTTTGAATATAGAGGTCAACGAGACCAAAGCTACCGTTGCCGCCGCCGCTACGTGGGTAATAGTTAATGTAGTCGATGCGTTCCACATTGCGGAAGGTATATTCAATAATTGCGGGGTTTGCGTCCGACACGTTGAAGCCACTCCATGCTGTGTGCCACATGGTTGACATATCACCATCGATAGTCATTTGCCAATTAGAGTCGGCCGACTGGTGCGAGTTATCTGAACCGCCCGAGGGTTTTACAGCCATATCTGTGGGGAGCGTTTCAACGGATTGGTTTTGGTTTTGCAGCACAACGAGCGTTTCGCTCAAACCAGCTTCTTCGTTTGCAAAAGTAATTTGCGCTTCGCGAGCTTCGGTTGTGGGGTTTTCCTTAGCGTGGATGTAGATCTTACCATCGTTAGTGGTCATAACGTCAATCCATGCTGCGTCTTCAGCAATGGTATATTCCACATTGGCCACAACATCGATGCTCAGGGTGCGTTCCTGATAATTAATGGTTTGCTTGTGGGGCACAACGATTGAGGGCAATGCAGATTGTGCCGTTGCCGACATGGCCATCATAGGGGCGATCATGCCAATGCAAGCTTTTAATATTGATTTTTTCATAAGTATAAACTCAATTAGGTTTGTTTACTTTGCGTTGATGCTGATTTTTTGTCCGTTAACGATAAATACGCCAGTTGGGAGAGGTATGGTTTGTGTGCCAACCACAGTGCCGCCCCATACTTTTTTACCTGCCACATTGAAGATGTTCACCAAAGTGCGTTGGCTGCTCACTAAAGTCAGTACGCCTTGAGCAGGAATGATTTGGAGGTCGTTAGAGGGCTCATATACTTGGTCGATTCCTGTAGCCACATCCTGACCCACGCAGAAGAGCTCTGTTACGAGTTCAAGTTCAGTATAAGTATTATTAGTGAATTTAAGGAACACGTTGCTCATGGGCTTGAAGAACGTAAGCTTGCCTGATGCGTAGCTGTATTCATTGTCCTGTGCTGTGAAGGTAGCTTTAGTCAATTCCACTTCTTGACCATTTTCGTCAAGGCGGAATGCCTTAACCACAACGCCCGATGATGAGTGGCCGGGACCTTCGCGATAGTCGCCAATGTTAATGACGTAAGCTTCGTCATTGCGTTCTGCATAGTTGGGGCACACATCAACGTAGGGCACGTTGTTTTCGGTTTTCTTCATAATGCCCGCAATGCTCAATGGCGCTTGGGGCGCTATGTTGTAGTTTTCGGGCTTGTACTTTGCTGCGGGGAGCGAACCAAACGATAAATTGTTGTTATCACATGCCAACGTGTGGAGTTTGATGTTGGCAAAGCTCATGCTGGTCAAAGCATTGTGCGAAACGTTCAAGGTTTGCAAGCTTTCACTTCCGCTAAGGTCGAGCGTGGTCAATTTATTATTGGGGGCAACCAATTGCTTCATGCCATTGCTTTCAGCCAACTTAAGCGTCTTAATTTCGTTATTGGGCGCATAGAGCGTAGTTGTTTCAGCATTGGTTGAGAGGTCTATGCTTGAAATTTTATTGTCAGCACAAAAGAGTGCATCAAATAAATTAGAATTCTTGAAGTTGAGCTTTACAAACTTATTGTTTGAAATATTAACGTATTGTAAGTTGGTGGCAGGGAAGTTAAAATTGCCCATTGTGCCATTGTTGGTCAACTCATTGTTGGCCAAGTTGATGTTTTCCAACATGGGGTGACTCTTTGTGGTGATAGAAATTTTGTTGGCAAAGAGATTGTTGGAAAGGTCAAGGTCGGTGAGCTTGCTTGCCTTAGAGAGTGCAATTGATTCAAGCAGATTATTGTGGCAATACAATGAGCGCAAATTGGGCGCTTGGGTCACATCAATGTTCGTCACTTGCTGACCATTGCAATTAAGCATCGTAAGTCGATTATCTGCCGCTTTAATCGTGATGGTTTGCCCTTTAAGTTCACCTTCAACCACTCTGAAAGGTAGGTCGGTAGTTAAGTAAGTTTCAAAAGCATCGTCGCCCCAGGCAATAGAGATTTCGCCCACGGGGTTGAGCATCAACGTTATTTTTTCGCCGATCGGCTTGCTGGTGGTTAGTGTGATCACATCGTCGGCCATGGCATTGACTGCTAATGACGCACAGAATAATGAAAGCACACATTTTCTGAAATAATTCATAACAATTATAAAATGTAAGGTTATTAAAGTTCTATATTTTTGCAAGTTTACAACTTTTTTTCGTACGCCACCAATTATGCGCGTCGTTTTTCAAGATTTTTATGATTTTATCGTAAATATTAATAAACCTTGCGGCATCTTATTTCCGGAATCTTTTGGTGACTGCCGCATAACCACACCGCTGGCAAAGAGGCTCTATGGCCTTGTGGTGGGTGAAGCTATCGTAAAGCGCACGAGCCCTGTCGGATTCCAGGATCGTGGGCAAATCATCGTTGAGAATGTTGCCCAAAGCAATGTCGCCATCATGGTCAAGGCAACACGGCACCACAGTACCATCAACCAGAATGCCGATTTGATTGCGCAGGGCATAGCAAAAGAGCTCAGGCTCGTTGGTTTGACGATGCGCCATATCTGGCCACTCAAACATCTTGTCGTACTCCAAATAAAGGTTTTGGTCAATTTTCCACCCATCATCCCTGCGTGTCCAAGCCATAGGCAAAAACGCGCGCAAAAGCGCTACGATCTGCTCATTTTTCTGATTATACCCCCCCTCGTTCCAAAGTCTTAACACCATAATAATGCCACGTTGCGATGCCTTAAGTGCAAAATCCGCCACGCCTTTAATATAAGTTTCAAGTCCTTCATGAGTGTTGCCTTCGAACGAATGGAGCGACACCTGAATTTTATGAGGTTGAGCCTCAATGATTTGGTCTTGATTGCGCAGCACGGTGCCATTGGTGGTGAGCACAGGCACAAGATTATTTTCCTTAGCCACACCAATGAAGTGCGGCAAGTGCTGATGCATAAAAGGTTCACCCATCAAATGAAAGTAAAGAAACCGCACCTGCCCCTTTATTTTATTGATGATTTGCTCAAACTGCTCAGGCGTCATCGTGGCGGGCTTACGTTTCGTTTTGGGGCAAAAAATGCAATTAAGATTGCACACGTTGGTTATTTCCAAATAGCACCTCTGAATCATGCGTAAGAAAAAGGAAGTAAGCGTTAATCTAAAAAGAGTTTGTATTGCCCCTTATTGGCACTGTATTTACCAAACACAATGCAATGCTTAGGGCAAGCATGGTAACATGCCAGGCAATTGGCACAATTTTCGTGCCACACGGGGCGTTTGTCGCTCAAAACGATATTCTTCGCGGGACACACCTGAGCGCATCTGCCGCAAGCCACACACGCATCCGTGGTTCTAAACAATTTATGCCCAACATAAAAGCGGTAAAACACGGGGCGTAGCACGTAGCTTTTGGTTAAGGGAAAAGGTCCTCGTTTAAGTTTCTTTACCGCATCTCCATGGTTAATATGCTGGGCTATAGCGGGCAACAGCTTCACCGAGGCATCCACCTTGCGTTGCTCAACATCAGGCGCATTGATATTAAAGCCAGGCAAGCCGATATAGGAATCAGGCATAATCAATGAAAACCCAGCCGAAAGGCTAAGACCGATTGATTTAAGTCGTTTATTCAAAATTTCATAAGTCATGCCTATGTCATCGCCACACGTGCAAATCATATAAACGTAGGGCGAAGGATGCTGAACAAGCGGCGCCAATTGCTGTTCCACGAAGGCTTCAAATACCCTGGGCGCACTCCAGGCATGAACAGGAAAGATGAGCCCGATGCGAGCGTCATTAGTGGGCTTCAAGGGCGCTTCAGTGATGCTTTGAATGCAGTCATGAGTCAACTGAGCCATGTGCTGAGCGATGTGCTTACTATTGCCCGTGCCCGAAAAGTAATAGATCATTGACGGAGCAGTTCTTGGAAGGTGAAACAATCAGCAAACACGGTTTCTAAGTTTTCCACCTTGTGGTCAAACAAAGCAAACACGGTGCTTCCGCTTCCACTCATTGAAGCATACACAGCGCCCATATCATAGAGCGTTTTTTTGACGGCTTCAATGCCCGGGAATTTCTTAAACACGCTCACTTCAAACATATTGCGCACAACATCACGCCATTCCGTAATGGGCAAATTATGAATGTCGCGCAAGTCAACGTTAGCCGGCTGTGGCACCACGCCCGAGTAAGCATCCTTGGTTGACACAAAGTCCTGAGGTTTTACCAGCACCAGGTAATAGCCTTTTAATGAGATCGAACTGGACGAAAAAACATTGCCAATGCCTGATGCAAAGCAGGGTTCCGACCTTACAAAGAAGGGGCAATCTGCACCAATAGGCGCCAGGCGCGCTTCCATATCCTCGTTCGTAAGTCCGAGGTTAAACATCTCATTCAGTGCCTTCATAAACATAGCTGCATCGCTACTGCCTCCCCCTAAACCAGCACCCATCGGAATGCGCTTGTGAAGATGAATATCAAGCGAAGGTATTTCAAAGTCGCGCTTCAACGAATTCAAAACCTTGATAATAATATTATCCTCGGCACCACCCTCAATCTTATTGCCCGATAAATAAAGTTGATAGGGGGTCTCATCGTGTTTCGACACCTCAATTTCTAAATTATCATGCAAAGGTATGGGGTAAAAAATCGTTTCGAGGTTATGATAACCATCAGGACGCTTCTCAGTGATATACAACCCAATGTTAATTTTTGAAATAGGAAAATACAGCATAATCTTAACGAATTATTGATAAAACAGACAAAGTTTTAAGCTTTTAATACATGCAAAAATACTAAAATATTGCCGATTTAAATTGATTTATAAGATTTTTAGTTCAGTAAAAAGGTTTTATCTCAATTTTTAATGTTAATTTTGCGTCCGCAATAAAATTAGATTAATTATCACAAAACTATTAAACAATGAATATTACATTTGAAAAAACAGGAAATGTAACAGGTGTTATTACATTAAATATTGAAAAGGCCGATTACGAAGCAAACGTTAAGAAGGGCTTAAAGAATGCACAAGCAAAGGTGCAAATGCCTGGCTTCCGTCCTGGCCACGTACCCGCAGGTATGGTTAAGAAAATGTATGGCACACAAATCAAGGCTGAAGAAGTTCAAAAGCTCATCAGCGAAAAGCTTTATGCATACATTCAAGAAAACAACTTAGACGTATTGGGCGAACCTATCGCACACGACGATCAAGTAGATATTGAAAACGACGAAAACTTCGCACTTCACTTCGACTTAGGTCTTGCACCTGAAATGAACGCAGAACTTTCATCAAGCGACAGCGTTGATTACTATGACATCGAAGTAAACAACGAAACAATTGATGCACAAATCAAGCGCATGACACAACAAGCAGGTCACCCCGCTCAAGTTGACAACTACGAAGATCGCGACATCGTACGCGGTGTGTTGGCACAATTGGACGAAAACGGCGAACCTTTTGAAGGTGCACTCGTTGTTGAACAAGCAAGCTTGATGCCCGCATACTTCAAGAATGAAGAACAAAAGAACCTCTTCAACGGTTCTAAGGTAGGCGACCTCCTCGTAATCAACCCAACAGAAGCTTACGAAGGCAACGAAACTGAAATTTCTTCTTTATTGAAGGTTAAGAAAGAAGAAGTAGCACAATACAACGGCAAGTTCAGCTTCCAAATTAGCGAAATCAGCCGCTTCGTGCCCGCTGAAGTTAACCAAGAATTCTTCGATCAAGTATTCGGCGAAGGCAACGTTAACAGCGAAGAAGAATGCCGCGTTAAGGTAGCTGAAGACATCCGCAAGCAATACGAATTGGATTCTGACTATAAGTTCCTCCTCGACCTCCGTACATACATGGAAAACAAGGTGGGCGAAGTTGAATTCCCCAACGAAGTATTGAAGAAGGTGATGCTCAACAACAATAAGGACAAGGGCGAAGCTTACGTTGAAGAACACTTCGATGCATCAATTGCCGAACTTAAGTGGCACTTGATCAAAGAAAAGCTCGTTAAGGCTAATGGCATCAAGATTGAACAAAACGACGTGAAGGCAGCTGCCGTTGAAGCCGCAAGAATGCAATTCGCACAATACGGCATGACAAACGTACCAGTTGAATATCTCGAAAACTATGCCGATGAAATGCTCAAGAACAAGCAACAAGCACAATCACTCATCGAACGTAGCATTGAAACTAAATTGGTAGCAGCATTGAAGAATGTTGTAAACCTTAACCGCAAGGCTATCTCAGTTGAGGATTTCGGCAAGCTCTTTGAAGAAAAGAAATAATCAACTCATTAAATACTAATTAGGAATTAGAATGTCGGGGCTTTCCTAACTTCTAATTCCTAATTCGTTTCTTAAATCTATTCATTCATACAACAAATTGATTATCATGAACATGTCCGACTTTCATCGTTACGCAACAAAACACATGGGTATCAACTCAATGGTGCTTGACGATGTGATAAAAACACAAAACCAATATCTGAACCCCTACATCCTTGAAGAGCGCCAACTCAACGTCACTCAAATGGATGTGTTCTCACGTCTGATGATGGACAGAATCATCTTCTTAGGTACCGCCATCGACGATTATACAGCCAACACACTTCAAGCACAATTGCTTTACCTGGATTCGTGCGACCCCGGAAAGGACATCTCTATCTACATCAACTCGCCCGGTGGTTCGGTTTACGCAGGCTTAGGTATTTACGACACCATGCAATTCATCTCATCGGATGTCGCAACAATTTGTACTGGCATGGCAGCATCAATGGCAGCCGTACTCTTGGTGAGCGGACAAGAAGGTAAGCGCTCTGCCCTCACCCACTCACGCGTCATGATTCACCAACCCTTGGGCGGCGCACAAGGTCAAGCCAGCGATATTGAAATCACTGCCCGCGAAATCATGAAACTTAAAAACGAACTCTACACCATCATCGCCAACCACTCACACACCGACTTCGACAAAGTGTGGGCCGACTCCGACCGCGATTACTGGATGACCGCCGAAGAAGCTAAGGCCTACGGCATGATTGATAAAGTGTTGACTAAGAAATAAATAAAATATGGCCAAAAGAAAAACGAACCATTGTAGTTTTTGCGGACGTCCTGAAGAAGAGGCCGAATTCCTGTTAGACGGACTTGAAGGACGCATTTGCAACCATTGCATCACCGCTGCCAATGAAATCGTCGCCAACATCACACGCAACAGCAGAAAGCCCGTTTCACGCAATAACGATAAAAGCTGGAAGGAAGTTCCCAAACCAAAAGAAATCAAGGAGCACCTTGACCAATTCGTTATCGGACAAGATGATGCAAAACGCCAATTGGCAGTAGCGGTTTATAACCACTATAAACGCATCTATCAACCCGAAGACCCCGATAGCGTTGAAATAGAAAAATCCAACATCATCATGGTTGGACCTACCGGCACAGGAAAAACACTCATTGCACGAACCATCGCAAAACTCCTCGATGTGCCCTTCACTATTGTCGACGCAACGGTGTTTACTGAAGCCGGATATGTAGGCGAAGACGTTGAAAGCATCCTCTCGCGCTTATTGCAAGTGGCTAACTACGACGTGGAAAGCGCTGAGCGAGGCATTATCTTCATCGACGAAATCGATAAGATTGCACGTAAGAGCGACAACCCAAGCATTACGCGCGACGTAAGCGGAGAAGGCGTTCAGCAAGCCATGCTCAAGCTTCTTGAAGGATCAATCGTTAACGTGCCACCAAAGGGCGGACGAAAACACCCCGACCAGGACTATATCAAGGTTGACACCAAAAACATTCTCTTTATTTGTGGCGGTGCGTTCGATGGCATAGAAAAGAAAATCGCACAACGCATGAACACACATACCGTGGGTTTTGACTCCGTTCAAAATGTACGCAAATTAGACCCCACAAACCTCATGAAGTATGTGCGTCCGCAGGACTTGAAGAGCTTTGGTTTAATCCCCGAAGTTATCGGTCGATTGCCAATCCTAACGCATCTTAACCCACTCGATAAAGAGGCCCTTCGAAACATCTTGACCGAACCAAAGAACTCCATCGTTAAGCAATACACCAAACTGCTTGAAATGGACGGCAAAACGCTCAACATCACGCCAGAAGTGTACGACTATATCGTTGAGAAAGCTCACGAATATAAATTAGGTGCACGCGGCTTACGCTCAATATTCGAGCAAATCATGGCCGACGTGATGTACGAAGCACCCTCATCAAAGAGTAAAGAATGTAAGATTGATTTAGCGTTCGCAAAACAACAGGTGGAAAAAGAATTTTAACACCCGAACACGCCTATGAGCAAAAGTTAAGCCCATCAACAATGAGCATACAATAATCATTGAAAGAAAAATTTTAAGCATACATTTTTTTCTTCTCAAATAAAAATAGTACTTTTGCCATATATCACATTAATTTAAACGTATTATAAATCCTATAAATCTTATAATCCAATGAACACTATCGTTTCTCAATTTAACATTCAAGGTAATGTTATTGAAGTAGCTCCTCTCGGTAATGGCTTGATTAACACTACTTATCGTGTTAAAACAGAGGGAGATGCACCCGATTATGTACTTCAACACGTAAACAATGCTATTTTCCCTGACGTGGAAATGTTGATGAACAATATCGTATCGGTAACATCACACATCCGCACTAAGCTTGAAGCTGCTCATACAGAAGATATTGATCGCAAGGTTTTGAATTTCGTACCAACAAAGGACGGCAAGTACTTCTATTTTGATGGCGAAAAGTATTGGCGTGTAATGGTGTTTATTCCTGAAACAGAATCAATGTCAGCAGTAACACCCGAAACTTCATACATCGTAGGTGAAACATTCGGTAACTTCCAGGCTATGCTCGCCGACATCCCTGTAGCTCTTGGCGAAACCATCAAGGACTTCCACAACATGGAATTCCGTTTACAGCAACTTCGCGAAGCTGTAGCTGAAGATAAGGTAGGCCGTTTGGCAGAAGTACAATGGTTGGTTGACGAACTCGAAAAGCGCGCCGACGAAATGTGCAAGGGCGAACAACTTCATCGCGAAGGCAAGCTTCCTAAGCGCATTTGCCATTGCGACACTAAGGTTGACAACATCCTCTTCGACAAGCAAGGCAACGTGCTTTGTGTGATCGACCTCGACACCGTAATGCCTAACTTCATCTTCTCTGACTTCGGCGATTACTTGCGTTCAGCAGCTAATACAGGTAAGGAAGACGACAAAGACTTGGACAATGTAAACTTCAACATGGAAATCTTCAAGTCGTTTGCAAAGGGTTACCTTAAGTCAGCATCTTCATTCATTACCCCTCTTGAAGTAGAAAATCTTCCTTACGCAGCAGCACTCTTCCCCTACATGCAAACTGTACGTTTCCTTGCTGACTACATCAATGGAGATACTTACTACAAGACTCAGTATGCAGAACACAACTTGGTTCGCTCAAAGGCTCAATTCAAGTTGCTCCAAAGCGTTGAAGCACATCAAGCTGAAATGCAAGCTTTCATTGCTTCACTCTGCTAATGAAAACCATCGCACGCTGATAGCTCAATAAATAAGCAATCCTCATGCGATACCATAAAATAATAACGGCTGTTCTTCTGTGGTTCACACATTTGAACAGCCGTTTTTGTATATCGTTGAGAGTTTAGAGTAATTTTTTAAAGTTTAGAGTTGAGAGTTCAGAGTTGAGAGAATCCATCCGGCATATAGGGGCCGATCACCGTGTCGGCCCGTCGTCATGCCACGCACCAATCGCATTATAGAGAGGTTTTTAAAGTTTAGAGTTGAGAGTTCAGAGTTTAAAGAAGTTAGAGGCTTCGCCTCTTTGGGGAGATGAGAGCGAAGGGAAAAAGCGTGTGACGTGTCACATGTCACAGAGCTGAGACGCCTTCGGCATCTTGCCAATGAGTCAACTCTATTTAATCAATTGATTTATTATTGCCAACGTGATCACACGAATTATAAGTTTGGCTATGCAGGACAAAAAAACCGTAGAATCTGTTTAATCAGTTGATTTGTTATTGTCAACATGATTACACGGATTATACGGTTTGGCTATGCAGGACAAGTGTTCTGTTGATGATTTAATCAACCAACGTAAGCATTCAAGTAAAAATTAAAGAGAAGGTAGTTAAAACACTTATATTTAATGCTTTATTATCGTTTATTCAATTAAAGATTCATTACTCAATCGCATAAAGCATCGTTTACTCATTCATTAATATAAGCGCGCAGTTTATCCTCTCAATGAAATATGAAGTAGTTCTTCATCGTTCAAGAGTTTAATGCGCTTATTGTCAAATCCAATCAAGTTCTCTTGTGAAAATGCCGACATGGTGCGTATGGCATTGCTCGTTGTCATGTTGGCATAACAAGCAATTTCTTCGCGTGTGATATCTATATTAATATTGCCACTTTTATCCAAGCCAAAGATATCCCTGATCGAAAGGAGCGCCTCGGCTATACGCCCGCGTATATGCTTTTGCGTCAAACTCACAATGCGCTTGTCGGCCGTACCAAGATCAGTCGCCAACTCCGTCATAAAGAAATGTTGGAGCGTAGGGTTCTTTGACATCAATTGATTAACCAGAGCCATTGGCAGGACACATAAAGAAACAGGGCCGAAAGCCGCCGCAGAGGTCACGTAAGGTTCGTTGGCAATAGAAGCTCTATATCCAAACATTTGCCCAGACTTTAACATTCTGATAATTTGCGGCCGCTGACACACCCCTACCCTAAAAATCTTCACCGTGCCCTTAACGACAATAAATAAATTATCAGCCTTCTGCCCCTCATGATAGATAGGTTCGTGTTTTTTATACTCGTGCCACGTCATGTTGTTTTCAACAAGCCTCCTTTCAGCTTGCTGAAGATGCTGCAGGATAGGTTGCATCACCTCCAAAGCTTCACGCTTAGCGTGACTTTCAGTTGTTAACATTAGTATTAGTTTAGTAGTTCGTTTAGTCGTGTTGTGTGTGTTGCAATGGCAAAGTTAGTTATTTATTTTTTGCTTTCAAGGTTTTCGGCAAAATGTTATTTGAATATTTCATTTTAACCCCATTTTTTGATAAAAAACATCATAATTTCAGGCAAAGTACCCCATTTTGGTGCTAAAATGCATCTTCTATATACCATTTTTACAAAAAAGGCAAAAAACCTTTTGTTTAATAGAAAAGATTTTCATAACTTTGGTTTCGAATTGTAAACACTAAATAACAAATTTTAAAAAATTATAATTCATGCCGTATCTAAGATTTGACAAAACGCAAATGGCGAATCTTCAAGATTCACTCTACAAGGAATTCTTGATCACAAATCAGTCAGGTGCGTATTGTTCTACCACTTTGGTTGGATGTAACATCCGTAAGTACCATGGACTCCTTGTAGGTCCGGTTCCTAACCTTGATGATGAAAATCATGTATTGCTGTCGTCGCTCGATGAAACGGTGATTCAGCATGGCGCCGAGTTTAACTTAGGTTTGCACAAATATCAAGGCGAGAACTACAGTCCTAAGGGCCATAAGTACATTATGAGTTTTGAGTGGGACAAGGTTCCCACGTGGATTTACCGTATTGGCGGTGTCTTGTTGAAGAAAGAGATTTGCTTCAGATCAGACCACTTCCGCCTTTACGTGCGTTATACGCTTCTTGAAGCTCATTCTGCCACAACATTGCGTTTAAAGCCTTATTTAGCGTTCCGTAGTGTGCGTCATTGGACACAAGAAAACGGCACGGCTAAAACAGGTTATGAGCCTATTGAGAACGGCTTTAAGATGTGTCTTTACGAAGGCTACCCCGAGCTTTATATGCAAACCAATTGCGCTTGCGAATACCACCACGATCCAGCTTGGTACAAAGGCTTAGATTATCCCAAGGAACGCGAACGCGGTTACTACTCTTCAGAAGACTTATTGGTGCCTGGTTACCTCGAAATGCCCATTGAAAAGGGACAGAGCATTATCTTCACAGCATCATTGCGCGCAAAGGCTCCCGAAGAACTCGAGCCATTGATGAATGCCGAAATGGAAAAGGCTGCGCCCCACGATAGCTTATACCATTGCTTGGTTCATGCAGCTCACCAATTCAGAGTGCAGAAGCAAGACGATCCAGAAGAATACGTACTCGCTGGTTATCCTTGGTTCAAGAGCCGCGCACGCGACTTGTTCATCTCGCTTCCTGGCTTAACACTTGCCATCGGCGAAACTGATCGCTTTGAAGCTTACATGCGTACAGCATCAAAGGCCATCAAGAACCTTATTAATAAGGAGCCCATCAGTGTTGACATCCATGAAATGGAGCAACCCGACACGTTGCTTTGGGCAGTATGGTGTATCCAGCAATATGGCAAGTACGTAGGTCGTCAGAAGTGCTACGAACTTTATGGTGAACTCCTTTCAGGTATCATGAAGTTTATCCTCAACGGTCAGCACACAAACCTCTTCCTCCACGACAATGGCTTGCTCTATAGCAATGGTCGCGACAAGGCAGTAACATGGATGAACTCAACCTACAACGGTCGTCCAATCGTGCCACGCTCAGGTTATATCGTAGAATTCAACGCTTTGTGGTACAACGCCGTTAAGTTCTATCAACAAATGCTTAGCGAAACGCCCGGCGCTGAAAACTCAGTTTACGCCAACGAGTGCGAAGAGCTTGCACAAAAGATCCAGGCATCGTTCAAGAGCACATTCCTCAACGAACATGGTTATTTGCTTGATTACGTTGACGGACAAATGCAAGACTGGAGCGTTCGCCCCAACCAAATCTTTGCTATTGCTTTGGACTTCTCTCCACTCGATGTTACAGAACGCAAGAAGGTGCTCGACATCTGCACACGCGAGCTCGTTACGCCTAAGGGTATTCGTTCATTATCACCAAAGAGCGGCGGCTACAATCCTCTTTACGTGGGTCAACAAACGCAACGCGACTTTGCTTACCACAACGGTACAGCATGGCCCTGGCTCACAGGATTCTACCTCGAAGCATACTTGCGCGTTTACAAGCGTAGCGGCTTAAACTTCATTGAACGCCAGCTTATCGGATTTGAAGAAGAATTATTCTACCATTGTGTTGGAACAATACCTGAATTATTTGATGGTAATCCAAGATTCTCAGGTCGTGGCGCTATTTCATTTGCGATGAACGTTAGTGGTTTGCTCCGCGCAATTCATATTCTTGACAAATACAATAAAGAATAGTTTTGTTATATTTAACGTGTAACAATCTGGTATTAATTCTACACTATACTATTTGCAATCAATAAGGCGCAAGTAGATTAGTTAAATATATTTATTCAACCATGAAAGTATTAATGTTTGGTTGGGAATTTCCCCCTCATATTTTAGGTGGGTTAGGTACCGCCAGTTATGGTTTGACAAAAGGTTTATCGCTTCAATCCGACATGGAAATCACCTTCTGTCTGCCAAAGCCTTGGGGCGATGAAGATAAGAGTTTCATGAATATCATAGGTATGAATGAAACACCTGTGGTTTGGAAAGACGTGAGTTGGGATTATGTTAAGGAACGCATCGGTCATAAGTGCGACCCACAAACCTATTTTGATTTACGCGACCATATTTATGCCGACTTCAGTTATCGCTACACCGACGATTTAGGATGTATCAACTTCTCAGGTCGTTATCCAGATAACCTTCATGAAGAAATCAACAACTACTCAATTGTAGCGGGCGTTATTGCACGCCAACAGCAGTATGACATTATTCATGCGCACGACTGGCTCACCTACCCCGCTGGAATCCATGCCAAGAACATTTCAGGCAAACCCTTGGTGATCCACGTTCACGCCACCGACTTCGACCGTTCACGTGGCAACGTAAACCCAACAGTTTACAGCATCGAAAAGGATGGTATGGACAATGCCGACTGCATCATGTGCGTTTCCGAACTCACACGCCAAACGGTTATTAAGCACTATCATCAAGATCCTGCTAAGTGTGTCACCATGCACAATGCCGTTTATCCTCTTGAGCCCGAAATTCAAGAAATCATAGCAAAGGGCAGAACCAAGAAGGACAACAACGAAAAGGTTGTCACCTTCCTCGGACGTATCACCATGCAAAAGGGTCCCGAATACTTTGTGGAAGCAGCAGCCCTCGTGTTGCAACGCACCCACAACATTCGCTTCTGCTTTGCAGGATCGGGCGATATGCTCAACGAAATGATTGAATTGGCAGCTCAGCGAGGCATTGCCGATAAATTCCACTTCCCTGGTTTCATGAAAGGTAAGCAAGTGTACGAAACATTCCGCGATAGCGATGTTTACGTTATGCCTTCAGTGTCAGAACCATTCGGTATTTCACCACTTGAAGCAATGCAATGCGGTGTTCCCTCAATCATCAGTAAGCAAAGTGGATGTGCTGAAATTCTCGACAAGTGTATTAAAACAGACTATTGGGACATTCATGCAATGGCCGACGCCATGTATTCAATCTGTACAAACGAAGGTTTATATGAATACTTGCGCGAAGAAGGTATCAAAGAAGTTGATCAAATTACTTGGGAAAAAGTTGGTCATAGAATTCGTAAATGCTACGACGAGACCATCGAACGTTGCAAGAAATAAATACAACCCAATAACTATCGCCGTATAATATAAAGCTTACAAACATTATAAGATTATGAAAACAGTTTGCTTATACTTTGAAATTCATCAAAATATCCACCTCAAACGCTATCGTTTCTTCGACATCGGTACAGATCATTACTACTATGATGATTATGAAAACGAACGCTCAATCGTAGAAACAGCAGAACGTTCATACGAGCCCGCCCTCAAGGCCCTCATCGAAATGGCTGAAAAGAATGGTTCATACTTCAAGTGTGCCATTTCATTAACAGGTTGCGCCATTGAATTGCTCGAAAGCTATGCGCCCCAAGTCATTGAGCTCCTCCAGGAACTTAACAAGAAGGGCTGCGTAGAATTCCTTGCCGAACCCTACTCTCACGGTTTCTCTTCAATCAAAGACCCCGAAGGCTTCAAGGACGAAGTAACTCGCCTTTGCAAGAAAATCAAGGAATTGTTTGGTCAAACACCAAAGATCTTCCGCAACTCAGCTTTGATCTATTCAGACGAAATTGGTGAACTCGTAGCAGAAATGGGCTTCAAGGGTATGCTTGCCGAAGGTGCTCGCCAAGTATTGGGTTGGAAGAGTCCTCACTTCCTCTACCACTGCAACCGCAACGAAAACCTCAAGCTCTTGCTCCGCGACTACTCACTTTCTGAAGATATTTCATACCGCTTTAACGATGCCAGCTGGAGCGAATATCCTCTCTTTGCCGACAACTACGCACAATGGATTGCCAACCTCCCAGAAGAAAGCCAGGTAATCAACCTCTTCATGGAGCTCTGCGCACTCGGCATTTTCCAACCACTCTCTTCAAACATCCTCGAGTTCATGAAGGCACTCCCACAACAGCTCAAGGAACGTGGTATCGAAATGGCTACACCATCAGAAATTTGCAGCAAGATGAAGTCGGTAGGTGCAATCGACGTACCCTATCCAACATCATGGGTGGATGAAGAACGCGACCTCTCACCATGGCTTGGCAACGTCATGCAACAAGAAGCCATCAACAAACTCTACAGCGTGGCTGAACGCGTACGCATCTCAGGCGACAAGAAATTGCAACAAGACTGGGATTACCTCCAAGCATCAAACAACTTCCGCTTCATCTCAACAAAGCCCAACTCATACGGTGGCTATCGCGGTATCTACGACTCTCCATACGATGCATTCACAAACTACATGAACATCGTTGGCGACTTCGTGACACGCGTAAACAACATCTACGGAGGTATGGACAACGAAGAGCTCAACTCGCTCCTCACAACCATCAAGAACCAGGACGAAGAACTTGCTTCAAAGGAAAAGGAAATCAAGCAGCTTAAGCAAGCCATTGCAAAGCTTACGCCTGCAGCCGACGCCCCCGTAGCTGAAGAAGAAAAGAAGCCCGCTGCAAAGAAGGCACCAGCTAAGAAGTGCGCCCCCAAGAAAGAAGCTGTAGCTGAAGCTCCTGCAAAGCCCGCAAAGAAAGCGCCTGCAAAGAAAGCAACAGCTAAGAAGTAAATTCAATGGTCATACAATAAACACCATTTTTTCTTTCATATTTTTATGTTTTGAGCCATCAACCGTTCATTTGGTTGATGGCTCTTTTCTTTCATACCAATCATCAGATTCTTAATTCATCAACGTGATGTCGCGGATTCACACAGTTCTTCTATGCAGAACGATAATCATTTAACCATTTGATTCATACATGACGAAGGGCCGACACGGTGATCGGCCCCTACATCTCTCATAACCTCTTAACGAGCTGAAAGCTCCTCTTAACGAGGCGTAGCCTCCTCTTAACCTTTAACGGACCTTTAGGTCCCTCTTAACGAGGCGAAGCCTCTATCCCTCTCTAAACTCTCAACTTTTTTAACGATCCTTGTAATCAAGCTGTAAGCATTAATGTGGATTTTGTAGCAAAGGAATCATCTTCAAGAATGTGAATCTAAAGTGTTTCCTTTCCAAAAAGCATCTTGCTACCTATTACCTCTATGCTTTTGCCTTTATATTTCATTGTTGTGTTCTCTTATATCTTTGAGCTGGATGATTAGGCATTATATGTTCTCTTTCTAACAGTCCTCTTTCTATCATTACGGGAATAATTTCCCCCTTAAGATATTGTGGACTACGTTTTATTTCACTAGAAATTTCGTCCACGAATTTCCAGTCTTTAGTACAATCCCTAATCATATCAAATAGTTCCTGTTGACTGCATCTTCTTTTAATTTTCTTAGTTTCCTGATAAGTCTTAAGATTGTCTTCAGCAGAACTATTAAGATTATTGTGAGAACTGTTAAGGTTACTATTAAGATTATTGCGAGAACTGTTAAGGTTACTATTAAGATTACTATCGAAACTATTAAGGTTACTATTAAGATTACTATCGAAACTATTAAGGTTACTATTAAGATTATCACCAGAACTAGTAAGATTTTGTCCTGTATTCAAATGATAAGTAGTACCTCTTCCTATACCATCAGAAATAAGATATCCATCTACACAAAGTTCTTTTAACATTTTGGTTATATCGTACTTATGGAGATTCAGCGTATATCTTAAACGCTCATTTGATACGACTCCTTCTGTTAAAGCGAAAGCCAATGTTAGGACTTTATTATGCTCCATGTGAAGAACTTGCTCTCCAAAAATATTGATTAGTTCTTCTTTGACTTTATCATCTAAGATAGAAATAAGTGGTAATGTCAAAAGAACCTTATCGGGTCTGTTTTTCTCTTCAAGATTTGGTGAATTCCAATTAGATTTTTTCCAACCAGAAATGATTATATCAGCACCGCTTCCAGCCTTTTCTGCTTTACCTAGCATCATGAACATTTTTTGCAAGGACAAATTTCGGCATACACTATCTCCGCCTTCATAGAATTGTTGTTTCGAAACCAATAAACAGCCAGGATTAGAAAACATTAATTCACTTTTGCTTCTTGTAATTACAGTAGAAGCATTGACGGAATAGTCTGCATGAACCAATGTGTTTATTAGTGCTTCTCTGACTGCAACATGCGCAGGTGTTTCATCCTTTCTCGTATCACCTTCCAACTTAAATGGGACAGGTAATATTTCCTGTAATTTAGGAAGTACACGTTTATAGAATTGGAAAAGATTGGCCTCCCATGTGCCGTCTGGATAAATACGATCCAACCATCTTGTTGTGGTCGTGTCTTCACCTAATTCTCGATAATCAAGAAAGAAATTAGGAGCGCAAGTTTCATCAGTAATAGCATCAGTTTTTCCAAACATCAGCAATCCGGCCAATGTAAAACCTTCTTTTCCTGTTTGTCTATCAACTTTGTAACCACCTAATTTCTTAAGCAAAGGAATGTCGTCTAACGCCAACCAAGCATGTCCAGGCTTTGCCAAGTCGAATAATCTTCTGTATTGGTCAAGCGAAGCCTTATCTATATCGTCAAATGTATAATTGTCTAATATGCGTGAATCAGCAGATACTGAAACGTTAGCATCTGCATACATGCGTTTGACTTCTTGTTCCGTACATTTGAAATCTCCTTCGTGGTTACGCTTATAAGTGCCATTATACGGATTGGGAGTATGGTATATCGGGCGTTGCTCTCTTGCAGCTCGAGGAATGTAGAACAAAAGTACTTTATGACCATCAAGTTCTCCGTCCACCACATCGTCGTTGCTCAGTAGATTCAGATTGACAATATCTCTATTGTTTACACCACTCCAGAACTCTTTTTTGTACTTATCGATCAGTTCATCGGTCAAGGAATCTACATAGAATTCTCCTTTTTTCTCTTTTATACCAAGAACGATTGTTCCTCCATTGGTGTTGGCAAAAGAGGAGTAGGTTTCCCAAAAGGCTTTAGGGAAGCCGCCAGCTGCAGATTTGAATTCAATTTCAGCTGACTCTTTCTTTTCCATCAATTCTTCAACAAACGATGAAATGTCTAAATAATCATATTTTTTCATACTCAACAATTTCTAATCAATTACAAATATACCATCAATTCCTTACACTCTCAACTCTAAACTTAAAAAAGTACTCTCACCTCTCAATACGAACCAAAGGCCGCTCATGTCTATTAGTTGAATTAAACTCTAATTTGGTTATATACCAACACTTTATTTCCTCTTGGAATAACATTCAACAGCTGCATTAATAATTTCATCTGGAGGAAAAATTTCATACCCTCCATAACTTTCTATATCGCAACCACCTGGATACCTTTTACTAAACTCAAGATTCAGCAAATGATAAACCCTTTCATATAAAGCAGGAACTTTTTCCTTCAAAAGTTGAGTATTTTTTTTGTCGGAATTATTAAAGTCAAAATACTCATTATCCCAAGCCCAATGCAACATATTTATTATGTCACGAATATCATTATCATTAAGTTCAATAGAAAATACGATCGCTTGATTATCAACATCTTTAAATTTAAGATCAAAATCAGCCCATGGCATAGGATAACATTCAAAAGTATATAATTGGGACATAAAATGTTTGTTATTTCTTAAACCTAATTATCATTCTAGTTTCTCAAGTACAATTGTAGGCGGTATGGGCTTACGTTCAGAATGGCCCCCTTAAACAATATAACCCTAAGAAGTTTGTTAGTAGCATAACTTCAATTCATTAGCATAAAGTTCATCAGAGCATTGCCTTTATTGTGAATGTAAAACACACGCTCTTCCAACGTAGATGTTTTAGATAGGATTTAATCGTGATGTGTGAAACTGATGCTAAGGAAATCGTTGATATCCCGACCACCCGCCATTGGCGGACGATTTAAAGAAGCAATCACATTCGCTTCCAAAACGTCCTCATTGCCAGCCGTTTCTATTTCGCCCGCCATTGGCGGACGAACTTCAAGTATTTGCCATTGTTCATAAAACAGACGCATTTTTTCAGACTTGTTTCTGAAAAGCCACGCAGTCCCGGCAGTTCGTGTTTCAGCTGATTGCTGATTGTCTTTATTGCATTCGTCCCCCATGTCCCTTTTCGTGAGTTGTGGGAAATATACCTGCCTATGCCATAGTATAAAGCAAGCAGTTCTTAGTTAACAGCCTGAGCCACACGGCAGTTGTACTCTGTACTCTCCTCTCTCAACTCCAAAGAGGCGAAGCCTCTTGAGGGGTGAGAGTGTAGAGAAAAATTGTGTGACGTGTCACATGTCACAGAATGGAGATACCTTCGGAACCTTGTTATTCAACGTGGCAGTTGTGCACCGAATTCGTTATTTTTTGGAATTTATAAACTAATCCAATTTATTGATAACATCTTTATACACCAAACAATTGCTTCAATGTTGTGAAGTAACTGTCTGCAGTGCGGTTACCTATGCCTCTAATAATGGCATCTGATAATTTAATGTCCTCTATCAGGATGGGTGTTTTGTTATCCAATTTAAAACCAAGATATTGTTCTTCGGGTTTATTGTTGGCAAATCCTTTTTTGGCTAGTTGTTCACCTGTAAACATTCGTGGCTCTTCTCCTTTTAATCGGAAAAGGTATTTTTCTTGTTTATGGTGGATGAACAGGTATTTGCAATGCTCGAATCCACTGACTAAAGTGATAGAACCAGGACGGAATCCTGTTCTGACAAAGTAAAGTTGATTCTTTTGTATTTCAGAAAGGTGTTGTGCTCCGTTAAAGTAGCCAACTAAGACTAATTCTTGTTCTATTGGTAGCAAGTCCTTGATTTCTTTCTCTGAAAGTTTTAATTCTTTTAATTTGGAAACTCTATTCTTTTCGTTGTCAGTAAAGATACGTTCTATAGTCTCAGTATTATATTCAACCTTTTCTTCCGCTGCAAGCGTGGTAAAGAAATCTTCTTCTTGAGTATATAGTGAGTAAGTTTTGCGTGCTAATTGCTTTTGCTTTATAAAATCTGAAGTTTCGACTCCAAGTTTGTAGTTTTCATAGATATAGAAGTATGGTGAAATATCCTTTTTCAACTGTTCATTCTTTTCTATTTCTGTCTTGCTTTTAGATAAAGAAAGTACTAAACTCTTTTGATCTTCGAAAGGACAGAATATCTTTCCATACAATCGTTTGAAATTGATATCCACCGCTCTCTGCAAACTATATTCTTCTTTGGGCTCGAGCAAATAGAAGTCGTATTGTTCCTTAAGGAGTTCCTGAATATGTTGTTTAAACTTATTCTGTGCATCTTTCTTAAACACACCTTTCTCATAGTCATTCGCTTTGGCGTATAAAGCAATGATATAAAGGAAATTGATATCATAATGCGAGAGCCAAAGTGTATCGCGGTCAAAAAGTCTATTTTTGAATTGGAATGACACACGCTTTTCTTTATCACATTCTCTTAAGGTCAACAAACTATCAGAATACGACAAATTATCGCCATATACTTGGGCACTAATAAAGAAGTTGGGCGTGATATTATAGCCTTCAGTCAATTCGTCACGATAATTAATATGCTCCTCACCTTGATAGAACCAATTGATGTTAAATTGAATGACATTCTTTGCATAGGTAAATTGCTTATACACAGAGTTAGTACCTAACTGCCCACCAATCTTGTAGTATTTACTATCACCAATGTAGTATATATCATTTTCATTAGTAAGAGATTGATACTTATAAATATGGTCAACTATCTTACCATCAGGTTGATCGTGTAGGTCGGAAGGTATATCTCGCTTATTATCACCGATTAGTTCATCTATAATAGACTCAAACACGATATTAAAGTTCTTCGCCAATAGATAGTCACATTCTTGAGTTGAAGAATGAATCTTCTCTGCTGAGTCAAAGAACGCGTAGCAGAGATGCCAAAGCATAAGCGCTTTGTCTGAGAAGTATTTGTATTTGATTTGGCGAAGTCGCACCTTGCCATATCCATTGCAATAGTTGTTGAATGTAGGTGCGCCAAGTAAGTTGTAATTACAATTTATAATTGTTTTGAACCCATACTTACCAAGATGTGAGAGTATCGAGAAGAAGATAATAAGTAACTCTTCATCGAAGTTCACTTGCTTCTTTTTGTTGATGGCATTGATGTAAATCGGTGCTCTACCTTGATAAATCGGTGTGTTTTTGGAAATAGTCTTCGTCCAATTTATCTTGTTATAACCGCTATGAATATTCTTTATGGTGAACATAAAGAAGTCTTGGTTCTCATTGTTGAAGCGGATAAGCGACAAGATAATATCCAACAGCGTTGCATCTTTCTCGTTCTGACTTTTGTCAAGGATCGAGAAAGATTTTTTGAGCATGATAGTGCTGTCTGGATTGAGCCGGTAGTATTCCTTAATAGCACGGAATATCCACACCGAGAAGTTTGAAATAAACTCGTAGTCTTTGGCTTCAAGCCATTTCTCTTGAAGCGCTTTTCCTAAATCCAAAATTTTCTCAGGAGTGAGTCCATCCTTATCAAGAATAAATCCTTTCTCGTTCATCAATACTTTAGGTAGAAAGAAGATGCAGTCGGAAATTTCTTTACTATAGAAATATCCGACATATTCCACAGAAATCTTTCCGTCCTTGCTAAAAGGTTCAAACCCTTTAAGGATAGGACGGACATCTTCTTCGTTATATTGATGACCTTCAATTAGGATTTTCATTATTCAACCACACAGTTAATTCCAAGGTTATAAGTATCGGAGATTTGCATTAAGAACCGTCTCATGGTTCTTGTGTTAATACCCTTTATGATATTGAAGTCAGCCTCCTCTATATACAAATATCCTTGGGTGTTGTTTAAAATGTTTTCAGACTTAGTTTTACTAATTAGAGGTGAATTTAATCTTTTGTACTTCATTGTAGAAGCAACTTGTTCTGCTTTCTCTAATCCAATTATTTTAAGTGCCTTTTTGTATGTTTCAAATCTAGTATTCTCACTTATTTTTGTTCCATCAGGGAACTGAACTATCAAGTGTGACTTGGAATCAGAATCCTCTTTATCACTTACAGATTCTTCATCATCGGTGAAATATAAAATTTCTAACGATTCAAAGAATTCATCCAATACGTCTAACTTTACATCCCCCTTAAAATCAAAGAACTTATGAAACTTATCAAAATTACCTTTAAAGACGGTGCTAGCATCGTGAGCCAAATCCTTATATATATCATTCCAAAGATAAAATACAACTTTAGAAACAAATTTCTCGGCAGAAATTTCTTTGTTTACAGCTTTTACAAACCATGCTCCAAGTTTTTTATCCTCCGACTGAGTTACAGCCTCAATGCGTTGATTGACTTCTGTAAGAAAGTCTATCCATTTATATTTTTTATTTCCACATGTAATATAGTGTCCAAGGTCTGTGTAGTCAATAGGAATATATTTCCAATCCCAACGACGTTTGAAGGCGCTATCAATGGGAAAGAGCGATTGGTCACTGGTATTCATTGTTGCCAAGATATGCAGATTTCCAGGCAACTGCATCTTGGTTCCAGTTTTGATTTCCTCATCCTCAATTACTGTATTTGCAAATTCATTTGCAAGGTACATTTGTAAGTCTTGGTCTGGAGTAATTTTATAGTTAGAATATCCAGTAGCACTATCACGGTCAAGCAATTGGAATATATCTCCAAAAATTTGCGCACAATTTCCACGATTGATTTCTTCAATCACCAAGTAGAAAGGTTCACTAAGATTTTGCCATGCCTTAACGTATGCTTGTGTGAATGCTTGAGGTTGAAAAGCGTATGTAATTTCGTTTGTATTTGACTTTCTTTCTTCAAGGACTTTCAAAATCATCTTGGACAAATATGTCTCATTTGAGAATCCCAAATGTATGTTCATGAGATTTTGAAGAGATTTTACATCCTCACGTTCTTCAACAATTTCACAAAGTCTTTCGGCATACAAAGTTATAAAATCAATGATTTGTTCAACCTTATCTCCTGCTGGCTGATTTATTATCTCTGTAGCCTTTTCTTTAAGCTTTTCTAAAGAAATTTTGGTAGAAATTTGTTTACCTACCTTTTGCATAGGTTTGTAACATCCAACAAAGGTTGAGTAATCACTATCAGGGTGGAATGTTGTACGAATAGAGTTGTTCTTATTAGTGATTTGTTCAACAGCATAAGATTTTCCTGTACCTGGTGCTCCGAAGTAGATTTGCTGCAAATCTTTTTTAGGTGAATCCTGTTTTAATTCTTTGATAGATTTTACATCATATAAAGATTCAAACCTAGATTTAAGAATAAGTGCATAATCAGAAATTTCTATTCCTGCATATAAAGGTTGTACAAAAGGTCCTCTGCTAATTTCTCCAGGAGCAGCTACAACACCTTTTTTTTGAGCATCAATATTATTTTTTGTAATGTCTACACCGATGCTAGCCAATTTATTTTTTAAGGAAGATTCGGTATATAATGTCGGTGCAAATGAAATGTTTCTCTTGGTTGTATCGAAACAAGAAAAAAGAATCGTAAAAGGAATGTTAAACTCCTCAGAGAATAACTTTATAATACCTTCTTCTGTAATATCATCAGGAAATCCTTTTCTACGAAAAGCCCACACTGCTACATCGTATATATTAGATGAATATTTCCCTTGGTCATTAAAGAAATTAGACCATTTATTTGAAAATAGAGCAAATAATGTATTTCCCGAAGTATATTCTTTCTTATCTTCAGTAATATTAAAAACATCCTCTAGGAAATTAGAAGCGATATCTAAATTCAATTCATATGGGATATAGGTATTGATGCAAGAATCGCAACTTTTTAGTAGAGCAAGAAATCCCCATGATTTGTTTGTCATACAATTTTGAAAACTATTGTATGACTTGACTACTGAATTAATATCTAAATATTTCATTGTTCTATTGATTTTTCGTAGGTATCAATCATGTTTTTCATGATTCGTTTTATAATTGGAACACTTACAGAGTTTCCTAATTGATGGTACGCTTGTGCATCTGAGACTGGTATAATGAAATCATCAGGGAAACCTTGCAGTCTTTTTGATTCTAAAACTGATAGTTTTCTTCTGATATCCCACAATTTAGGTGTTCTATTTGCGATTATGGTCGGTGCGTAAGTATCAAGGCAGGAATAAAATGCTTCTTGAATTTGTGTTTTGGCGTGGTCGCCAACATGAAAACGTAATGAACCATCGGGCTTTTGAAATGAATATATTCCATACTTACCCTTTTTCGTATTAGGTGCATATTTAGAATTGTCGTGTTGGATTCTATCTCCTGGTTTTGCATTGGAGAAATGATAATCTATTCTATCTAATTCAAATTTAGGAATAGCAAGTGATGGATTATCCTCATTCAAATCTATAATATCTCTTAATGTAGGATTACCAATTATTGGTTCAGGCCAAATAAACTCGACATCTTTACGAAACGCTACACAATACCATCTCTCTCTCTTTTGTGGAAGACCATAGTCTAATGATGATAGAATTTTCCAATGTGGAAAGTATCCAAGTTTCTTTAATGATTCCAAGATGGTATGAAGTGTTTGCCCATCATTATGTGACTTTAATCCCTTTACATTTTCTAGAAATACCATAGCAGGTTTATGATATTCTAAAATTCTACAGATATCAAAAAACAAAGTACCTCTTACCTCATCATTAAAACCTAATTTTTCTCCTGCATAGCTGAAAGGTTGGCAGGGGAAACCTGCTGTTAATATGTCAAAATTAGGAATATCTTCTTCCTTAACTTGTTTTATATCTCCTGTAGGTATTTCTCTAAAATTAGCCTCATACGTCTGTTGTGCAAATTTGTCGTTATCTGATGAAAAAACACATTCAACGTTATTGTCTTCCATTGCAATTCTAAATCCTCCAATTCCACAAAACAAATCAATTCCCTTATATTTCTTTTTCATATAAATCATTTATTAAAATTAATGCCCCGCCTCCAAGGAGTGCAGTCCTTTGGAAACGGGCATCTATTTACACTTTGCAGTGTTTTTCTGTTTCAGCGGTGCGGCCTGCACACCGCTACCTGTGTTTCTTCTACTACGCAAAGTTAACTTTTATTTTTTATATTGTGGATTTGTCTGTGAATTTTGTGAACTTTTCTAACACAGACTTTTATTTTTATCCAACAATGAAGTTTCTATGTTTTTCTAACAACTTCTTACTAGGCATGTAAAGTGACGGTAATATTATCCGTTTCCCTTCAAAATCTTCAAAATATTGCTTTGTGATTTGATTCGTGAAATAATCCTTAATTTGCTTGCTTACGATCATCCTATAATCTTCATCAAATGAAATGAGATGCTGATCAAACGCTGCATCATAAGTGGCGCTTAAGCAAAGCCCATTTTCTGGATTCATTCTGTTGGTCTTATCCGAAGCCCATGAAACAATATGACTGGCACGTAAAATCTGTGGTACGTTTAGCCCTGTAACGCAACATTTATTCCCATAATTCTGTAGGACCATTTTACGGAAATAGTTTTGTCCAAGCCTTACCCTTGTCATAACAGCTGTCTCACGTCCTTCTCTGTCTATATCAAATAAAGACTCCAATTTCTCTGAGACTTTTTTGCCTTGTAGTCTCTCTTTTACAAGACTCCATGCTTGTTCTTCTTTCTGATTATAGGCATAATATCGTAGGAGTTGTTTCATTGCAGCCGAACAGAATCCTTTTCCTGGATAACTACTCTGTGTGCTACTTATATTGCGAAAAAAGGAGTCTTGGCAATTCTTAAAAAGCAATTGTTCCTCTCTAATAAACTCGTTTATCTTCGTTAACAAATCATAATCCTTAATTTGAACAATTGACAAACCTTTTAACCCGAACTTATCCTCCTTTGTGAACAACTCGTCAATGATATGAATAGCTGTTATATAACTCTTTGCTGTGCCATTCTTATAACCAAAAACAGCAAATAAATAGTCTTCGAATCCCTGTTGTGTCATATGTTTTTTTGATTTTGAAGAGGTTAGGCTTCGCAGATCAATTCGTGGTGGTACAATCAAGAAGCTGCACTCCACCACCCATTTCCTTCCTCGCAAAATTACTTAATTTATTTTAAATATTGAGTTTTTTTATTTAAGTAATTATTCGGTGTTTTTTTTAAAAGTTTAAAGTTTAGAGGTTAGAGCAGCCTGCGGATGGTTCTGAGGAGGCTACGCCTCGTTCAGAGGGACCTGCGGTTCGTTATGAGGTTAGAGAACTTTTTTAAAGTTGAGAGTTTAGAGAAGTGAGCATCTTTCGGATGGTTCAGAGGAGGCTGCGCCTCGTTATGAGGTTATGAGATTAGAGTGTAGAGAAAAATTGTGTGACGTGTCACATGTCACAGAGTGGAGAGTAATTTTTGAAAGTTTAGAGGTTAGAGAGAAGTTAGAGTAATTTTTTGAGAGTTGAGAGTTGAGAGTTTAGAGTTTAGAGAAGCCATCCGGAAGGTGTCGGTCCGTCGTAAATCAACCGTAAATTCGTTAATTGCGGTGTTGTAGGGGCCGATCACCGTGTCGGCCCGTCGTCATCCCACGCACCAATCGCATTATAGAAAGTTTTGAGAGTTGAGCGTTGAGAGGGTGAGAGGGGTGAGAGGCTTTGCCTCTTGGGGTATGTAAGGCAAGAGCCATCAACCGTTGGTTTGGTTGATGGCTCCTTTCTTTGCTGACGGGGACTATATGCTTGAATCCGGGCTATCTATAGCTTGGAGGCTAAAGGGCTGGGTCGTGATGGTCGCGTTCAGCGGGGGTTACTCGCCCGACTCGTCGGTCGCCTCGGGCTTGTTCACACACTGGAAGGTGATGAACTTCTTCGAGAGCTGGCGCTGGGTGCTTGCCGAAGGGGTGTAGCGAATGCGGATGCCTTCGAGCAATGAGGGGTCATACTCCTCGGGGGTATCAGCGCCCTTCGACACGATGCGGGGGTGGAACGAACCGAAATCGCCAAAGCGAATGCTATCGCCATTCACGACGTGGCGCACAAGCGCTTCGTCAAGGGCTGAAAGCACGGCCTTGATGTCGTGCGCGGTGAGCGTACACATACCGCTGATTTCATTGGCAATGTCACTGAGGCTCACGGGATTCACAGGTTCGCCCTG
>JAGBYN010000072.1 GCA_017628775.1 Bacteroidaceae bacterium | reverse complement strand
AGTAAAAACACCCTGCGCCATAAAAGCAGACCGTTGTTATAATTGCGACAGCCCCGAACGCATTTGCAGAGGATTATCCGTGTTATGGTGCAAACCAATGACCGGAGAATTTGAAATTATTCTGATACACGAGGATTTGGGATACTAACCTTTTAGATTTGTCGCCCCCTACAATCTTCTAATCCTTGTACAACATTAGGGTGTTCAAAATTGTAAAAAGAAGGATGATATCCCCTTCAGGGAAAATAGCCCGCACGGCAGTTGTACCCTGTACTCTAATTCCTCAGCTTTTTCCCTTGATTTCATTTGGCGATATGGGTAGTTTTTAAATCGTTAATTATGTATGATATTGAAACGATGGATACGCCAATTGGACGACTGGCTTTTATGAAAATACAGAGACCAATTTTAAATTTGAGTAACACATTCATGAAGTCAAAAAATAAAGTTTAGAGGATGTGCCGAAAATTTATCGTTTTCGACACATCCTCTTCAGCTATTTAAGAAAGTGTAAAATGCAACCATTTAGAAGATGGCTTTTTTACCATCAACAATATACACGCCTTTTTGGGCCTGTTTCACGCGACGTCCAGATAGGTCGTAGATAACCGCAGGACCTGTGTTGGTGGATATATCTTTAATGCCAGTGTTAACAGAGTATGTAACGAGAATCTTAGCATTTTCCTTATCCACCGTTACAGAGGTTATGTAGCCCTCAACCTCTTTTACAGCTACATCGGCTGCAGTGAGAAACGCCGTAGAAGTAAGCGTTGCACCATGAGCATAATCCTTTCCTTCAAAGGTCACACCACCTTCAGTACAACCATCCACCTCCACGAGGTACTTCAACGTATAAACATTAGGATTTTCAATAATCCAAAGCACAGAACCGTGGTCGCTCCAAGTCCAGTTACGCACACCAGCTTGTGCTTCATTCGTTACGATACAAGCAAAGTTCGTAGAACCATCGCTGTAATTGCCACCGGCATGGATACCAAAGGTACCAGCATATTCGCCAGTGTTCTCACGGATTGCATCCAATGCTGTTTTTGTTTCGGTAAACTTATAATCACGACCGTCACGTGTGACGTAAGCTTGTCTTTCAGGTTGATAGAGGTAGTACTTACCGTCTTCTTTAAAGATCTGCCACACGACAGTAGCATCATAAGGGTCAATAGCTTCTTGGTAGATGCCCGCCACTGTGGCATTACCGGGGAGATTATTGTATGAATAATTGGTTACACCGCGCAGACTTACATACTCTTCTGTAATGCTGCTGTTAAAAGCCCAGTAACCTTCACCCGTCTTTGCTGCTATTTGATAAAGTTTGTAGTTCTTCACTTCATCGAGTGATGCTATTTGCTTGTAGGCCTGAGGACCAGCACTGTAGGTCACAATAATCACTCGGTCTTCAACGCGAACCGTAGCGTTGCGACCTTCTACAGCAATAGGTGCTACCTGATCAGCAGAGAAGAACTGCGTAGCGCGCACTGTGCCACCGTCGAAAGTTTCGATGTTGGCATAGACAACACCACCTTGCCCTTCAAGACCCTCAACCTTCACAGTGTAGAGCTGTTCTTGTTGCATATCACCCTTGATACTCACTTGTGCGCCACGGATGTACTCTGCTGGAATGGTGTAAGTGCCATCGGCTGCAATCGCAGTATAGGGAACAGTCACTTCAATCCAATTAGGATTTCCGTTCTCGTCAAGTTGTTCTGTTGCATTCACGTTGTAACCATACTTCAACAAGAAACCATATTGAACGAAGCCTGGAGCAGGAATATCCTTTACGGTCAAAGCGGTTGCATAGTTAGAAACGTAACCCTGTAAAGGACTTTCGTCAGCTGCCAATACGATATCGCCATTGAGCTGCGAAGCATTTACTGTTACTTCTTCACCGTGCACGTCGAGCATCACATCAATGTAACCACCACCGTCCGAGATAATGGTGTTGCCACCTGCGGGGTTGAGGTTATCCCAATCCACCTTATAACGCATGCGGTAGAAACCGGCGGGTGTGCCTGCAGGAATGGTGAATTTAGGCATCGCACCACCAATTGTATTGCCATTTTCTGTAGTAGTACCATCACTCTTGCGCCATGCGCCATTAACTTGAGCTGCGCTGTAGCTTACGATTTCGCTACCTTCAGCGGGGGTACCATCGTCGTTTACCGTAAACTCAAATTTACCATCGTTGTTCCAGTCAACATACACATAACCACTCATCCAAGCACCAGTGTAGTTAAATGTGGGTTGCACTTCTGCTCCAGCCTTTGCAGAGAGCACGCCAAGCGTTGTATTGTCGGTGTAAACCTTACCCTTAGCGCTTGCCGACTCATAACTTTCTCCATCAGCCGCAAGTCCAACGCTATTCAATTTACGATCAGAACGTGTGGGGGTGGCATCCTTATCATAAGTAAGCGCATACTTATCTGTTGAAAAACGCTTGTCGGGATTGTTATCTACAACGATTTCATCGAAGTAAGCATACCAATCATTGGCATCGGCATGAGGAGAGCGCACATCTGGAACGATAACCAAAGCGTAGATATCAATACCACTGTTGGCATTTTCTTCCTTAGAGTATGAGAAACCTTTGAAGCTCACCACAACGTCCTGCCAACCTTCCTTTGGCTTAACATTAGTTGTCGTAGTAGCCCAGAATTGTTCGTCTTCGCCCGTTTGCCAGTTCCAGCTTTCTTCAAGGCGCTTACCCAAACCTATCACCATCATGCGGCTATCGGCAGGTTTGTCCTTGAGGTAAGTCATGATGTGGATGTACTGCAACTGCTTGGTCATGCGGATGGGTTCCTTCAGGTCGATGCGCACGCCAAAGGTGTTACTGCCATAACGGCTGCGGCGCAATTTCACCACATTCTTTGTGCCGTTTGGCGCAACGCCCATGATGGCGTCAACCTCTGTGTCGGGGTTTTCTACAACTGCGGCATCAAAATCAATTACAGGATTCTCAGCACGGAAAGGACTGCCTTCCCAAGCGTCGTAAACGCTAATTGCCTTGTAATCCTCGCTGTCAAATGATATTTTAGTTTGTGCCTGTGCGGTGAGTCCGAAAAACATCAACGCAGCAGAAAGGATAATATTCTTTTTCATAATT
>JAGBYN010000071.1 GCA_017628775.1 Bacteroidaceae bacterium | reverse complement strand
GTGAAACTAATTCCTTTTTAGTGAAACTAATTCCTTTTTAGTAAAACTAAATCCTTGTTAGTTTCAACTAAATCCTATTTAGTTTCAACGCAAATCTCAATTAATTTCATCGATGTATTTCGAGCGTCGACAACAAGAAACAAAATGGTTGAGGCTCAATATAAGCAAGGAAACGCCCAGGCGCCATGCCGAATGGGTCGAAAAAAAACAGGAGTGGGAAGATGGCACGGCGATCGTGCAACTTCTCACTCCTGAGCATATAAAGCGCGGCTATCGGCTAAAAAGCAGAGCGTTTTAGTCTTCGGCTATGCCATTCGTCGCGGCGCGTTTGTTTATCAAAGCAGATGCGGATTAAGCTTGCTTCACATTGGGTTCGTCAAGGCCAATACCCTTTTTCTTGTCAACAATCTTCAAGAGGAAGCCAATGACGAGGGCTGCCACGCCAAGGCTGGCAAGAAGCACGAGGGGCGCAGTATAGTCGTAGGAAACGGCTGCTTGTTCGGGCGAGATGCTTCCATCAGCCAAGCCTTGCACGATTTGAGGATTTGAGCTGTCGAGCACCTTGCCAATGAGCATGGGGAACAACCAAAGACCGATGTTTTGAATCCAGAAGATAAGCGCGTAGGCCGAACCGATGATGCGGGCATCAACAAGCTTGGGAACGCTTGGCCAAAGCGAAGCAGGAACCAGCGAGAAGCTGGCGCCGAGCACAAGGATCGTGACGTAAGCCACAACGAAGCCGCCCACCACGCTACCCTTAAACAGGGGAAGAACAAAGGCAAACGTGAGGTGGCAAAGAATAAGAAGCACTGAACCAATAACGAGCATGGAAGCCGCACCGCCCTTGTAATCGACATACTTGCCTAACTTTGGTGTGATGGCTACTGCCAAAAGTGGGAATACCGCAAACACGGCTGATGCACTTTGGCGCTCATAGCCCATATAGCAATAGGCCACAAGGAAGAGGATTGCCACAAGCGTCCACACGATTTCCATCTTCTTATTCTTCATGAAATTGCTGGCAAATGAGGCACCCGCCACAATGAGCATAATGACGTATTGCAATGAAGCCACGGCATCGCTTGCCCAGAAGGAGTTGGGATCAACTTCATTGAACGTGAGGTTGCATTGAAGCATATTTACGGCATACTTCTGGAAGGGGAAGATGGCTGAATAATAGAGCACACAAAGCAATGCTACCAACCAGAAGCCGCTGCTGGTGAGGATTTGTCCGAGGTCCTTGATTTGGAAGGGCTCTTCCTTTTCTTCAGCCTCGCCTGTTTGCTGGTCGAGCTTGCGATCCATGAAGAAGTAAACGATGAACATGATGAGGGCAATGAGCAACAACAGCACGCCAAACGCCACTGAACGCGACACATCGACCTTGCCACCCATATTAGCGATGACGGGCGAGAAAATCATACATGTAGCCACACCAAGACGAGCAAGTGCCATTTCTGAACCCATGGCAAGCGCCATTTCGCGACCCTTGAACCATTTTACAATACCACGACTCACAGTGATACCTGCCATTTCAACGCCACAACCAAAGATCATGAACCCTACGGCCGAGAATTTAGCTGAAGCGGGCATGCCCAGATAAAAGGGCGAAATGCCGAGTTCGTCAAATCCTGGGATATAATTGAGGTTGTTAGTAAACCATGTTTCAAGCGAACTTCCCACGAACATATCGGTCACGGCATACCAATTGATGCTCGCACCAATAAGCATGACGGCTCCTGAGAGGATTGCCGTGAAACGTACGCCCATCTTATCAAGGATGATACCGGCAAAGATAAGGAAGAACACAAACACGTTGAGGAAGGTTTCGGAACCTTGCATCGTGCCAAAGGCGGTTGAATCCCAGCCGCGTGTAGATTGCATGAGGTCTTTAATGGGCGAAAGGATGTCCATAAAGATGTATGAACAAAACATGGCGAGGGCCAAGAGCATCAGTACCAACCAACGCGCTGATGCTGAGTCGCGAAGGGATTGAATTTTTTGTTCCATATCGTTGAATATTTATCGTTTAATGATTGTATATACGGGGTTATTGTTCTTGATTCTTTAACCAACGGTCGAGCCAACGGAAGAAGGTGCGTTGCCACAAGATGCCGTTTTGGGGTTTAAGCACCCAGTGGTTTTCATCGGGGAAGAGCAGGAGCTGAGCAGGAATGCCACGCACGCGAGCTGCGGTAAATGCGCTTTCGGCTTGCGTGTATTCAATGCGGAAGTCCTTTTGTCCGTGAATACAAAGGATGGGCGTGTCCCAACGGTCAACGTAGAGGTGTGGTGATGTTTCAAACACCTTGGCGCGCTTGCCTTGTGCGTCCTTATACCATGGTGCCTGGCCCATATCCCAGTTAGGGAACCACATTTCTTCGGTTTCAACGTATTGCTGCTGGGTATTGAAGATACCATCGTGGGCGATGAAGGCTTTAAAGCGCTTGTTGTGATTACCGGCCAACCAATACACGCTATAACCGCCAAAGCTGGCACCTACGGCACCAAGACGATCGGCATCAACCCATGGTTCCTTGGCAATATCGTCGATGGCTGAGAGGTAGTCCTTCATGCACTGACCTGAATAGTCGCCACTGATTTGCTCTAACCATTCCATGCCAAAGCCTGGGAGTCCGCGACGGTTGGGAGCAATAATAACATAGCCTTGATTAGCCATGACCTGGAAATTCCAACGGAAACTCCAGAATTGACTTACGGGCGATTGAGGACCACCCTCGCAGAAAAGCAATGTGGGATATTTTTTAGTGGCATCGAAATTGGGCGGAAGAATCACCCATGCCAGCATTTGCTTATTGTCGGTTGTTTTAATCCAGCGTTCGCGTACTTCGCCAAATTCAAAATGCTGGTAGAAGGGTTCGTTTTCTTGTGTGATTTGCGTTGTTGAGCCGTCGGCGATGTTTACGAGAAACACTTCGTCGGCACGACTCATGGAGTGGCGCTTGGCAAGGAGTTGCTTGCCATCGGGGTGCACGCCGAGCAAAACGTAGTCGGCCACCTCGTTGGTGATGGGCTTCACTTCTGCCTTAAGGTTGGTTTGATAGAGATTAGTACGTCCGTGCCAAACGGCGCTGAAGTAAAGCGTGTAGCTATCGTCGGCCCAAGCAAATTCATTAACGCCTGTTTCTAAACTTTCAGTGATGTAGGTCTTTGAACCTGTGGCAAATTCATAAACGCAGAGGCGTGTGCGGTCGCTTTCATAGCCATCGCGCTCCATGCTGCTCCACGCAATGAACTTTCCGTCGGGCGAGAATTGTGGGTTTTGGTCATAGCCGGCATTAACATCTTCCTTGAATTGATTCACGGCTTGGTGCTTGAGCGAGCGTGTGGGGTCGCACACGGGGCGCACATAGCCTTCGGGCTTGCAAAGGTTCTTAACCTGGCTCGTTTCAAGATCATAAAGGAAAATATCGCTGTCGGTGCTGATGGCATAATCAATGCCCGCAAGTTTACGACAGGTATATGCGATTTGGCTGCCATCGGGGCTCCATGCCAATTGCTCTACGCCGCCAAAGGGAAGCATGGGGCTTTCAAAGGGTTCGCCTTCAAGGAGGTCCTTACCCTCGCCCACACGTGAGCCATCAAAATCTGCCACAAAGGGGTGTGGCGCTGATTTGGTGTAGTGGTCCCAGTGCTTATACATGAGGTCGTTGGCAACGATGCCCGTGGTCAGGTTTAAGTCGGCATCAATGTTTTGCAGACTTGCTTCATGATTCACGTTCTTCACGAGAATAACCTTTGTGCCATCAGGCGAGAAGAGGTAATCGTTGACGTCGGTTTGCTGGAATGAAATTTGCTTGCGTTCAGTGCCATCAGCGTTCATCATCCAAAGTTGCATAACGCCTTCTGAGTCGGCGGCAAGGTATGCCACTTTCTCGGTTTGAGGGATAAACGACGGTGCGTATTCAGAAGCAGAGGGTGCGGTGAGCAAATTTGGTTGAGCATCCTTTTCGGGCGATGCGGCATAGATCACGGCTCTGCTTTTATTTTTCTCAACGCTATAGTAGGTAACGCCGTAGATGGCTTTGTCGGCTTGTGCCGAGAGCTGATAAGCGCCAATACGTCCCATCTGCCACATCACTTCGGGGGTAAACTGACGGGCAGAATCGGCAAATTCGGAAGTGCGCCCAATGGCTTGACCTTGTTCTGCATCAGATGCAGGCGCACACGCAGCAAGTGTGATTGACATGATTGCTGTTGCAAATAATTTATTCATAATCTGGTAAAAATGATAAAAGATAGTTTTTCAAAGTTTGTTTTGCTAAAAAGCACAGAGCACAGAGTGCAACTTGATCATCAGCTGAACCCTGTACTCTCTCCTTATATTAGGAATTAAACCTTACGCTTGACCGCGTTTTTGCTTAATTTCTTGTTGGCGCTTCATGAGCTCCTCTTGTTGCTTTTGCATGGCTTCAAGGCGAGCGGCAAGGCCTGATGCTTTCTTCTTAGGGTTGTTCTTGTTTTCTTCGTAATACTTTTCAAGCTTTGCGAGCAACTTGGCGTCGTCGGTTGTGCGGCGAAGCCACCACATGGTGAGCGCACTGAAAAGCAATGAAATGAAGTAATAATAGTTCAAACCACTTGAATACTTATTGAACATGAAGAAGAACATGAGTGGCATGAGATACATCATCCATTGCATGATTTTCATTTGTTCAGCTTGTTCGGGTGTCATCATGTCGCGTTGTTGGCGCATGGTGAGGTAGCTATAAGCGATATTTGACACGCAGAAGAGCACACAGAAAAGTGAAAGGTGAGAACCTATACCCCAAATTTCAAAGCCCCAGTTGATCACATCGTCGTAGGCCGAGAGGTCGTCTGCCCAAAGGAAGCTTTGCTGACGTAGTTCAATGGCGTTAGGAATAAAGTTGAACATAGCAATCCAGATAGGCATCTGAATCAACATGGGCAAACAGCCACCCATTGGGCTCACGCCATACTGCGAGTAGAGCGTCATCGTTTCCTGCTGGCGCTTTAAAGCATCTTCCTTGTTGGGATATTTTTGATTAATCACGTCAAGTTTTGGCTTAAGCACACGCATCTTTGCACTGCTCATGAAGCTCTTCTTGGTGGGTGCATACACAATAACACGAAGCAAGAGCGTGATAAAAAGCAACACGGCCCACATGGGCAAGTTGCAAGCCATGAGGAAGTCGAACACGTAGATCGTAAAGAAGCGGTTAATCCATCTAAACAGCGGCCAACCTAAGTAAACCAATTCCTGGAGGTCGTTTTCACGCTCTGAGAGGCGGTAATCGTCCATGCCCTGAAGTGTGCGGTAATGGTTGGGACCGAAGTAGAATTGCAATGCCGTACCCGCTTCCGATTGAGGATCAAAGGGCGCTTGCATCTTTGCGGTGTAAGCCTTGAGGAACCCAGAGTTTTCTTCCATTTGATAGCTCTTTAAAGCCACATCGCTGAAGTTTTCCTTTGCAATAAGCACTGAGCTGAAATATTGGTTTTTAAACGCCACCCAATCCACATTGCCTTCTGCATTAACCGCCTCGGTTTCCATTTCTGAAAGTTTTTCGGTATCATCGCCCGTGAGCTTATAGGTAAGCGTTGAATACATATTTTCGAAATAGAATCCCTTTTCCTGCTGGCGTACGCAATCTTTCCAATCTACAGTAAAACTGTTTGTTCGAGCCGCAAAATGCTTTTGCATGTTTTTTGTGCGCACGGTCACATTCACCAAATAATTATCGGGCAGAAGCGCGTAATCGATATAGATAGCTTCGCCTGAGGGTTGCTCTAACGCCATGGTCACAGAGCTATCTGTTTGATTTTGAGCCACGAAGTAGTAATCGCTCAACGAAATGCAATCATCTTTAGTATCGAAGATGAAATTCATTTCTGAAGTTGTTTCATCAAAGAGGTAAAGGGGTGCATCTCTTTTGATTTTATAGTCTTCATAGCTTTTATATTCGGGCAAATGAGCTCGAGCAATAGTGCCACCCTTGGGGTTAATAACGAGCTCTACCTTGTTATTGTAGAGCACCACGGCTTCTTGATAGCCTTGTGTGCGCGAAGCAAAGAAAAGTGAAGTACTATCAATGGCTGAGGTTTGGAGGTTGTCTTTAACATCCGTCTTCACGCCATTTTCCGCCGTTTCGCTGGCTTGAATTTTTGCTTGCTCAGTTTTTTGTGCTTCAAGAGCCGCCAATTCTTCTTCTGATGGCGATGTAAAATAGGAATACCCCATCAACACCGCAAACATCAGCACTAACGCTGTAATTGTGTTTTTGTCCATTAGCTGTTTTGTATTTTTTTATGATTCATTTTTATGCTTTTTACGTTTGTTTATGGTGAAGTTTAGTTCCTTCAGGCAAAACAGTTTGCAAAATTACCCAAAAAAATACGTATAGAGGCTTGTTCAGCACCGATTTTTAATAAATAATTGCGTTTTTAAGGATAATACACGCCTTAAACCCCTTTAATTAATGAATTTTAGATTATCTTTGCTGATATTTCATTCACACGAAACGAATGTCAATTCGTGTATCTCATCAGGATCATATCCCCAAGCTTATTTAAGTTATGAATATTTTGAAACGATTCGCAATAGCTTTGATGGCTATTTCTCCACTGACGTCTTTTTCTCAAAATAGTGCGTTGGCTTTAACTGATGTGGTTAAAACCGACTCGGCAAGTATCAATTTTAATGATTCCATACAAAAGAAATACACCGATAAATTGAGCGAGCTTAAGAGCAAATACAAGCATTGGTCGTATAAGGGCGACGATATGTTATCCAACCCCTACTATTACCCCCTGTTCTTCCTTTCTCGCCTTTCTAACTCAGTATTCGACCAAAGTATTGGGACTATTGGCAACGACGCAGGAAGCACGGGCTTTCTTGAAAAATACGATTACATCAACACGATGCTCACCCAAGGGTTTGCCGCATCGCCCAATCACATTTCAGACATTGCCGATGCCGAAAAAATTGAATTGCCCAAGCAAAAGGCTGAGGAGAAGCCTAAAGCAGCTGAAGTGAAGCAAATCAAAAACGAATCAGCCACGCCCGAGCTTGTAGATGAATTTGACCAAGCCTGGAATCTTGTGGTGAAGAAGCCTAATTTCTGGAACATAAAATCAGGCTTTTCATTGCAATTCTCGCAATCCTACATCTCAAGCAATTGGTACGGAGGCGGTCAGAGCTATAAAAACATGCTCGCCACGCTGAACGTTGAAGCCAATTACGACAACAAGCGTGGGTTTAAGTTTGACAACCGCTTGGATATGCGTCTTGGTTTTCAAAACACGCAAAACGATGACACCCATAAGCTTAAAACGCATGCCGACCAAATCCGTATGACCAACAAAGTTGGGTTAAAAGCAACGAACCATTGGTACTACACCATATCACTTCAAAGCTGGACGCAGTTCTACAAGGGTTATCGCGCTAATGACGAAAGGGTGTATTCCGACTTTATGTCGCCATTTGAATCTGTAGCATCGGTCGGTATGGATTACAACCTGCGTGTCAAGAACTTTGAATTTAATGCCACATTATCGCCCTTCGCCGGTAAGTTGAAATATTGCGACCGTCGCGACCTGGTTAATGATTTTGGCTTGCGCGACAAGCATAGCCGCTTTGAATTTGGTTCTAATATTTCGGGCAACTTTAAATGGACCATCTCTAAAAACATTCAATGGAGCGGTCGTATTTATTACTTCACCGACTACAAGAAAGTGCAGATTGAATGGGAAAACACCATGACGTTGCGCATCAACAAGTACCTGTCAACGAAGTTGTATCTTTACCCACGCTTTGACGATAGCGCGGTTAAACGCCCTGGCAAGAACTACATTCAGTTCAAGGAAGACTTATCGCTTGGTGTAGATTTGTCGTTCTAAATCAAAGCATGACTTGATTTTATTAAATTCTAAAAAGAGTAAAAATAACGTGTCTTGTATTCTCGCTATAGAAACATCAACTGAGGTTTGCTCAGTGGCACTTTTTCAAGATGGCATGACGCTTTTTGAGAAAGAAATCCACGAACCTCAAGCCCATACCCAATATTTAGCTGCAATTACTGAAGAAGCCGTTTCTTTTGCTAATAGCCATGCCATTCCGCTTGATGCTGTGGCTGTGAGTAGCGGTCCTGGTTCTTACACAGGCTTGCGCATTGGCGTTTCAACCGCCAAGGGCGTGTGCTATGGTTTTGGCATTCCCTTAATCAGCATTCCCACGCTCAAATTGCTTTGTGTGAAACCCCTTTTATACGATGAATTGGAGGAAAACGCCCTGCTGTGTCCCATGATCGACGCACGACGCATGGACGTCTATTCTGCCGTTTACGACCGAGCACTAAAGCTTATTCGCGAACCCCAAGCCGAAACCATTGATCAGGATTCCTATGCCTCGATATTAGACCAAAACATCGTTTATTTCTTCGGCACTGGCGCCAACAAATGCAAGGAGGTTATCACCCACCCCAACGCGCGCTTTATTGATCAGGTTGAACCTTTGGCGCGCCACATCATGCCCTTGGCCGAACAAGCAATTGCACGCAACGACTTCGCCGATGTCGCTTATTTTGAACCCTTCTATCTCAAGGAGTTTGTGGCCACAAAGGCTAAAAGTTTATTTTAACCCCATGTTTACACACAGACAGGTAGAACATCACGTTTATGCTTCTGCCTGTCTGATTGTGTGAATTTATTAATCTGAAAAGAAAACCCAAGCAAGGATGAATCAAGAACAACATTTGTTAAAACTGCCCGAATATGGCAATATGATTCAACAATTGATTGATAAAGCGCTTAAAATGCCCAATAAGGCCGACCGCACACGCATGGCACACGTTATTGTCAGTGTCATGAAGGTAATTGATGCCAATAGCGACGACAGCGCGGCTTACCGTAAATATTCTGCCGACTACAATGCTAAACTTTGGGATCACCTGGCTTACCTCTCCAATTATCAATTAGACATTGACTACCCCACAAAGATTACTCAGGTTAAGGAAGAAAACATCACGCGCCAAAAGTTGCCGTACCCACAAAAAAACATTAAGTACCGGCATTATGGCGCTTTGTTGCAACAATTACTTGAAATAACCAGAGACGTCAAAAATAAAGAGGCGCAGAAAAAACTTATTAAGGCGGCAGGAAACCGAATGAAACGCAATCTTGCCGATTGGAAAGGGGATGGTATTACCAACGATAAGGTGGCGCAGGACATTGCCGAATACACCGAGGGTGAGATTACACCTAAATTCAAGGCCAATGAGCTCATCAAAATCGACATCAACCACAAGACCAAAACATTAACCTTTTAATCAAGCTGAATAGTCATGTCAGCATTTGTTATTGAAGGCGGTCATCCGCTCAAGGGTACCATCTACCCACAAGGAGCAAAAAACGAAGCGCTACAAGTCATTAGTGCCGTTTTGCTCACCAACGAGAAAGTTCGCATCTCAAACATTCCCGATATTTTAGACATCAACAACCTCATTTCCTTATTGGCGGATATGGGCGTTGAAATCACGAAGCATGCCGATGGCGATTATTCTTTTATGGCTGAGCATATCAACCACGACTACCTCGGCTCAAAGCAATTTCTCGATAAGTGCTCATCGCTACGCGGCAGTGTGTTGCTCGTAGGTCCTCTTTTAGCGCGCTTTAAGCAAGCCATTATCTCTAAGCCCGGAGGCGACAAGATTGGACGCCGACGCCTCGACACGCACTTTATCGGCTTTCAAAAGTTAGGCGCCACGTTTACGTTCAACACCGAAAACGATTGCTACCAAGTGCATGCCGATGAGCTTACAGGGTCAAACATGTTGCTCGACGAGGCTTCAGTCACGGGTACGGCAAACATCATCATGGCTGCCGTCCTGGCCAAAGGCAACACCACCATTTACAATGCCGCATGCGAGCCTTATATCCAGCAGCTTTGCAAGATGCTTAAGCAAATGGGCGCCAAGATCTCGGGCATAGGGTCAAACTTGCTTTACATTGAAGGCGTAGAGCGCCTTGGGGGCGCATCCCACCGCATCCTGCCCGACATGATTGAGATTGGCAGTTTTATTGGCATGGCTGCCATGGTGGGCGATGGCATCACCATTAAAGACGTGGCTTATGATGAACTCGGCATCATTCCCGAAGCCTTCCGCCGAATGGGCGTTAAAATGGAGCGCCTTGGCGACGACCTTTTCATACCCCGTCAGGACTCGTATGCCATAGAGAGTTTCATCGACGGGTCGTTCATGACCTTTGCCGATGCACCGTGGCCTGGACTCACGCCCGACCTCCTGAGCGTGCTTCTTGTAGTAGCCACCCAAGCACAGGGCAGCGTATTGATTCATCAAAAGATGTTTGAGAGTCGCCTGTTCTTTGTTGACAAACTTATCGACATGGGCGCACAAATTATTCTATGCGATCCGCACCGTGCCGTGGTTATCGGCCACAACAAGCAAGTGCAATTGCGTGCACGCCGCATGTCCTCGCCCGACATCCGTGCCGGCATCGCCCTGCTCATTGCCGCACTTTCAGCCAATGGCACAAGCCGCATCGACAATATTCAACAAATCGACCGAGGTTACGAAAACATTGAGCACCGCCTGCGCTCGCTTGGTGCCGTAATTACAAGAGAATCATGATTAAGCACGAAGACGTTTATTACATCGGATACATTCAGAAATTCAGAGGATTGCAGGGCGAGGTAGAACTGCTCTTCAACGACGACCCCTTCGACCGTGGCACGTCGCCCTACCTCGTACTTGAAATCGACGGCATTATGGTGCCTTTCTTTCTTGAGGATTACCGCTTCAAAAACAACGACACCGCCATTCTTAAATTTGCCGATACCGACACCGACTTGGACGCCAAAAAGCTCGTTGGATTAAAGGTGTATTACCCCTATGCGCATCTGGAAGGCGATGCCGACGAAGATGCCGAACTCTCTTCATTGCGCGCACTCACGGGCTATACGATTTATGAAGAAAACGCCGGACTTCTTGGCACCATCGATGAGGTGTACGATGCCACCGAAAATCCCTTGTTCTACATTACAAACAATCGTGGCGATGAGCTTGTTATCCCCTACCACGACGATTTCTTAGTGGCCTTCGACATGAAAAAACGCACCATCTGCGTATCGCTCCCCGAGGGCATTCTTGATCTAAACCAATAAAACGACCGAAATACACATGAAAAAGATTTGCATATTAGGTTCAACAGGGTCAATTGGCACCCAAGCGCTCGACGTGATCCGTCAGCACAAAGATATTTTTGAAGCCCACACGCTCACCGCGGGCAATAATGCCGACTTGCTCATTCAGCAAGCACGCGAGTTTATGCCCGACACCGTGGTCATTGCCAACGAAAGCCAATACGAATACGTGGCTCAGGAATTGTCTGCCCTTCCCATCAAAGTGTTTGCCGGAGCGGAAGCCCTCTGCCATGTGGTGGCCAATGCCCACATCGACGTAGTGCTCACGGCCATGGTAGGTTTTGCAGGACTTCGCCCCACAATTGCAGCCATAAAAGCCCGCAAGACCATTGCTTTGGCCAATAAGGAAACTCTCGTTGTGGCAGGCGAAATCATCGGCCAGTTGGCTCACGAATACCAAGTGCCCATCATTCCCGTTGACAGCGAACATTCTGCCATATTCCAATGCCTGACAGGCGAAGGCAACAACCGCATTGAAAAACTCTTGCTCACCGCCTCTGGTGGACCATTCCGCAAGCTTGACCGCCAGGCTATTGCCAACGTCACACCCGCTCAGGCCCTACGCCACCCCAATTGGGAAATGGGTGCAAAAATCACCATCGACTCTGCCACATTGATGAACAAGGGATTTGAGATGATCGAGGCCAAATGGCTCTTTGGTGTTGCCCCTGCAAACATTGAAGTGGTCGTACACCCCGAAAGCATCATCCATAGCGCCGTGCAATTTGAAGACGGCAGTGTCAAGGCGCAATTGGGCGTGCCCGACATGCGCTTGCCCATACAATACGCCTTCACCTACCCCGACCGACTCACGCTCAGCGGCGAGCGTTTGAATCTCTTTGCCCTCCGAACCATGAATTTTGAAGAAGCGCGCATCAACGATTTTCCATGCCTCAAATTGGCCTACGATGCCATTGAAGCCGCAGGCAACATGCCATGCATCCTGAATGCCGCCAACGAAATCACAAACCTGGCATTCCGCCAGGGTAAAATCAGTTTTTATGACATCTCTGACATTATTGAAAAGTGCATGAAAACAGCGCCATTTATTGCCCACCCCACGCTCGAGCAACTCTTTGACACCGATGCACACACGCGCCAATTGGCCGAGCAATACATCGCCAGGCGCTAACGATCAACAAACCACTAAACTATATTTTAACGACTATCCCCGATGGAAATCATTCTTATTAAAGCATTTCAACTCATCCTCTGCTTTGCCTTGCTCATTCTCTTACATGAGGGAGGGCACTTCGTGTTCGCAAAACTTTTTAAAATACGCGTCAAGAAATTCTGCCTCTTCTTCGACCCTGCCATAAACCTTGGCTTTTGCCGATTAAGCGGCACGCTCAAACTCTTCACCTGGCGCGGCACCGACTACCACATTGGCTGGATCCCCCTCGGCGGTTACGTGAACATTGCTGGCATGATCGACGAAAGCACCTCGAAGGACGACCTTGAAAAGGACGACACGCCACGCGAAAACATGTTCATGTACAAACCAGCATGGCAACGCCTCTTGGTCATGGTGGGCGGCGTGCTCGTTAACTTCATCACGGCTCTTGTCATTTATAGCGCCATCCTCTTCACTTGGGGCGACACCTTCACGCCCGTCAAGAACTTCACCCACGGCTTTAAATTCAACGCTCAAGCCGAAGAATTGGGCTTTCAGGATGCCGACATACCCTTGAGCACCGATAAAACTGAGTTGTCGCGCCTCGACGCCGACTTCTATCGCGCACTGAGCCAGGCGCAAAGCATCACCGTATTGCGCCAGGGCAGCCACCACACGTTCCCCCTGCCCTATGCGCCCAGTTTGCTTGAAATCACCAGCAACAAAACCATCGAGCCATTCATCGCGCCCCTGCTCCCCTCAATCATCGACAGCGTGGCACCAGGCACCCCAGCAAGCATCGCAGGACTTCAAGCTGGCGACCACCTCTTGGGCATCGACTCCGTAGCGTTCACCACGTGGAATGATTTCAGTCTTGAAATGAGCCGCCGTCGCGACATTCTCGCCACAGCCACAGCCGCCGATTCAGCGGTGCTCTTCAACCTCAACGTCATTGTTCAGCACCCAGGCGCCACACATACCGACACGCTTGCCGTGCGCCTCAATCCCGATTACCAATTCGGCTTCTACATGCAAAATGCCATAGCACAATACGAAACCGAAACCCGCACCTACACGCTGCTTCAATCCATCCCTGCGGGCATTGACCGAGGTTTGAATACCCTGGTGGGTTATGTAAGCGACCTTAAATACGTATTTACGGCCGAAGGCGCACGAAGTCTTGGTTCGTTTGCCACAATCGGCAATCTCTTTCCCGACGCGTGGGATTGGCAACGCTTCTGGTCGCTGACAGCTTTTATCTCGCTCATCCTTGCGGTGATGAATATCCTGCCTATTCCAGCGCTCGATGGTGGTCACGTATTCTTCCTGCTCGTTGAGATCGTTTTACGCCGAAAGCCCTCAGATGCATTCATGGAAAAAGCCCAAATGCTCGGCATGGTGTTGCTCTTCTCGCTCATGGTGCTCGCGCTCTTTAACGATTGTAGCAACTTCGGCGTGTTCGACATCTTTAGATAAACGTGACGCCACCACTTTGTTTTCAGAGTGCCAATAAAACGCGCACCTGCCTCACCATGACGTTCGATCTTCTCATGATTTCCGTTTGTGAAGCAGGCCCAGTTCAAATCCATAGATCATCATTTACAAACATAAGGGAACATGCTTAAAGTCCGGCAAGACCACAAAGCATGCTCCCTCTTTTTTTATTTAGACTTATAGCGCTATTTGCTTATCACAACATGCCCGCATCCCAATAAACACATGGAGTGTGGGCAGTTTAATGATTGATACACTTTAATGATTGATACACAAAATACACGTTTAAAAGTAAGCATTAGATATTTGTCTGAATCAGGAGTTAAATCCAGAGTATTTTATCGTCATTTAAGAACAAAGCCGAATGGTACGCCCTGAAGGGGCATCAGCTATTAGCCCAGGGTAAGTGACTTTAGGGAACGGCACCCTGGGTGGGGGGATCCCGGATGGTTCGCCCTGAAAGGGCAAAAGCTTTTGTTTTACGAAAGCTGGGCGGTTCGGAAATGATTGAAAATAAATTTTCATCATTCTCTCACCTTTTTGCTTTTGCTCTTACAGAGCGGAAGCC
>JAGBYN010000070.1 GCA_017628775.1 Bacteroidaceae bacterium | reverse complement strand
GGGCGATTCGTCAATGAGGGTTATTTCATGCTTCTCCCTCGCAAGGAGTCGGGCAAGGTGCGTACCAACAGCACCAGCACCAGCAATGATGATTTTCATATTTATATAGTTGACGAGTAGACAAGTAGACGAGGTACGAGATAGATGCCGAGAAAAACGATTGTATACTCCGCATGGAATGTTTACTCTTTACTCTTTACTCTAACATTACTACTCTTGCATTCTCTCTATTGCCTTCAACACATGCGCTTCGTCAATACCGCAAATGTTGTAAAGTTCGGGCACACTGCCGTGTTCTATAAAGCGGTCGGGGATGCCGAGGCGAGTTACTTTTGGGGTATAACCGTTGTCGGCAAAGAATTCGAGCAGTGCACTGCCCATACCGCCCTTCAAGCAACCATCTTCAAGCGTGATGATGTGCTGGAAGTTTTTGCCGATATTGTGGAGCAAGGTTTCATCCAAGGGCTTGAGGAAGCGCAGGTCGTAGTGTGCAATCTTTACTTCAGTGTGTGTCGCTTCGTAGGTAGCAATAGCATCTGCGGCAATATTACCGATGGGGCCCAATGTGATAATCGCCAAATGCTTACCCTCTTTCATCATGCGTCCCGTTCCCACCTCAATAGGTTCAAGCGGACATTTCCAATCCGTGAGTCTGCCGTTTCCACGAGGGTAGCGGATGACGAAGGTGCCCTTTTCGGGAAGTTGTGCCGTGTACATCAGTCGGCGCAATTCGCGCTCGTCATAGGGAGATGCAATGGTGATGCCAGGAATGGCGCGCAGTGCTGCAAGGTCAAATGCTCCGTGGTGCGTTGGTCCATCTTCGCCCACGAGACCTGCACGGTCCAAGCAGATGCACAAATTCAAATTCAGCAGTGCTGCGTCATGAATAATGTTGTCGTACGCACGTTGGGCAAATGAAGAATAGATGTGGCAGAAAGGCATACGTCCTTCCTTTGCCATCCCAGCTGAGAACGTCACGGCATGCCCTTCGGCAATACCCACGTCAAAAGTGCGGTCGGGCATCGCGCGCATCATGGTGTTCATCGAACAACCTGTTGGCATGGCCGGCGTAACGCCTACAATTTTGTCGTTGAGCGTAGCTAATTCAAGCAGCGTATCGCCAAACACATCCTGGAAGCGTGGCGGTTGCCCCCCGCCGTTGTTCGTTGTTCGTTGTCCGTTGTCGGCATCAAAAAGTCCGGGCGCATGCCATACGGTGGGATTCTCCTCTGCTTGCTTAAAGCCCTTACCCTTGATAGTGTGCAGGTGCAACAGCTTGGGCCCCTTCATATTCTTAATTTCATTGAGGATGCGCACCAACTCAATGACATCGTGTCCATTCGTAGGACCAATGTAACGAATGTTCATGCCCTCAAAGACGTTTTGCTGGTTGGTAAGCAACGCCTTTACGGAATTGTTGAAGCGCAGGATGGAGCGGCGACGATTTTCGTTGAGCCATCCCCATTCCGTCATCTTGCGCGCCAACTTAAAGCGCAGGCGGTTGTAGAGGTTGCTCGTCTGCAACTGCATCAAATAGTTTGTCATTCCCCCCACGGCACGGTCAATACTCATATTGTTGTCGTTGAGGATGATGAGCATGTTGTTGGGCGTGTCTGAGGCATTGTTGAGTCCTTCAAAAGCCAAACCGCCACTCATGGCGCCGTCGCCAATAATTGCCACCACGCGTCGGTCTTCCTGACCGTTCTGAAGCGCAGCGGTAGCCATACCGAGGGCTGCAGAAATGGAGTTGGAAGCATGTCCGCAGGCAAACGTGTCGTACTCGCTTTCCTGGGGAGATGGGAAGGGTTTTACACCTCCCAACTTACGGTTGGTATGGAAATTCTCGCGTCGTCCAGTCAAAATCTTATGTCCATACGCTTGATGCCCCACGTCCCACACAAGGCGATCGTAGGGAGTATTATATACGTAATGAAGCGCCACGGTCAATTCGATAACGCCTAAGCTTGAAGCCAAGTGCCCAGGATTTTGAGCCAGCACTTCCCAAATATATTGGCGCAACTCCTGACAAAGTTCAGGCAGTTGTTCCACCTTCAACTGGCGAAGGTCTTCAGGTGTGTTTATCTGTGTGAGTAGCGAGAATGCAGAGTTGTCAATCATTACTTCTTACAATGTTGAAGATATACTAACGAGCAAAGATAAGTATTTTTTTTGAGATGCATATTGTTTAAGGGAAAAAGTAGTGGGCTACATATTCTATACTTATGTCTCACGTTACTTTTGTAAGTTTCTAAATCCTCAAAACGAAAGGCAATTACTAATGTCCGCTAAACCTTCTTGTGAGGCTGTGGCTTGATTCAAAGGTCGATGACCCAGGGAAGCAAAAATCTTTTACCCAACGGCACCGATTCCTGTCATTATTTTTAACACACATCAAGATGCCCATTATATAAATTTCCAGAATGACTCATCCCGTTTATTCCCTGAATATTACGACAAAGCCATCGGACTTTATCGCAACTGAAGAAGTGAAATAATTGGCTGCCTGTAGCGTATTTGTAGGCAAGTTAGTATTGGGTGAACCAGAAACGATTTTCAGGTTAAAATAATGCCGATATCTGCTCCGCAGGTTTGTTGAAACTTTGACATTTATTGAGAAAATTTAATGCTCCATCCGACTTACGAAAAATTATCTCGGACATAATTTCAATTATCTCGGATAAAATTTTCACAAAGTCCGATATAATTTTCACAATATCAGAAACCTTTTGTTGAGTTTCTCGAAACTTCAGTATTTATTCACCAAAAACAGAAACCTCAGAGCGTATACTACAACATACGCTCTGAGGTTTATAATGAAATATGTGGATTATATGGTTTACTGCCACTTCTTTTCCAACACGATAGCGTCGATCACAGCTACGGCGGTGATGTTGACGATGTCGCGTACGGAACTTTCAAAGTCGGTGAAGTGGATGGGTTTGTTAAGCCCCATCTGGATCGGACCGATGACTTCGCAGTCGTCAGACATGCCCTTGATCATCTTATAACTGCTGTTGGCAGAGGTAAGGTTGGGGAAGATGAGCGTGTTGACATCGAGACCGCGGAGGCGTGTGAAGGGGTATTTCTCATCACGAAGTTCGCGGTCGAAGGCGAAGTTTACCTGCATTTCACCATC
>JAGBYN010000069.1 GCA_017628775.1 Bacteroidaceae bacterium | reverse complement strand
GACTTCACTATCAAGCACGTTATCGACGAACAGGGTCTCGACAACGCAGTTGGCGTAGAACTCGTAGTAATCGAAAATGTTGAAGGTAACGACGTTATCCAGACAACTATTCCTATGACAATGACAAAGCGCGAAGGCAACCTCCACACATTCGAGCTCACAACAAGCCTCGACGTAGCAGGTTCATTCAAGGTAGCATTCCGTATGTTCCCCTCAAACGAACATCTCCCCTACCGTCAAGACTTCGCTTACGTTAAGTGGTTCGCTTAATTCCCACAAGATTTATGCACACTTAAACGCAAAATCATAAGATAACTTTTAAAGCAGGAAGCTCCTTTATCTCAAGGTTCTTCCTGCTTTTTGTTTTCATGCCACATTTATTAAATTTCACGCATTACGCCGAAAATCAGATTGTCTATTCAGCGATTATTTTGTATGATATCGCTATCAAAAGTTGATTAAAACCAAATCGGTAGCGATTAAATTGATTTTATTCGATACGATGGATAAGAGGCATAATATTGATGAGCACAAAAAAATAGCATCAAGACATTTAATGATGAATTGATGCCATTTGTGTTTACTGATTTATTGCGTGAGTTTAATGACGTTTCCGCTGATGTTCAGCAATGATATTTCGCATATTTTAGTGTTGAATTGCGTTTGAAGTAAGCGTTCGCGAGCATCAAGCAGGTTTTGTTCGGCTTGTCGCATTTCAATCCCCGAGTATGTTCCGAGCATAAAGCGTTCTTGTGCTGCTTCATGGTGCTCTGCCGCCACTTTCAGGTTTTGTTGTGCCAACGAGAGGAGTTGCTGATTGTTTTTATACGATTTCCAGAGGCGTTCGAGTTGAGTGCGTAGCGTGAGCTCCACCTCTTGTTGTGCGGTTTGGCTTTTTCGTATTTCAGCATCTGAATTTTTACGTTGGCGGGTGCGGTCGCCATCAAAAAGTTTCATGCCCAGCGTAAGGCCCACTTCAGGTCCGTAGGTGTTGCGTCGTTGTGTGGGTTCGGTCTTTTGCAGGGTATGATTGTAATCGTAATTGGCCGATAATTTAAGGTATGGATAATCGCGGCTCAACACGGTTTTTCGGTCGAGTTCAGATATTTGCGTTTCTGTTTGAGCCTTGAGGATTTGCGCGTGGTTTTTAAGCATGGATTGCTCAATAGCGTTGATGTCGAGCGTCGGCATGAGGTTGATAGTTGTGTCGGCGGGATGAATGATGTAAAATCCCTTACCATCCTCGTATTGCGCGGCGCGTCCCATGAGTTGCTGAAGGTCGAGTACAGCATTGATTAAGGCTTCGTGTTGAAGGAGCACTTGAGTGCTATCAGCGTTGAAATCCACTTGTGCGCTTCTGAGGTCGAGTCGCGAAGCTGAGCCCAAGAGGTAGCGTTCATTTACGATGCGCAAGCGGGTGCGTGAGAGTGCAAGCGAGGCTTTGAGGTTGTTCATCGTCATTTGCTGGCGAATGATATTGTAATAGGCGGTTGCGGCATTTGCAACGTAATCCTCGAGGGCAATGCGCGTGGTGAGTTCGCTTTGTTGCTTGAGCGCTTTGAGTTTTTGGTAGTTGGCTTGTAGTTTAAAGCCATCGAAGATCGTCCAATCAGCCACAAGGCGCGCATTGAGCGCATGAGCAGGCACGTTGTGGTTGCTAGTTTTAATGTCTCCTTGCTTGTTTGTGGTGGATGTAAGGTTTCCGGTATAGCCCACTTGTGCATTAACGGTGGGCAATTGACCGGCATTGGCTCGCGTGGCATTGTTACTTGCTATTTCTTGATTGATGCGCACAATCTGTACATCGTAGTTGTTTTTAAGCCCAATGTTCAAGCAATCCTTGAGTGAAAATATATTTTGCTGCTCTTGTGCGCGGAGCGATGGTGTGGCCATCAAGAGAGGGAAGGCACAGAGCATGGCATGTTTGAGTTTAAACATCGTTTGTTCGGTATTTGAGGTTGATGTTGTTTTTTGAGCTAAATGGTTTACGCTATGCGCGCTTCTTAACGACAAGGTAGATAGCGGGCACCACGTAAAGCGTGAGGAGCGTAGAGATGAGCATACCACCTACCACGGCAGTACCCATGGCGATGCGTCCAGCCGATCCTTCGGAGTTGGCAAAAACCAATGGTAAGAGCCCCAGAATGGTTGAGAGAGCCGTCATGAGGATCGGGCGCAAGCGTTGCACACTGGCTGAGCGAATGGCTTCAATAAGCGAATCGCCTGCTTCAAGTTTCTGATTTGCAAATTCCACAATCAAGATACCATTTTTAGCTACCAAACCAATGAGCATGATGATACCGATTTGCGAGAAGATGTTCATCGTTTGCTCGTTGTAATTCATAAAGACGAGCGCACCAAATACGGCAAGTGGCACGGTGAGCATGATAATAAGCGGATCGCGGAAACTTTCGAACTGAGCGGCAAGGATGAGGTAGATAAGCACGATGGCAAGTCCGAAAGCAAAGAGTAATGAAGAGCTACTTTCTCGATATTCCTTAGAGTCGCCTGAAAGTGCGGTACGAAAGGTATCGTCAAGCAAATCTTCAGCAATCCGGTCCATTTCCTCAAGCGCATCACCAATGGTGTAACCATCAGCAACTGCAGCCGACACAGTGGCCGATGCAAAGCGGTTATATCGATAAAGTTTGGGAGGTGCGATGTTTTCTTCGGTTTTTATGAGGTTTTCCATTTGAATCATTTCGCCCGCCTGGTTACGGATGTAGATGGCTTTGAGTTCTTCAGGGGTGTTGCGTTGTTGGCGGTTTATTTCACCCACGATTTCGTACTGCTTGCCGTTCATGTAAAGGTACCCCATGCGTTGTCCGCTAAGTCCGTATTGAAGGGTTTGTGCAATATCTCGTGTATTCACACCTAAGAGATTTGCTTTTTCGCGGTTAACGCTTAATCGAAGTTCAGGTTTTGAGAACTTGAGGTCCACGTCGGCCATTTGGAAGTATGGACTTTCGTGTACGCGCTTCATGAATTCGGGCAACACTTTTTCAAGTTTGTCCATTTCCGAGGCCTGCAACACGTATTGCACAGGCATTCGGCTTCGGCGTCCGCCAAAGGTACTTTGTTGTTGTACGAAAGCACGTGCATCAGTTTTGCTTTGAACGGCTTTTGTGAGTTTTGAAGCCACGTCCATCTGCGAGTACGAACGTTTGTCAAGGTCTTTCAGCGTGATTTGTAGTGAGCCCGAACCTGCATTGACACGTGTCGTGATAAATTCGGCATCAGGAACGATACTGTCCACGAGTTCGTCAATGCTTTCAGTGTAGTCGCGCATAAACTCATAGGTCACCCCTTCAGGGCCGCTTGTGCGGATGCTGATTGATGAGCGGTCTTCAAGTGGTGCCATTTCAGAGGGGATATTATTCCAGAGTATAACGGCTATGGTTGTGGCGGCAATCATAATGACCACCGAGATGTAACGTCGGTTTAAGAAAGCATTGAGCGTTTTAAGATACACGTTGTTCAATCCTTGGAAGAAAGGTTCGGTGCAACGGTAGAGCGCATTGTGCTGCTCACGACGTTTCAGGATTTTCGTGGCAAGCATTGGCGTAAAGGTCAGTGCGGCAAACGTACTGATGATTACGGCTCCTGAGATCACGAAACTAAATTCGCGGAACAAGCGTCCTGTCGTACCCTCCATAAAAACGATTGGGAAGAACACCGCCAAAAGGGTTATTGATGTTGAGATTACGGCAAAGAAGATTTCCTTTGCTCCCTCGATACCCGCATCGATGGGCTTCATGCCACGCTCGATGCGGTTGTAAATGTTTTCGGTCATCACGATGGCGTCGTCCACTACAAGACCTACGGCAAGCACCACGGCAAGCATTGAAAGCACGTTAATGGTGAAGTCGCACAGATACATCACGAAGAAGGTACCGATGAGCGAAATAGGAATTACGATACAAGGCACAAGCGTCACGCGCCAGTCTCGCAGGAAGAGGAAGATAATTAAAATTACAAGCACAAAAGCTTCGTAAATGGTGCTTTCCACCTCATTAATTGATGCACGGATGAAGCGTGTGTTGTCAAAGCCATAATCATAGTGCACATCGTCGGGCAAATCTTTTTTCATTTGCTCCATGCGCTTATACACATTGTCGGCAATGTTGATGTGGTTGGCGCCAGGTTGTGGAATTACGACCACGCTAATCATAGGCACACCGTTCATTTTCGCATAACTCTTGATGTCGCGTGCGCTAATCTCTGCCATACCTACGTCGGAGAAGCGCACGATGCGTCCGTTCTCTTCCTTGATGACGAGGTTATTGAAGTCCTCGGTGGTATGCAATTGTCCGAGCGTACGGATTTCAAGTTCCATTTTGTCGCCTTCAATGGAGCCTGAGGGTAATTCCACATTTTCCTTGTCAAGTGCGTTTTTAATGTCCATGGGCGTAATGCCGTAGCCCGACATCTTGACGGGATCAAGCCACAAGCGCATACAATAGCGCTTTTCGCCCCAAATTTCAACGCTACTCACTTCGCTAATGGTTTGCAATTGTTCCTTCACGGTGAGGTCGGCAATCTCAGAAAGTTCGAGCAATGAGCGTTTATCGCTTTGAAGGGCTATCATGAGGATGGGGCTGGCATCGGCATCAGCTTTTGACACGGTCGGTGGGTCGCAATCACGAGGCAACTTGCGTTGTGCGCGCGACACTTTATCTCGCACATCGTTGGCAGCCGTTTCAAGGTCAACGTTGAGTTCGAACTCGACCGTAATGCGGCTAGAACCTTGTTGGCTAACACTGGTGAGCGAGCGAATACCAGGAATACCGTTAATGTTTTGTTCTAGCGGCTCAGTGATCTGATTTTCAATCACTTCAGCATTAGCACCAGGATATGAGCACGACACGGAGATAATAGGATTATCAACCGAGGGGAATTCGCGAACACCCAAGTAAAAATAACCAATAACACCAAACATAATGATGATAATGGTGAGCACGGTGGCTAATACTGGGCGGCGTATGCAAAGTTCAGATATATTCATGTGATGAATGGAATTTATAATAGAAGTGGAAAGGTGGATTGGTGAATGTAGGCAGACACATATCTGCAAGCACTCATCTCAACATAGTTGTTAAGAGAAGAAGGGTTTCATTTATTCGATGGTTAATTTAACCTTGGTGCCTAAGCGAAGTTGCATAATACCGCTGGTAATAACCGTGTCGCCCACTTCAAGGCCGTTGATGATTTGGACATCGCTCGCCGTACGCAATCCCTTTTTGATGTTAACTGGTTGTGCCACACCACTACGGTAAACGTACACTTTATCAATACCCATCTCCGAGATAATAGCTTCGGCAGGGATGGCCAGCGTTTGCGTGTATTTCTGAGCGGTTATCGTGACTTGAACGTATCGGCCAGGAATTAGTTTGCCATCAAGGTTTTCACACTTTGCTCTCACGCAGAGCGTGCGTGTGTTAGTGTTCACTTTAGAGTCGGTAGCATAAATCTCAGCTTTGCGTTGGTTTATGTCACCCTCAACGGTGAATGTGATTTCATCTCCCGACTTCAGCAAAGCAGCATAGCGCTCGGGTACGGCAAATTCAATTTTAATGGGGTTTGTGGCGGTGATGCTTGCAACAGCTTGCGAGGTAGATACAAACTCACCCAAGCTCACTTGACGCAAACCGATGGTGCCATCGAAGGGTGCGCGCAACTCCGTTTGATTGATTTGTGCTTGCACCTGTTCAATTTCAGCTTTGAGCGTTTGCAAATCAACCTCTGCCTGTTGGAAGGCTTCGTGGCTGACGGCTTCCTTTTCAAGCAAAGCCTTTTGGCGGCGCAAGCGGTCCTCGGTAAGTTGAAGTTTGGCTTGCAAGCGCTTGAGGTTAGCTTGAAGGGTAGCATCGTTAAGTTTGGCCAGTAGTTGTCCGCTCTTGGTGGCTTGGCCTTCGCTAAAATAGATGTGTGTGATTTTACCAGACGTTTCAAAAGCTAAGTTAGCCTCTTCATTGGCAAGCAACGAACCTGAGATTGTAATGGCATCAGTAAGGTCGCGTGGTTTAACGATCTGAGCGCGAACCTCAAGCACCTTATTTGCTCTTGATTGAGGTGTGGGCGTTTGGGTGAGCTCCTCATTTTCTTGAGGTACAAAGGTGTTGTAAGCTAAATAAACGCCACAACAAACAATGATAAGAACAATGCTCCAACGAAGTGATCCTTTAGGTAATGATTTAATCATAACGTATTCAATATTTGTAAGATAAACAAAATATATTAAGTATTAATTCAAATTAAGTTTAATGCACTTTACAAAAATAGTGCTTATCGCGTTGTTTAGCAAATTTTATCTAAAAAAAATAAAGTTTTAGGTCAAATGCTTACACATGAAAAATATTCGTAATTTTGCCTTAATAACTATTATTTTCTTTTTATGCAACTTCAAACGCCTGTTCAATTGCCTTCGCCTTTGCTTAAGATTATTCCCGATAGTCGTATGTTTGTGATGGGCAGTTGCTTTACAGAACATATCTCTACTCGCCTCAAAGATTGTGGTTTGAATGTGACGACCAATCCCTTTGGCACGCTCTTTAATCCCTTAAGTATTTCGCAAGGGCTTGAGGCTTTGCTTCAAGGTCAGGTACATGATCATTGGTTTTATGAGGGCGTTGAGGGAAGCTGGCATAGCATTATGCATAGCACCCTCTTTTCAGGCGAAACAAAAGATATCTGCATTAAGCAGGTTGAAGCGCATTGGCAAGAAGCATGCCAGGCACTAAAAGAAGCAAGCGTTGTGCTTAACACTTGGGGTACGGCGCACGTCTATGTCAAGGACAATGCCATCGTGGCCAATTGCCACAAGCAACTGTCCAATCTCTTTACGTATCGCCGCTTGAGTGTTAGCGAAATTTTGGATGCCTGGAAGCATGTTCTCACCAGTTTATGGGAGATTAACCCAGATGCAAAAGTCCTTTTTACGGTTAGCCCCTTCCGCTACATGAATTTAGGTGTGCACGAAAATACACTCACTAAAGCAACATTGCACCTGGCGATTGAAGAATTAATGAAATGGACGAACAAAATCATTTATTTCCCTTCATATGAGATTGTTATAGATGAGCTTCGTGATTATCGATTTTATGATACAGATATGCTTCACGTGTCGCCAACGGCAGCTCAATATGTGTGGGAGAAATTCTCCACATGGTGCTTTGCACCCGAAACGAAAGCGTATGCGCAAGAGTGGCAAGCCATTCAAAAAGCACTCGCACATAAGCCGCGCCAACCCCAATCTAAGGAAAGCCTCGCGTTTAAAGAAAAAATGGTTGAACGCCAACTTTCATTCATCCAAAAACACAATGCCACGCATTTAATGCCTAATACTCCAGAATAGATAAATATGTTATCCAATCAATTAGCGTCCATCATAAATGCCGAATTCATCGGGCAAAACAAAGCTATTAACATTGAGTATTTGCTCACCGATAGCCGTTCGTTGCTTTTTCCTGAAAAAAGCATCTTCTTTGCACTTAAAACGCCCAGTGGCAATGGTCATCTCTACATTGAGGAACTTATCGAGAAGGGCGTTCATGTTTTTGTTGTGAGTCAAGATTATGAGGTGGATACACAAAAACTTAATATTGCGGCGTTCTTTAAAGTTGAATCACCACTTAAAGCCTTACAACAATTATCGGCCTATAAACGGCAACAATCCGATGCTAGAGTGATAGGCATTACGGGGTCGAATGGAAAAACCATGGTTAAGGAGTGGCTTTATGCGTTGCTCAAAAATCATTATAGCATTACCCGCTCGCCTATGTCCTACAATTCGCAAGTGGGCGTTCCACTTTCCGTGTGGGCACTCAATGCCGACTCCGAACTCGGCATTTTTGAGGCAGGCATCTCGCAACCCAATGAAATGAACGCTTTAGAAGCTATTATTAAGCCACAGATCGGCATTTTCACGCATCTCGGTACAGCACATCAAGAAGGTTTTACGGATATTCGAGAAAAGGGACTTGAAAAGATGAAACTTTTTAAAGATGCCGAGGTTTTGATTTATTGTGCAGATGATGCCACACTTGCAGATGTTGTAGCTCAAAGCGAATTCAAGGGCGAATGCTTCACTTGGAGCGCAAAGCATAACAACGCTCCCCTACAGATTGAAAACGTTACTATCAACACCACCCATGCCCAGATAACCTACATTTATGGAGCGAAGCAAGGCACCCTTTCCCTACCCTTTACCGACCAGGCTTCCATCCATAATGCTCTACATTGCCTGGCCGTGTGCCTCTACCTCAATGTACCATTCACACATGAGGATTTTAACGAACTCTCTGCCCTACCCATGCGCCTTGAGGTGAAAACAGGGGTTAACAATTCAATCGTGATTAACGATAGCTATTCGCTTGATATGAACTCGCTAAGCATCGCGCTTGACTTCATGAGCCGCCGTTGCCAAACTTCGGTTGAAGCAAAGCAAAAGGTCGTGATACTTAGCGATATGAAGCAAACTGGCGTTGAACAAAAGCAACTTTACAAGGAAATAGCTCAGCTCATTGCCACCCATCAGGTGGACGTTCTTTATGGCGTCGGACCTCATTTTACAGAGCATCAAGCTTGCTTTAAGAACCTCGTCATTAAGACCTTCAACACCACGAATGAGCTGATTGAAAGTGAGGCTTTGAAAAACATCTCAAATGCCGTAGTTCTCATCAAAGGCGCGCGACATGCTACGTTCGAACAAATATCCGATCGGTTAACCATCAAGACGCACGCCACCACGCTTGAGGTTGATCTCTCAGCATTGGCTTATAATTTGAGGTATTATCGTTCTTTACTTGCTCCGACCACTAAAATGGTGTGTATGATCAAAGCGTCGGCTTACGGACTTGGCGATATAGAGGTGGCACGAACGCTCACCGATGCAGGCGCCGATTATCTTGCCGTGGCGGCCGTGGATGAGGGGGTGGCATTGCGTCAAGCAGGCATCAATACGCCAATCATAATCATGAATCCCGATGCCTCTCAACTTTTGCGTATTTTCAATTATCGCCTTGAACCAGAGGTCTATAGCTTCAAACTTCTTGATGCGCTCATTCAAACAGCTGAACGCTTAGGGCTTTCAAACCTAAACATACATCTAAAGCTTGATACGGGCATGACACGCCTTGGCTTTGATCCGCTCACCGAAATCAATCAGCTCATCAATATACTCAAGACCCAATCGCATCTCATCCCCCGCTCGGTATTCTCACACTTCGTAGGTAGCGATGCCGAAATCTTCGATGAATTCACACAAAATCAATTCAACCTCTTTAACCAAGCCGCCAATTTAATTCAATCGAACTTCAACCATAAGATACTGAAGCATATTTGCAATAGTGCTGCTATTGAACGCTTCCCAGACATGCACCTTGACATGGTTCGCTTAGGATTAGGACTTTATGGCATTTCGCCTTTAGGCTCAGATAAATTGGCTAACGTGGCGAGTTTGAAAACGATAATCCTCCAAATTCATCATGCCAGTTCCAACCAAACCGTTGGGTATTCCCGAAGAGGTGTATTACATGCTGCTTCAAGAATAGCCACTTTGCCTATTGGTTATGCCGACGGGCTTAATCGCCATTTGGGATGTGGTAATGGCTATGTAATCATCAACGGGCAGGTGGCGCCTTACGTAGGAAATATATGTATGGACGTGTGCATGGTTGACGTCACGAACATCCCATGTGAAGAAGGAGATGTTGTTGAAATTTTTGGCAACCAACTCCCCATCTCTAATATTGCTCAGCGCTTAGGTACAATCCCCTACGAGGTACTAACGAGCGTAAGTCCACGCGTGCATCGCGTTTATTTCACATAGGCATTGTAATGATTTTTATCGATCAATTAATAAAAAAGTGGGTGTGTCACAACGAAAAATGACACACCCACTATTGTATTTAAACGAGTTTAAAACGTATGCGGAATTTTTTAGTTTCCTCGTCCCAATTCGTACCCAAAAGATGAAAAGTCCCTATCTGAGATGTATTTTCAACATGTTGACCAATGCACGCACAAATGTCGTAATCGCCAATATAAACCAAGCGAATCACGTCGGTGCTAAGCTCAGGGAGTTTTTCCAAATCCACACCATCAGGGAGTTCAGATAAAGCACACATCTTATCATACACGGGTAGATTTTGGCTGATCACTTCGTTGACGCGGCGTACGATTTCTTCCACCTTTTCAGGCGACGGACAAGATGGCAAGGTGTAGCTGACTTTCGATTTTTTGCGCTCAATATGCGCATCCTTTGAGCGTGCACATCCAAACATTCGAACCATGGTTTGGTTTAAAATATGTTCGGCGGTGTGCATAGGTGCTATGGTTGAGGTTTGAAATTTTGGGGTATCCTGATTTGTGTTCATAACGTAAAGCGTGATTAATTGAAAGGAGATATCAGCATTTATTGCGTTGCGTAAGGATAAGTCACATTGATCAAGGTTAGCGCTTTACCATCGGCACTATCAGCCGCGGCGCATCTATCCTTTTTTAGAATGATGGTTTTAAATTGATCCAGGCTGATCTTACCGCGTCCCACAAGCAAGAGCGTACCAACAACGGCTCGCACCATGTTGCGTAAAAAGCGGTCGGCGGTGATTTCAAAGCGCCATGACTCTTCGGAAATCTGCACCCATCGCGCATGAGTGACCTTACAGATATTGGTTTTTGAATCAGCATGAAGTTTGGCGAAAGATGTGAAATCGCTAATGTCGTACAACAAAGCGGCTGCTTCGTTCATCAATTCAAAATCCAAGGCATAAGGCACCATGAGCGCATAATGACGGTTGAAGGGCGACTTTCTTGTCGTAATGTTATAGTGGTAGGTGCGCGAAGTGGCATCAAAACGGGCGTGAGCCGTGGGGTGAACCATCTTTAAGGCAAGCACCGAAATGTCGGGTGGGAGTATGCGGTTCAAGCGATGCACGATAGCCTGACAATCGAGAATTGGTGGTGCGTCGAAATGAGCCACCATGCGTGCCGCATGTACGCCAGCATCGGTGCGTCCTGCGCCAAGCGTTTCTACGGGCGTGCGGAGCAAAAGTCCTAAGGCATTATTGAGGAGTTCCTGCACGGTGATGGCATGCGGTTGCACTTGCCATCCGTGGTAGGCCGTACCGTCGTATGAGAGTGTAATGAAATATCTTTGATGCATGCGTTGTTTAATTTATTTGCTTCCTGATGAGGAAAGCTACGTAAAACGTGAAAATGGTCAATAGAGTCGCTAAGGTGAAGAACCCTACGTAACCCAAGACTTCTTGAAGCCATCCCGCTATAAATCCTGGCAACATCATAGATAGGGCCATAAACCCAGTGCAAAGGGCATAATGTGCGGTTTGCTGGTTGCCGCGTGCCAAGTGCATCATGTAAAGCATGTAGGCGGTAAATCCAAAGCCATAGCCCATTTGCTCAATAAATACGCCTAAGGAGATGAGCCCTAAATTCGAGGGCTGGTAATAAGCTAATAGTACGTAAACCACATCGGGCAGAGAAATGGCAACGACCATCGGCCAAAGCCATCGGCGAAAACTGCTTTTCGATACGGCTAAGCCGCCTAAAATACCCCCGAGAAGTAATCCCACAACGCCTACACATCCCTGAATGGTGCCCAATTCGCCTTTATCCATACCTAAGCCGCCTTCGTGCACGGGAGCCAGGAAAAACAACGGACAAATCTTTACCAATAGCGCCTCGGGAAGTCGATAAAGCAATAAGAAAACAACACCGGTGAGGATGTGCGGTTTCTTGAAAAATGAAACAAATGTTTCCAGAAAACTATTAAGCGCACTTGAGGTCTTCAAACCTACCGTTTGGTCGGTATCAGGCTTGGGTAAAGTGTAATTGTGGTAGGCATACAAACCCACAAACAAGATTGCGGCAAAAGTAAAAGTGGCTTGCCACGAAATTTCTGTGCTACAAGCAAAATAGGATTGTATAAATGCCACAAGCAACAAAAGACCGCCTTGAGCAAATATCGTTGAGATGCGGTAAAAAGTGGAGCGTATGCCAACGTAAAATGATTGTTCTTGCTCGTTAAGCGCCAAGAGATAAAAGCCATCGGCGGCAATATCGTGCGTGGCTGAACAGAATGCCATCAACCAAAAGAACAATAACGTGCAAAACATGTAATTTGGCACGTTTAGCGTTAAAGCTACACCAAAAAGCGAAAGAGCAACAAGCAATTGCATGCTTAATATCCACCATCGTTTCTTCTTGAATATATCCACGACAGGGCTCCATAAAGGCTTTATGACCCATGGCAGATAGAGCCATGAGGTGTAGAATGCCACCTCGGCATTGCCGACGCCTAAATTATTGTATAGCACGAGAGCAATATTCATCACAATGACGTAAGGGATTCCTTCAGCAAAATACAGGGAGGGGATCCAGGACCAATGTGATTGATTCTTTGCGTTTGTTTTGAACATAAGATGATGTGATCATGTAAATAAATTGTGGTGCTTGTCATGATAAACAATTGAACGTATTACTATAAAGTAATCTTTACCCCACGCTTTTTATTTTTCTATTTTCTATCCTTTACTTACAAGTTATTCGAGGGTGCGTTATAATGATGCTCAAAGAAAATGAGCTACGCTCCCTCGAATAACACGCTTACAATTTGTGCAACTTTGCATTCTTATAATAATGCATAAGGATTTCGTCAAAGGTGTAACCTCGTTCGGCCATCACGGCTGCTCCGATTTGGCACAACCCTACGCCATGTCCCCACCCTGCTCCATGCAGAATGAAGCGTTGGGGTATTTCGCCTGCAAAGTCAAGGCGTTCAACAGAGAATGCTGAGCTATAAAGATGCGAATCTGACAATATGCGGCGTATCTCAAGCTCCTTGCCAATACACATTTGCTTTTTCGTACCTACGATGCGTAGTTTCTTGATTCGTCCGCTATATCCACGTTCAACGGGTTGCAAATCAATGATTTCGCCAAAATCTTCCTCGCATTTCTGAGCGATTAATTGCGATAATTCCTGTTGCGTGTATTGAACTTGCCAACGGTAGAAATCCTTTGTTTCCTGGTCAAAGTCATTGAGCACTTGGCGCAAAAGGTTTTCATCGGCCGTATTGCAAAGCGCTTCGGGATTAGTTCTGATCCAACGGTCGTAATCGAAATGAATTGACTTAAGGTCCTTTTCAGGCATTTGGAGTTCGGCCGACACATCGTGAATCGGTTGAAGGTATGGCACTTCCCGATCCTCCCAACATGTGGAATACACTTCGGTGATGCCACCACAACACTTGGAGAAGCGCGCATCGCACACATTTCCCCCTTCCACCAATACCATGGCTCGAGTTTCATCAACGGCACGCGTCACTCTTGGCGAGGCAGCACGTGTGATGCCCTGATAGCGTTGGCAATGGTCGGTGGCGCATACATCGAAGCGGGCATGGTCCTCGCGATCGTACCAACGTATGAACTCATCGTTTTTGCGCTGGAAGCTAAAGAAGCCGCCTGAACGGCCATTGTTTTGCTGGCGGTGTTGCATTTGCGCCAATAGCCAACTTCGGCTGATGACGGCATGGGCCTTTAAGAATTCGAGCGACGAGGTGGCACTCATTTCACTACTGATAACGCTCTTCAAGTATTCCTCAACTGGTAGTTTGTTGATAACAAGGAGCTTGTCCTCTTCCACCAATATGTGAATGTCGCCTCGGAAGGTTTGCAATTCTTTGCGTTTCCAATGATAATCAGCACCAATTTCAAGGTCAACGATGGTAAATGAACAATCAGGTAAAGTTGCTTTAAATTTGAGTTCGCTATATACATTTCCATTCCAAACCACGCCGCCTTCTTTGAATTCAACGACCTGCTCGCCCGTTATGGTGTTTCCCTTAGCGGTGTAAGGCGAATTGAGCGTGAATTGCACCTTCGTGTCGGTCAGAAGCCCCACTTTCACCATGGGTTCATTAGGCATGGATAGCGAAACCACTTCAGTGCTGGTTTCCGTGGTGTTGGTTTTATTGCGTTTCTTTTGGAGTTTCTTAATCACTTGAGCCACTTCGGATTCGGTGTATGAAACCTCGCTCAAGATGTTTGCGGCAATCTTTGGCGTTAAGCGCTCATAATCTTCTTCGCGTGGTGTGATGATCAATCCGCCCATGTCGATGCATCCAGGGCTTATCACGAAATTCTGATTACCCTTGGCAAAGTAGCAGTCGGGTCGATGTTTACGACGTGGGAAGACCACGAAGATAACGTGGTCGGATTCAGAAGGGCTACCCTTTTGTCGCCATGCAATGACATTGACTGACGGTTCGCTTTCAGAACCTTCGTTTGCACCTAAAGCCGATATTAACTTACGCAACAGGTAGTAGTTTGACTCTAACAAACAGCCTTTCACCACAAATGCCGGACAAACATAGTCCTTTAATTGGTAAATCCCTGCCTGCGATGATGTGTAGCCTTGTTCGTCCAACTCAGCCTCCTGCATGGGCGAGAGTGGGAAGACTTTTTCTAATTTCGTTTCGTAAAATTTCCAGTCTTTTTCAATGGGTAAGACGCCACGGCGTGCGGCTTGCAGATGAGCATGGTCGGGGGCTGATGCACCACATTGAGGTCCATTGTAGAAGACGAAGAAATCGGGTAAGTCCCAAGCCAGTTTACCGAATGCAGGCAAGAGCGTTTCCAGCGATTGATCGATGTGGCGACGTGTTGGGATCGTTAAATGGTATGGCAATATGGGGAAAGGATTGACCAATATCTCAAATTTCTTTTCAATGGGCAAAGAAACTTGTGGTAGAGGTCGGTTTTTGGCGCACAGGAAACATGGGCGCTTTTTAATTTCCTTTTTGTCAACCTTAGCCGCCGTAGAGCTGATGCGCGAAGGATTAAATTGAACGCCGATTTTATTGTCGTCGATATCCAATGAGCGCATTTTGATGTTTGTGCTTAAGTCGCTTACGCGCTTGGCTGCTTCATCCCATACCTCAATCTGGTTCATGAAAAATTCCAGCACCTCATCCTGATTTGTAGAATGATTCCACAATTCATTCATTTGCTGACGCGCCTGAATTTCAAGCGTGCGCAAGCGGTCCTTGTATCTGTTGTTGGCATTGACGCGTTCGATTGAAAGATTGGCGTCAGAGTTGCCATCCCAACGTCGGCACAGATAAACTTCATCGTAAATTCTGCCAATGCGGTAATAGCGCGAAAAGGCAAGCCCCAGGGCATAGTCCTCGCCATAGCTCGTGTTGGGCACACCAATCTTGCGAAGCAATGAGGTGCGGAAGGCACGTGGCGCTCCTAACCCATTAATGCGCAACGCATTGTTACGTCCGTTGTCGGGCGTCCACTCGCGGTGTGCGATTAAACCTGGAGGTAAGGTTTCGAGGTTGAAATTCACCATGCGGTAAGAGCCAATCACCATGGCGGCCTTTTGTTTTTGAAAGACCTCAACGATCTGACTTAATGTAGCGGGCGATGAATATAAATCATCCGAATCCAATTGAATGGCATATTTGCCACAATGCTCGCTACGTATAGCGTAGTCCCAGCATCCGCCAATGCCTAAATCCGTTTGCTTGGGTATCAGATGCACTACGCGCTTGTCGGCGCTGAATGATTGTATGATTTCAGAGGTGCCATCCTGACTATGATTGTCAATCACGATCACGTTAAAGTCAAAGTCGGCTTGTTGCTGCAAAACGCTATTGATGGCGTCGGCAATGGTTTTCGCTCTGTTTTTTACAGGGATAATCACAGAGGCTTCAACGGGATATGTGGTATTGTCGTGGGGAATACTATCAAATTCCTCGGCCGAGAGGTAAGCGTTGATGCGCTTCAAATGGTCGGTACATGCCCTTTCGTTTTCCAATTGAACATCTCGGTTAGATGGATTGACATAATCAAACTGCTTTTCGCCGCTCAATCTTAAATCCAATTCCGTGACGGTGTAAAGGGGTTCGTCGATATGGAAAATAGCACCAATTCTTGAGAGATGCAAGCGCATGGCATAGAATGCCGCGAAACGGTATCTGCTTACGCGATCGGTTTCAAAGAAGCTCTTAAATGCGCTTGTTTTGATAAGCGTTAAATCGCCAAAATCAAAATCATCGCGAATGCTGCCTTCTTGATAATCGTTTTTCGGGGCTAATTCCTTAACCTCATTTTTAATCATGTAATGATCTGAATACACCATAACGGCATTAGAATCGTTAGCCACTTGATAGAAACGATCCAATGCGCGATACCCCATGCTTAAAGCATTAGGCTTTAAATAAAGGGCAATGTATTCTGCTTTTGCTTTCGAAACGATTTGACGAAGAAACTTTGTGCCACTCACGTTGTTGGTGTGAATAACCGTGACGCGCTCATAAACCTCAATATCTTCTTCACCGTTTTCAGAACATATAATGTATAAATGATTGACGAGGGGGTCGTTAAGTATAACTGAAGCCAAATCACGTCGTGCTTGACTTTCTGTCCACATCAAGAAAAAATCAATCTTCTTTTCCATGACTCATTGTTTTGTTTTTGCGAAATTAAGAAAATTAAAACTAACCACAAATAAAAAAGAAGTGAATTTATCCAATATTCATTAAAAATGAAAAAGCATGAAAAAAGAGAGGCATCGTTCAGCCGACACCTCTCCGTATTTAAAAGCGTAATATTTCCTTTACTTTAATGTACCTGCATTTGCGCTTTCAATCATTTCCTTACTTGGAAGGATATATACTTCAACGCGACGGTTTTCAGCCTTGCCTGCTTCAGTTGCATTGCTTGCCACGGGGTTTTCTTCACCCTTACCCAATACATACTTGAGCTGCGCTGCAGTTGCACCTGCTTGAGCCAAATAAGCGCTTACGCTCTTAGCGCGTTGTTCTGAAAGTTCAAGATTCTTCTGCACGCTTTGTTCAGCGGTATAGCCGCGCCATGGGTCGTTGTCAGTGTATCCAACGATAGCGAGGTCCATGTCAGCAGTTAAAACGCTTGTTGCAAATTGCGTGAGCGATGTCTTGGCAGTTTGTGTCAATGCTGAATTGCCGGTAGAGAAAAGAATACCAGAGTCGAAAGTTACCTTAACATATGCAAGACCTTCAGCATCCTTCAAGGTTTCAGCTTCAGCACCCTTAATCGCTTCAGCAGCCTTCTTAGCCTTGTCCATCTTGTTGCCAATGAGCACACCAGCGCCAGCACCTACCGCAGCACCTACACCTGCACCAATTGCAGCACCCTTACCTTTACCAATGAGCGCACCGATCAATGCACCAGCAGCAGCACCACTACCACCACCAATAAGTCCGCCCTTAGCTGTGTTTGACATACCACAACCTGAGAACAGCAAAACAGAACAGAGCGCTAAAACGCCTAATTTAGTTTTCTTCATAATTTTCAATATTTGTTAATTAAAGTAATCACTATTATCAAACATTGGCAAAGATACAACTTCTATGTTCATTTAAAGGTAAAATTCTTGTTAATTTTAATGAAATAATGACAATTTCAACCATTTTATATTCTTTATTTGTTTAATTTTGCACGTAAACTGAAAAAACGCGGTGTTTCGTTGCATTGGATACCGCCTGAACGCATTTAAATTAAATCAAATATAATGGCAAAAGAACTTTCATTTTTAACAAAGCGTAGCGAAGACTACTCTAAGTGGTATAATGAATTGGTTGTAAAAGCAGACTTGGCTGAACAATCAGACGTACGCGGATGTATGGTTATCAAACCCTATGGCTATGCTATTTGGGAAACACTTCAACATGAGCTCGACAAGCGCCTTAAGGCAACTGGCGTTCAAAACGTGTATTTCCCCTTGTTAATCCCAAAATCATACCTTTCAAAGGAAGCAGAACACGTTGAAGGCTTTGCAAAGGAATGTGCGGTTGTGACCCACTATCGCTTGAAGGCAAATCCCCAAGGCGATGGCGTTGTGGTTGACCCTGCGGCAAAGCTTGAAGAAGAACTCATCATTCGCCCCACTTCAGAAACCACCATTTGGAACACCTTCAGAAATTGGATTCAGTCATGGCGCGATCTGCCATTGTGCGTCAACCAATGGTGTAACGTAATGCGTTGGGAAATGCGCACCCGCCTTTTCCTTCGCACAAGCGAATTCCTTTGGCAAGAAGGCCACACGGCTCACGCAACCAAGGAAGAAGCCATCGAACGCACAAAGCAAATGCTTGAAGTGTATCACGACTTTGCGCGCGACGTAATGGCTATGCCCGTTGTGCGCGGTGTGAAGAGTGCCAACGAACGTTTTGCTGGTGCGCTCGACACTTATACCATTGAAGCCATGATGCAGGACGGCAAGGCGCTCCAAAGCGGCACGTCACACTTCCTTGGTCAAAACTTCGGTCGTGCGTTCAACGTTCAGTTCGTGAACAAAGAAAACCAAATGGAATACGCCTGGGCTTCAAGCTGGGGTGTAAGTACTCGCCTCATGGGTGCGCTCATCATGACCCACTCCGACGATAATGGCCTTGTGCTTCCTCCCGTTCTTGCGCCTATTCAAGTCGTT
>JAGBYN010000068.1 GCA_017628775.1 Bacteroidaceae bacterium | reverse complement strand
GGGCGGACCGATAAATACATCCGTGTTGCAGGAAGACATCCTCGTGGCTGCAACTCAGGTAAACACCCAAACAAGCGACCTGGCTCTGCCCGTGCGCTTAAACTTGCAACACATCTTTGCTGCCATCAAATTCAAGGTGAAAGCCGTTTACGGATTCACACCGCCAAGCGGTGAAGCCGTGACGTCATGCTGGTTGCAGAATCAATCGAGTGCCACCGACCTTTTCTCGCCCTCGGGCTACTTGGTGCACTCAGGGAATGTGAATCCCGAAATTAAATGGTATCCCTACGAAGCTTCGACGGCGCCCATGTATGAATGGCAACACTCAGGAGTTTCTTTTACTCAGGAAAACACGCTCTACACCCCCAACAACGGGATGAAGGGCTCCGCATATACAAACAACGACGGGTGGCTCTTAGTCGTTCCCCAACAAGTGAAGGCGGGCAGCCTGCGCTTCTATTACACGCTGAAGCAGGCGGGTAGCGAAGTCTTCTCGGTGGAGATTCCTGCCATCACTTACGAACCCGGTGTGCAATACACCTATATGCTCGAGATTAAGGGTTCGTCGGCAGACGTGGTTCTGACCACTGCGCCCTGGAATTACTTGGAGTCCAGTTACGACGTGGTGATGTAACCCTGTCGACCGGTATTTCATTGCAGCGCTGATTGTGAAACCGTCGTAAGTTTCCTGCTTTCTTAAGGCGCTCATAATCAATCTGAAAATTAAGTCCCAGATGGTGCATCTTGTTTGAGACCTAAGAAAAATTATTCGGCACATCAGAAAAATTGTTTGGGACATCAGAAAAATTATTCGGCGAATCGTTTTCCGGAAAACAATATTACGAACAATGGCTCCACCTTGCGTGGGCACTTTTATAGATTACCCCTTTATGTTAGGCTTCATCTTACGTAACATATTCTTGTGGTGTGGCATGCTGCTCATGGCGGCGTGTCAGGCCGATGGTTTGGGCGGTGAAGTTTCGCCACAAGGGGGGACTACGCTGAGATTTGTGGTGAAGGGTCAAGCCCCCGTTGTTCCCTCAATGCGTGGGGTGGTGGACTTAGACGACAATGGTACGGTGACGGCGGAAGAGCAAATTCTGGATGGGCAACGCATGTATCGCCTCATGGTGTGCTTGGTGGAGAGTGGACGCGTTATTTCTTCCGTAACGCTTGAAGAGAACGATGCTCGCTTTCGAAATAACAACACTGAGGCAGAGGTGGAGTTTGTCAATCTGGACTATAGCAAGACTTACGAACTTTATGCCGTGGCCAACTATGGCAATTATGGCACATTGACGGGCGCGCTGGCGAATATGACTTCATCCACCGTCTTGTCGCCCCCTCAGTTGAACGCTTCGAGCGACAACATCTGCAACGTGACTTCGGTTTATCCGCTCTCGTTGAAGCAACAAGTGCGATTAAATCCTGGTGAAAACACGGTGAGCGGAGAGTTGAAGCGCACTTACGCCCGACTCCGCATTAATGTGCGCAACCAAAGCGCGGAAGGCGACTTGACCGTAACGGATTTGTCCTTCCCCACGCGCTTTACCCGCAAGTCGGTAAATCTGTTTACCGAAGGGGGCGCGGCAGAAGTTGCTCCTGTGTCAACCTCTGCGGGAGCAGTGACTCCCTTTGTCCCCAATATGCAAATTCCGGAAATTGCGGACGACGGAAGCGTGAGCGAAACCACCGTGTTTGACACCTATCTCCTGGAAAGCGATGGTGGCACCTACAATTACTCCTTGGGCCTGAAATACACGGGCGGAGAAGTGGAGAAATACGTGGTGGAAAACAAGGCGATTACGAATGTGAACGACGTTAAGGATGGCGAGATGTACATTATGTACAACTCTAATGCGCGTAGGTATCTCTATGCCAATGGCAATAGTGTAGCTTCGGGAAGTAGTTACCTCACCAATAATGAACTGAACCATAATTATGTGTGGAAGTTTACGAGAACAAATAACTACTACAATTACTATGCTATCGAATCAATGGGGGCGACGGGATATTTTATGCAGAGTTCGAATGTAAACAACTCTCGAGTGCCCCTGGTGGTGAATCCCGGTTCTTCGGATTATTTTACAGTTACCACAACTGCTAGTAATTTGCGCTTCCGCTCTACGAATAGCCAATATTTCCTTTCGGTGAATGGTTCTTCTGTCGTGGGGCACAACTCTTCAAGTAATCAGAATCGCCGAAACTTCACGCTTTACAGAGTGGTGAAGCAATCCGAAGCTGGGAGCGTTTCGCGCACCGTTACTGTGCCTATTAATATCGTTAACCCAACCACTGGTATAGCCTCGCCCTTGACGGCGATTCGCAGAAATGATTTTGTCGAGACCGTGGTGAATGTTTCTTACAACCAGAAGACAGGAGACATAGACTTCGAAGTGCTGGACTGGGATAAAGTAAATGGCGACGTAACCTTTGACTAAACAATGACACGCAAATATACTTTCTTCAATATGAGACAACTGCTCCATGCTTTCATGTGGGTGTGGACGTTGCTCGCAGTGGGTTGTGCCGATGATGAATTGGCACAACAGACTTTTGTGGGAGGAACGGTCAAGGCAACACTTCAGTTTGGCACAACAAGTAACGACACGATTTCGATAAAAACGCGCTCTACCTATGAGTATCATTACGAAAGCATGGTGCGCAACGTGTATGTGTATGTTTTTGCCAATGGTGACAAAATTTACGGCCATTATTTCGGCGCGGACGACCTTGGAAACACCGCGCAAGACGAATATTGGACCGTGGAAAACGTGGGGCCGAACAACACGCCCAGCAAAACAACGGGTACGCTGCACATGAGCGTGCCCAGCGTTTCGGCAGAGGCGGAAATCGTTTTGATTGCCAATATCGACCTTGACTTCTTGAACATTTCAGAAGAACGCTTGGGATTGGTGCGCACACGCGAGGAACTTCAGGAACTGGTAGTTTCGCTCAATCAGGAAATTCCCGACCGAAATGCGGGTTACTTCATGATGACGGGCAGTCAGGACGGAGTCTCCATCACTACCGACGGCGACATACGCTTGCCACAAGGTAGCATAAAGTTGCGTCGCCTTGACGCCAAGGTGGAAGTGAACGTGCGTGTGAACCCTAACGAAGTGACTAACAGTCAGAAGGTAGAGGAGTTTATTCCCGAATCTTGGCAAGTTATCAACCTTCCGAAGAGTTCGTTGCTCGTTCCCTCGACAACCCCTTTGGAACTGGAAGAAGACGCTTACTTCGACCTGAGCCCAACGAACTTTGAAACTACGGAGAATGAAATGGTAAATGGCACCGCTACGGGGGCTGTGTTGCACGGATTCTCGTTTTACACGCTCGAGAACAAGCGTTCGGCGAACTTGAAGAAAAGTGTAGCGGGGAATTATCACAATCGCGACCGCAGAATTAAGAATGCGGACGGCACTTACAACACAGAAAACGGCCTTTGGGAGTATGCCCCCGAGATGGCTACGTATATGATTATCAAGGGTGAGCTGAAGATGCTTGTTGACCCTGGTCTCACCTCCGAGCAACACTTGATTGCCGACGTGACTTACTATGTGCACCTTGGCGACTTTGCTTCCAACAAGGACAACTACGACGTGTTGCGCAACACCCACTATAAGTACACCATCAATGTGAAGGGCGTAGATAATATTGAGGTGGAAGTGGAATCGTCCAACGACAACCAAGAGGGCGTTACGGAAAATCAACCCGGCGCCATGGGCCACCTTTATGAAGCCGAGGAGGATATTTACACCTTTGACGCACACTACGGACAGCGCGTTTACACGATTAAGGCGAGCGAGGTGGACGTAGAAAACATGACGTGGTACGTGCGCACGCCTTTCGGACGTGAAGGGATTCCCGCAAAGGATGAAACGGGCAAGGAAATCTATAACGACCTTGACTATAAGTGGGTGGAATTTATGCTCAACGACAAGGTGAGCGGGAGCAATCTTTACGCCAGTGGCAACATGCATTACCCCGCCGACAAGAGCAAATTGCTCTCCGTGATTGACATGCTCAACCTCATCAAGGGCGAAGTGCTGTTGTGGAGAAACGGACAGGAAAGCCTCTTCGACCGTAACGGAGAAATGAAATTCACGGTGTTTGTGGACGAATTCTATTACGAAACAAACCCCATGAATCCGAACGACCCCGATGTGCTGTGGAAGAAGTTTGTGAATCAGCCCAACCGCTTGATGCACATACTTTGTAAGAACAACCGTAGTGCTGACGATGACAGTTCCGTGACGGGAAGTATCCTCACCATTCGCCAACGCTCCATTCAAACGCCCTATAACATTAGTCAGAGTCACACGAGCCTGACAGAAGCCTGGGGATGTGAAACGGAGGATGAAACCAAGAATCAAGCATGGTTCTATCACCCCGACGAGCGTTACAACAACTTCAATGCCAGCACTCACAAGCCTTCCTACACTTCCGACAACACGTCGCGCTCAGACGGCCTTTACAACACGGCATGTCTTATCAATTTGGTAAGCGGTACGGGCAACGCAAAGACGTTGAACACCTCCCTGCGTTGGGACACGTTCATCGATTATTCAGGCACCGAACTCAATCTGAAAGCAGAATACCTTTCAGGGCTTCGCTCCATATTCTTGCGCAACCGTGACCTTGATGGCGATGGCATTGTCGACCCCGAAGAATTGCGTTGGTACATCGCCTCGCTCGACCAACTTTGCGGACTCTTCATTGGTGACCAAGGACTGAGTTCTGAGGCGCAGTTGTATCCCATTGAGGCCAGCCGTCAGCCGAATGTAAAGGTGAATGGTGGCGTTTTCAATCAAGTAGACCCCTGGCGTATGCACGTCGTGAGCAGCACAGCTTGGAATCAAACGGCTGGTAACATTCCCACCATCGTATGGGCAGAAGAGGGTGCTTCTACCGGTGAATACCAACAGCATTACGGCAAACCCGCCTATTCTCCCGTGAGATGCATCCGTAACTTAGGACTTCCCAATGCTACGGCAACTAACATTCGCACGGCAGGAGCAAACTTCCCCAAAGACCCCTTGGTGATTGTTGAGCGCCCCTCGGGAACCATCAACACCTCATCGGTCTATCGCTTTGACCTTCGCAATGTGAACAAGGAATCTTTGCGCGCCTATTACACCTCTCACGAACTCGTTCCAGGCGATGAATACACCTCTATGGCGCGTGTGTATGATCGATTTGAAACCGGAGCGCTCCAGCAATACAGCAACGACAACTCGCCTTACCCTGGCCTTAAGTCCATGCTCGAAACGGGCGGTTCGCCGTCTCCCGAGGGCTATCGTGTGCCCAATGTGCGTGAAGGAGTGATCATGTTTCTCTATTGCGGACAAGACGGCAATTGGTGGGGAGGCAATTCCTTCTCCGTAAGCAACTATTACTCCTTTGGATACTACGGAAATAACTACGACTATCAAGGCAGTGAATACTTCTACAGTTGGTATATCTTCAACAACCGCGTAACCATCGGTGCGCCCATCGCGAAACATATTCGCTTCGTGCGAGATATTCAATAAGTCGTTCTTCCGCAACTAAGGGAAAAGAAACCAATAAACGAGGGCGTGTCAATATCATTTTGACACGCCCTCTGTTGTAATATTTTGAAAGCCAACGAATAACTGCAAATGTCCACGCCCCCCCCAGTTTTACTCTAAGTTTGCTTTCATGCCGATTCGTGCCAGTTCGTAGTTCAAGCATCTGTTCTCAACTACAACCTTAAAATCCCACCACGTATTGTCATAATATTTCGCAAATCCGGGCGCTTCGGCTAAAAATCCCGATTTGCATTCGCCTAAGAAATGTAGTATCTTTGCATTGCAGGAAAGGAGGTTGTACCATGCGTGGTATAACCTCCTTTTTAAGTGCTTGATAATCAGTGTGTATTTTCTGAGATTTCCTAAAAAAAGAGCCTGATTTTGTGAAAATTAGCTTAGACTTTGTGAAAATTATGTCTGAGATAGTTGGAAAAATGTCTGAGATAATTTTTCGGAAGTCGGATGGAGTGTTAAATCTTCTTAACAAATGTTAAAGTTTTAGGCGGCTTGTGAATCCTAAATCGTCAATTTTTTCGTCTGAGAATCGTTCCACGCCCACCAACTTCCACCTCACGCTCAAATACGCTACTGGCGGACCATTATTTCACTTTTTCAGCAGAGTTTCAGTGCAGCTCGCTGTGTATAAATCGCCTAAAATAAGGCTTTTATTTTCATTTTTGCTTCCATATCGCCCGTAGTGTGTTCTGCTTCAAATAAAAATGGAATTGTATGTGGGGCGTGTGGTTAAAAAGTGTTATATTTGCCACATAGGTTACTGTAAACAAATGATTAACAATAATAATTACACTACTATGAAGAATACTTTATGGTGTATGGCTTCAGCAATGTTGCTGACGACTTTACCTGTGTTGGCGCAGTCTAACAACAATGCCGATGGCGTTGTGAAAATCGACCGCCATGCCACTCGCGATTACCGCGAGGGCGAAATGATTGTGAAGTTTAAGGAATCTGCCCCTGTGCGTGTAAAGGCAATGGGCAAGAAGATGACTTCGGGTGTAAATAAAGTTGACCAGGTCTTTAGCGAACTTGGGGTTACTGCTGGTGAGCAGTTGATGCCTTTGACTGGAGAGGTTCAGGTGAAGCGCACAAAGGCTCTGAAGTCCGTTACTGGTCAGGTAATTGAAGATGCTGATATGACGCGCCTTTACCGTTTGCAGTTTGATGCCAAGAAGGTGAACGTGTATCAAGCGATTGAGAAACTGCAGGCTTTGGATGAAGTGGAATATGCCGAACCTAACTATGTGGTGTATGCCCTCGCTACGGATGAATCTGTTTCTGGCAATGGCAAAGCTGACGACCCATTGAAGAATGAGCAGTGGGGGCATGGCCAGTTGAAGTTGGACTTCCTTTGGAAGCAGAAACCCATTACAGATAAGCGCCCCGTTATTGCCATTTTGGATACGGGTGTGGATATTGAGCATCCCGACTTGAAGGACAATGTCTGGACCAATATTGCAGAATTGGAAGGTGCTGAAGGCGAAGACGATGATAACAATGGCTTTGCTGATGACCTTCATGGCTACGACTTTGTAAACAATACGGCTCGCCTTGAAGACTGGAACGGTCACGGCACCCACTGTGCGGGTATCGCCGCAGCTGTTGGAGGTAACAAGATTGGTATTACGGGTGCCAATCCTTATGCGCTCATCATGCCCATTACAGTTATGCAGAGCGATGGTACGGGCGACGTAGCAACTATCATTAAGGGTATTGACTATGCCGCAGCCAATGGTGCGGACGTTATCAGCATGAGTATTGGTGGTTACGGTTATTCAATTGCTGAAGAACAAGCGTTGGCAAAGGCTTATGCTACAGCTGTACTTGTGGCTGCAGCTGGTAATGACGGCCATGATATGTGTGGTCACCATTGTCCCTGGGATGCTCCGATGTTTCCTGCTGCATTTACATTTGTCCTGGGTGTAGAGGCAGGTACTCAAGATGGAGGATTGGCAGCTTTTAGTAATTTCGATTGTAATGGACCTATTTTTTCTTTATTCAATGAAGAACAACTCTATAATTACGAACTTCGTGCACCTGGTGTGGGAATTATGAGTACCTACCCTGGCGGTAAGTATAAGAAACTCAATGGCACCTCAATGGCTTGCCCTTATGTCGCTGGAGGAATCTCTCGCTTACTTCAAGTAAAAGAGTATGGCAACTGGGAGATACTCTTTGGCGACCTTATCCATGCTCGAAAGAAGAGCACGAATCAGTTGGTTGACTTTGAGGCTGCATACAAGATTACCGATGCTGACCGAAAACCAACACTTGGCATGGTGACTTACACCCTAAAGGATACCATTCAAGGCGATGGCGATGGTCGTCCCGATGCAGGTGAAACCATTGCCCTCTATCCTACGTTCCGCAATGAATGGGGACAAGCTAAAAATATTCGTTTCTCGCTTGAAGTAGCAGAAACAGAAGATCCAACGATTATTGAAGTCTTGGATAGCGTAGTTGATTTTGGCAAACAACTTAGTAGTTATGGCAAGAATATTAGTGCCAATCCATTGCGTTTCAAGGTGCGCGAGGACTGTGCAGACGGCCGTCATATTTGCTTGGTATTGCGTGCAACTTGCGATAATGCTGCAGAAGAATTAGTGCATGAATTCACAATAACTGCTGAAAATGGTGTAGAAATTGGTGGTATGATCACAGAGGATTTGACGCTCTATCCCAATGTACATTATATTGTGACAAAGACGATCTTGGTGCCAGAGGGTGTTACGTTAACCATATTACCAGGAACCGTCCTTAAATTTAAAGATGGTAGTGGTTTCAAATTGGACGCAAATACTTTGGTGTGCAAAGGAACACCTGATAGTCCAATAGTTTTTACGATGGCTGATTTAGATACCCAATCAATACCTGCTTTGGATTTTGGGAACAATCTAGTTGAATACGCTTTGTTTGAGAATATTAGCTTCAGTAGTTATGATGGGTTCGCTAATTACAATATGAAAAATTGTACATTTAACTACATTAGTGGTTATTACCTTTTTTCACGTGGGAATTTAAACTCAAGTAATATATTTGCTTCTAAAGCTACTAAAATAATTTCCTCTGGTAATTTAATTAGTGTAAACGCTATTGGTAATAATATACGATGGTATGATACAGATGCGCCTGCAACAAATATCCACAATTCAAACATGTTTGGAAATACATGTGATGCTGGTGTATTTAGTGTGTCGTATAATACAGGAGATATTACATTGTACAAACCAGACTCTCCCAGTTATTTTGGGTCTTCGCGCCAGGATATTGTAAGATATGGTATTTATGACTATGAACATCCCACTAATTCTTTTGGTTACGGTGTTTACGATTTGAGCAATATGCTTACCCGACCCTCTGCAGATGCTCATGCAGTTGTTTGGAAAGTCGTTGTGAATGGTTATGATGCGCAAGACGAATTTGAACAATTGCCACCACTCGGCGTTGGAAAGCATAAATTTGAAGTGTATTTTAGCCTGCCCATGGATAAATCAATTACGCCTTTTGTTGCAATGGGCGTACGTCCTCCTTATACTCAGAATACTATTGCAGAAGAAGGTAGTTGGAATGAAGACGGCACCATCTACACTGCTTACTTAACCATTACAGGTAAAACTGGTGCAGATGGATTAAATCGAATCTATGTAGCAGACGCAGTCGAATCTTCAGAGGATTATTATTTGCGTGAAGAGTTGAATCAAATGTCTAGCAAACTAAAGGAATTATTGGGCTTTACATCAGACTCTATATATATCAACTACTTTGATCAAAAAGTTACATTACAATCAGCAGATCAATCGATAGGAGGGTATGTTACAAGTACAACTAAGTATAACTCAGCAACTTCTTTGGATGGACTATTTGATGGTAGGACATCTACGTGGAACGCTTTACGAGATAAAGGCTGGATGCAAGTGGATTTAGGTGAAGGTAGGGGACAACGTTATGTGGCGTTTGATATACTTTCGCATTCGCAGTCAGATGATGCGGATATTGAAGCTATCCAAATTCAAGCGAGCAATGACGGAATTTCATTTACTCAAGTGGGTTCTTATATGAATAATAGAGTAGAATTCCCAACCATACCAGTTTCATATACCTTTGGCGTGGATGCACTACAACCTTATCGTTATTATCGTTTGACGTTTAATCTTAAAGCTAGCAAATACGATGAGTGGTATGCATTAGATGAATTTGGCTTAAAAACTCCAAACGAGGCTCTCTTTAACGATGAGACAGCAACAACTTATTTAAAAAGCACTAGGTTTGCTAATTGGTTTACAGAGTCTCGCGACAATGTATTTCTCAAGTCTTCATTAGATCAAATGTACGAAGCTTATAATAATTTGGCCACAGCAAAGGGTGAACCCACTATTGAACAGCAACCAGTAGAAGTGCCTTCTACACCTATGTGGAAGATTCCTGTGGAAAATATGCGTTTCAATGTACAAGTGGAAGCTGCAGGTAGTATGGCAACTGGCTTGATGGCAGAAGCTGGTTTGGGTAAGGTGAAGTTGACTTGGGAAACTGATGAGGAGGATTTCGCAGACTTGTTGGGTTATAATATTTATCGCTATACTGAAGTTGATGACTCAGTATCTGTCCAGGATTATAATAAGTATGGTGATTGGGGTTATCACTGGGAATATTTCACAAGAATGGATACCACAATTGTCAATCCCAACGTGCTTGAAGCAGACGAAACAGCATTTACCGACTACGATGTAATACCAGGCACTACCTACTACTACTTTATCAAGCAATTGACAACCTCTTTGACTTCTCATGCCTTGAGTAATGCCGTAGCAGCAACACCGTTGACAGCTCAGAAGGGGGATGCGAATGGTAGTATGAACGTGGATATTGCAGACGTAGTGACAGAGGTGGCATACATTACCTTCCAAGACCCACAACCCTTTATCTATGAGGCTGCCGATGTAAATAGTGACGAAGAGGTTGATATTCTGGACGTGGTAGGTACGCTTGGCATTATTATCAATCCTGCACAAGTGGGTGCGAGTGGCATGGACGACACTCCTGTTCATTACTATGTGAAGGAGGGTGTGCTCTATATGGAAAACACACAACCATTGGGCGGCGTACAGGTGCGCTTACATGCTCAGAAGGGTACCGAATTTACCGTGATGGATGGACTTGACGGTATGGAACAGACCTGCGTATGGACGGCTGATGACGAATTCTTGCTTTTGGCTTATTCGATGAGCGGACACACGATTATGCCCGGTACGCACGCATTGCTTAAGATGGGTGACGAGGCAGTGGTTACTCAAATCGTACTTTCAGATGCTAAGGGCGGAAATGTAGCCGCAGTGAACGGCACTACAACGGGTATTGACGAAGTGAAGGCTGGCGCACTGAACATTCCGACTCCCAATCCTTTCACGACGTACCTCAATGTGCCTTACATTGTCGGTTTGAGTGGTGACCACGAAGTTGACTTGAAGTTCTGCGATTTGTCAGGTCGCGTGGTGGATGCATACAGCACTATCGCTTCACAGGGTAAGCACAATTACACTTGGCAACCCCGTGCATTGCAAAAGGGCCTTTATATGGTGGCGCTTTATGTAGATGGCCAATTGGTGCAGAGTGCAAAGGTGATTTGTGCAGGTAAGTAGGTGTTAAGCAATTCCTATGAATGGCAAGTTATGAGCGGTGAATGATTCTCATAAGGATATTTCGCTGTGCTCATAACTTGCAACTTGTAGTTTAAGTAGATTGGTCTATGCGCAGAATAGTATTAACGTGTCTGTTGCTCTTGTTGTGTTGGACAACAATGTGGGCAGACAATAAACTGACGGTGACTTCTGCTTCGGGACATCCCGATGAAGAAGTGCAAGTGTCGGTGACGCTTGCAAATAGTGACGCTCCAACGGGAGTGGAATTGCGATTTGAGTTGCCCGATGCACTGAAATATGTGGAGGGTTCTGCTGTGTTGCAAACGGAACGCAGTAAGGATCACCAACTGACCGCCGCGATGAAGGACGGACGCTTACACATCGTGGTGTTTAGTCCTTTGCTTGCTTCGCTGCAAGGGAACTCGGGTGAACTATGTTCGTTCCGCTTGAAGTTGAAGAAGGAACCTGCTGACTATGTGTTAAATCCCGTGGTGGTGTTGAGTGATGCAAGGGGAAATAAATTGGATGCGACTGTAGAAAGTGGGGTGGTGACTTTGCTTTCTCCTAAAATAGAGATTGTAACGCCCACGGTAGACTTTGGGCATATCCCCATCCGTAGCACTTATACAAACGCTATAAGTGTGCGTAATGTGGGGACTGAATCTTTGGAAATCTCTGCTGTTACGTCGGATCGGGCGGATTTGGTTGCACCACAGCAATCGTATGCCAGTGCCCCTGGAACGACACAGCAAGTACAGTTGATGTATTCGCCCATGAAGCATGGGGCTATAACATCAAAGGTTAGTTTTACGACCAATGCTGTAAACCCCAAAGCAGGGGTGGCCAATGTGGTGGCAGACCCATTCTCTGTAAATGAACTTCATGTACAACATGTAGAAGGCGTTTCAGATGAGGAAGTTACTGTAGTGCTGAAGATGAACAACATGGAACCCATTTCGGGGGCGCAAATTAATTTGCAGTTGCCCCAACAATTGGTGTATGTAGAAGGAAGTGCGATGCCAGGAATAGTATGTGGCAGTACGGACCATAGGGTAACTGCAAGTTATCAAAATGGTCTGTTGGTTCTGGCGCTCTATTCTACCAGTAACCAAGTGATACCAGAAGGAAATGGGGACTTGATGACGTTTAGAGTGCGCCTGAATGGTGCAAGTGGTTGGTATCATGTCAAGCCAGCAAAAGTGGTGTTGAGTAATGTGGGGATGGAGAATATGGTGTCGGCAGTAAACGGAGAATATGTTGTGATAAAGAGTCCGACATTCCGTGGCGCTGATGAATTGAATATGGGGCGTGAGGCTGTTACCAATAAGCAAACTGCCACATATACTATATCCAATAATGGCAGTGTTGATTTGGTAATAAACAAGGTGACCTTCTTAGCAGACAATTATGCCGTAGAGGAACCTTTGCCCTTGGTTGTAGCGCCTTATCAAAGTAAAACAATTACCGTTTCTTATACCCCCACACAAGAGGGAGCGCATAAGACAACGATGCAAATCTATACCAATGATCCGAATGATAGAATGCATTCAGTTGCGGTGAGCGGTGAGATTTATGAACCCAATGTGATTACTGTAACGGGTGAAAACATAAAGGGAGGGTATAGTTTTGATTTCGGGTTGAACAATTATACTGAAATCGTAGCGGTGCAGTTGCAGATTTCGTGGTTGCCTGGTATGAAAACTACGATGGAGAATTTGTTGGCTTCGGATAGAATAAAGAATCACTCCTATTTCTTGTCAGAGGTAACCCCAGGTGTGTATCAAGTAATCATTTATTCGATGAACAATACACCGATTCTCGGCAACGAAGGAAATTTGTTTACCTTGAATTATACTCCAGTTGCAGGTACAGCATATCGTGATACAGAACTCAAGGTGACAAAGGTTGTTTTGAGTGATGTTAAGGGTAAAAACTATACCTCGGAAAAGGAAGTATCTGCATTGGCTAAATTTACGTTCTTTACGCTATACTTCAAAGTTGACGGAGAAATCGTAAGCGAACAATGGGTGAAAGCCGGAGAGAAATTCTCGGTACCAGATGTGGCAGAAAAAACTGGTTATTCGTTTGCTTGGAATGGTTTGCCCGAAACTATGCCAACTGAGGATGTTGTAGTTGAAGGGGGCTTTACTGTTAATAAGTATCAGCTTACTTATACCGTAGATGATGAAGTGTTCCATACAGATTCTGTGGAATATGGTAAAGTCTTGAGCGAAACTGAAGCACCGACGAAGGAAGGGCATACGTTTAGCGGTTGGAGTGGAATTCCCGAAACGATGCCAGCAAAGGATGTTGTGGTGAAAGGTAGCTTCTCAATCAATAGTTATGCCTTGACTTATAAGGTAGATGGCGAAGTCGTGCAGAGTGATTCTGTGGCGTATGGTAGTGCACTTACCGCTCTTGCCGAACCTACGAAGGAAGGTCACACGTTTAGCGGTTGGAGTGAAGTTCCTGCGACGATGCCTGCAAAGGATGTTGTGGTAGAAGGTAACTTTGTTATCAATAGTTATACTTTGACTTATAAGGTTGATGGCGAAGTAGTGCAGAGCGATTCAGTGGTGTACGGTAGTGCACTTACTGCTCTGGACGAACCTACGAAGGAAGGTTATACATTCAGCGGTAGATCGGAAGTTCGTGGTGGCAGGCATGGGGG
>JAGBYN010000007.1 GCA_017628775.1 Bacteroidaceae bacterium | reverse complement strand
CCCCACTCTGATTCATCGCTCGGCGCATGCCTTGCAAAGCCGCCTTAACGTTGAGCGTGTCAAAACTGGTTTCAAGAAGCAAGATATCCACGCTCCCCGCTATTAACCCCTCGGCTTGCTCTTGATAAGCGCTCGCCATGTCGTCAAAGCTCACGGTTTGGTCTAATTGCAGGGTTAAGCTACATCCGGTTGGTCCCATACTTCCCGCCACAAAGCATGCTTTATTGTTTCTGCAAGCGTGGTCATCAGCCACTTTTCTGGCAATCATCGCACCTTCTTTGGCAAAAGCGTGGGCTTTGTGTGCTAAATTTAAATCTTTCAGCGCTATTCTATTGGCCGAGAATGTATTGGTGGTTATGATATCGGCTCCAGCGTTTAAATAACGTTGGTGCACACTTGCAATCACCTCAGGATGGCTTTCATTGAGCACCTCTGGCGTTTTTTCCACATAGCCCAGTTGTTGCAAGAGTGTGCCCATTGCGCCATCCAAAAGCAACCTACGTTCATTGAGCGCTTTTCTAAAGGTTTCTATTTTGTTCATGCTATTTTCGAGGATTGAATCATTAAGATATGAAACGGCAGCGCCTTGTGTGTTTTCGTTTCTCTTTTTTATGTCAGCACGAGTTCCTCAATCACATCTGCCCCTACTTTTTCATTGATTTCCTTGACTAAGAAACTACGTTTCATTTGCAATTCCTGGCGAATCACTGGCGAGGTCAACTTAACAAATAACTTTCGGTTATAGATTTTCTTTTCTTTTGAACAGCGTGCAACCATGGGCCCCACGATTTCGTCCCATACGTCAACGGCTCGATGTTCGTTCAAGGGCGTTTCCAACCCCTCATGACGCAAGAAACGGTGCAGGACATCGGTTAGGTTTTCAATTTTTCGTCGTTCCATGGTTTTTATTTTTCGCTTATCACCCCTTCGTCCACGACAAACAATTTATAATCGCATGTTGATGCAGCAATGAGTTTGTCGATGTTTTCGCGGTTCGTATCGGTGATAAAGATTTGTCCCATTTCGTTGCTTGATACAAATTCCATGATTTTCATGACTCTTTTTGAATCTAGCTTATCGAAAATATCGTCGAGGAGCAAGATGGGCGTTCTTCCGCATCCCTTTTCTTTGAGAAAGAGGAATTGTGCCAATTTCATTGCAATGACATAAGTTTTTGTTTGTCCTTGCGAACCTTCATAGCGCAGGGGATGACCGCCTAACAATAAATTAATATCGTCGCGATGCACACCATGAAGGGTGTGTCCCACGATGCGCTCTTTATCTCTACACGTGAGCAATTGTTCTTCAAGGTTTCCACGTTCTAAATGCGAGTCGTAGGCCACGCTTACCTGCTCTGTGTCGGTGGCACACAAACGTGCGTACAACATTTGAAAGATGGGCAAGAAGTCCTTAATAAAGGCTTGTCGTTTTTGGTAGATATAATCGGCATCGGTGCTCATCATGGCCTCAACGATGTCCATCACCGCCCAATCGGGTTCTTGTTCGGCTTTCAGCATGGCGTTGCGTTGCTTGAGCGAGGCTTCATAACGATTGAGTGCTTCGATATAGCAACTGTCGTATTGCGCAATAACCATGTCCATAAACCTTCGGCGCTCTTCTGCACCGCCTCTCACTAAATATTCGTCGGCAGGTGCTATCAGGACTAAGGGTATGCGTCCTAAATGTTCTGATAAACGTCGGTAGGCTTTTTCATCGCGCTTCACGCTTTTGCGACCTCCTCGTTTCAGGCTGATGTTTATCTGCTCTGTGCCACCATCTTCGCGCTGATAATCGCCTCGAATCATAAAGAAATCTTCGCCATGCTTGATGTTGCGATCGTCGAGTGCAGAGGCATAACCTTTGCAAAAGGAGAGGTAGAAGATGGAATCCAGGATATTGGTTTTACCCATGCCATTATGGCCCACAATGCAATTGACATTGGGCGACAATGATAGCGTGGCTTCGCCGATATTTCGATAATTCATTAATGACAAGGAGAGTAATTTCATAGCAATGTGATGGCCTAAACTATTTTTAAAGGAGGGGAAACGGTGCTGATTTTCGGACGTGCCGAAAGGCTCCCGAAAAGGGCTTCCACCTCATCTATGCAAAGTTAAGTAAAAGGTGTGAAATCACTTAGGTGTAGGCGCATAAAGTTTTAGGGTTGGCGCAAAAAAGCGAATGAATTGAAACTAAATAAAAAGAAAAAGGGATGCTTGAAAATCAAACATCCCTAAATTATGATTATGTGAGCCGAAAGCGGGACTCGAACCCGCGACCTACGCATTACGAATGCGTTGCTCTACCAACTGAGCCATTTCGGCCAAACGCGGTGCAAAAATAAAAACTATTTTCGATTGCGACAAATCTTTTTTGTCTTTTATGTTGAAAAGCTTGTATTTATTCGCCTTCCAATTCTTCAAATATCAAGGTTGTTGCGCCGATGGTGATGATATCGCCCGTTTCAATGCGCACCTGCTCTTTTAAGCCTAAGAGTTTATTGCCCACGAAAGTGCCTGTGTTTGAGGGGCCATCCTTTACTGAATAAACCTTTTCGCCTGTGCGCTTTACGGTTGCCTTGATAACACAATGCGTGGTGTCAACGCTTGGATCAACGGTTTTGATGGGTGTATTGATTTTTGACCCCTTGACATGTCTTCCGATGACATTATCGCCTTCGTAGATGGGCAATTCTTGCTTGAAATGGAAGGCATTTTCCACCACGGTCACGATGGCCAGAGGTTGTTGCTCTTCGTTTTCCTGGGTGTCGTCCTCCTCTACCTGTTGTTTGACTTCGGGGATGCGCAATTTAAATTGCTTATGACACGTGGGACATTCAAAGACTAAGCTTCTTCCAGGTTCGTATTGCGTTTCATCAAATAGGATTGGCTCATCGCATTTTGGGCATCTTATACGTTTCATAAATGAGTTTCATTATTTTTTTAATATCCACGCATCCTTAAATGCTTGATGGCCCTCGTGCATGGTTTTCAAGGCTTGTTCGGCTTCGCTTCTTGATGCGAATGTGCCCACTACAACGCGCAGGATGTCTTGCTTGACGAAGATTTCTGCTTCAACGCCTTGTTCTGAGAGGCTTTGGATTAGCTTTTCAGCATTCGCGCGTGGCACGCAACTACATACCACGATGGTGTATTGCTTCGTTGGCTTGCTTGGCGATGCTTGCACTTCTTGCGGTGCGGCTTCTTCTTTGACGTAGGTTGATGGTTCAACGATGTCAAGTTCGCCCGTAGCTTCGTTTTCAGCCACAATGCGTGGTGCTAAACTTAAATTGACCTCTGTGGGTTTTGTAAAGATATCGGTGGCGAAGAAGGCTGCTTGCTTCAAATGCACATCGACGGTGTTTTTCACGGGTACTGCCCATGTGAAATAACATACGAGCATCACGATGGCCGCCGCCATGTAGTTGACCACCATTTTATTGAGGCGCAGCACGTAGTACTTACTATCGTCGGTGGTCGGCTTTTGCTTTTGCTCGTCTTTTGCTTCTTCGTCGTGAACCAGTGCTTGTGCCTTTTGTTCGGGTGCCTGCATCGGTTTGACGGCCACGGCGTCCAAACCATAGAGTTCGGGCGAGAGTGTGCCTGCTTCCAAAGCCTCAAAGGTATAACCCCCATCTGCCGCTAAGCGGAAGGTGCCAATGCCGTGAAGCTTATACTCGCCATCGCGCATCAACCCCATCTTCAGGTCCTGAACGGCGGCATCCACACGCGCTGCGGCGTCGGCATAGCTGATAGCGAAGGCCGACATGTATGATTGCACGAGCATGCCATCGTTGATCACGAGGCGGTTATTAAAGCTCACGCTCCGGTGGGGCGGCAAGAAAAGGGCTTCGTCTTCCACAAAGCGGGCTGGAATATTTTGAGTCAGCAATCCGCCAAATCCTGGTATGATAACACAGTTGTGGTGAAGCAGAATGTTTTCTATATGTCTGGATAAGATAAGCACAATGCGATAGATTTAAATTTTGATTAAAACCGAGGAGGTCGTATCCCTCTCTCTCTTTCTTTTTTTCGCGGGGCACACAGAATTTACATCCACATGCTTTTTTTGTGCTTTCGAATGTATTCCGTGTGGTTTAATTGGCAGAGATGAAGTTTTCGAGGAATCGAACGTCGTTCTCTGAGAACAATCTTAAGTCTTTGACTTGGTACTTTAAGTTTGTGATTCGCTCTACGCCCATACCGAAGGCATAGCCTTTATAAACTTTTGAGTCGATGCCGCATGCTTCAAGCACGGCGGGGTCGGTCATACCGCAACCTAAGATTTCAACCCATCCTGTGTGTTTACAGAAGCCACATCCCTTTCCGCCACAAATGTTGCACGAGATGTCCATCTCGGCCGATGGTTCGGTGAAGGGGAAGTATGAGGGGCGGAGGCGTATTTGGGTGTCGGGACCAAACATTTCGCGTGCGAAGGTCAAGAGCACTTGCTTGAGGTCGGTGAACGACACGTCCTTATCCACATAAAGTCCTTCCACTTGATGGAAGAAGCAGTGTGCGCGCGCTGAGATGGCTTCATTTCGATACACGCGCCCTGGGCAGATCACTCGGATGGGTGGTTGCGTTTGTTCCATAACGCGGCTTTCGATAGAGCTGGTGTGCGTGCGCAAAATCACGTCGGGATGAGCTTCGATGAAGAAGGTGTCCTGCATGTCGCGCGCAGGGTGATCATCGGCAAAGTTCATTGAACCGAACACGTGCCAGTCGTCTTCAATTTCGGGGCCTTCCGCCATTGCGAAGCCTAATCGAGCGAAGATGTCGAGGATTTCGTGCTTTACGATTGAAAGGGGGTGGCGTGTGCCCAACTTGATGGGATAGGCCGAACGTGTCAAGTCAAGGTCAGAGTGGTCTTCCTCTGTTGTTGCGATAGCGGTTCGCAATTCAGCAAATTTATCTTGAAAAGCTGTTTTCAATTCATTGATGCGCATGCCCACTTCGCGCTTCTGTTCGCCTGGGACATTTCGGAAATCTGCCATTAATTCATTGAGCAATCCTTTTTTTGAAAGGTACTTCACGCGCAAGGCTTCCAACTCTTGTTCGTTTGAAGCGGTAAGCGATTGGACTTCGCTCATCAACGACTCTATTTTTTGTAGCATATGAGGATTTTAATGTTTTTAAGCAAAATAACGGGGCGGGCGACGCCTACCTTTTTAAAGAAATCAAGTCCTTCGGCACGCCATGCCTCTAATTGTCCGCAAAGTTATACAAATATTTTCAAAAGATGCGCTTCTTTTTAAGAAAAGCGTTACTTTTGTATTCAAAAAATAAAACTTCAAATATGACGATACGCACTTGCATCAATGTTTTTGGTTTTTCCTTATTTTTGAGCGCGTGCCAACAAAACAAGACAAACTCAATTGTTGAGGTTGCGCCTGAAATTCCTCTTTTGACCGACACGTTCGACATTTCAAAGGAGGCTGACAATGTTATGACCTACAAGAGCGCATCGTTTGATGATTTCATCTATCATTTCGTGAGCGACACGTCTTTTCAGAAGGCGCAGATCTCTTTCCCTTTGTCGATAACGAAGCATGGCAAAGCGGGGGCGCTCGACGAGGCGCAATGGGCGCTCAACGCACCTCCTCGCAACTTGCTTTCTTATGCGATGCTTTTTACATCGAAGCGCCACATCGACCTGCTGGAGAAGGACACGGCGCTCTGCCATGCCGAGGTGGACTACGTGTTTCTCAACACCGATAGCGTCAGGAAATACACGTTCAACAGGGTTGAGGGCGAATGGGCACTGCAATCCATCGTGATTGACCGCCTTGCGCGCATGAAGCACGGTGATTTTTACAAGTTCTTTTGCCAATTTGCCACCGACACGGTTTACCAATATCAGCACATTAGAAATCCCTTTGGCTTCAAGACGGAGGACGATTACTCGCACGAAACGATTTCGGGCATCGTCAATGCGGAGGCCTGGCCGGAATATAGCCCAGACCTGCCCACCGACGTTTTGGCGTGCGTGCTCTTTGAAGATAAAGGGCAAAAAACGAGCAAGCGCTATTTGGTGCTCCCAAACCTCTCGGCGGGACTTTCAACCACGCTTACTTTTGAACGCGCTCGAAGGGGATGGCGACTTGCTGAATTGGAATACAATTAACCCTCTAATTTTTATTAATGAAAGTTTTGTTATGATATTAACAAACTACTCCCTTTTACCACACAACACTTTTGGCTTCAACATCCATTGCGATTATTTTTTTGAATACACCACACCCCAGGAGCTGAAGGACTTCATCGCCACGGGGGCTTTGACGAAACAAAAATACTTGCACATCGGCGCTGGAAGCAACCTCGTTTTCATGGGCGACTTCCGCGGCACGATACTTCACTCTGCCATTCAGGGCATCGAGGTGCTTGAGCAAACCCCAAACGAGGCAGTGGTACGCGTGGGCGCAAGCCAGGTGTGGGACGACTTTGTGCTTTGGACGCTGACCCACGATTTTTACGGCCTTGAAAACCTTTCGCACATCCCGGGCGAGGTGGGTGCCGCCGCCGTGCAAAACATTGGGGCATACGGCAAGGAAGTGGCGCAATACATTAAAACCATTGAGGCCATTAACCTGGAGACGGGCGCTATGCACACCTTTAACGTGGAGGCATGCGACTATGCCTACCGCCATAGCATCTTTAAAACCTCGCTCAAGGGCAAATATGCCATTACGCACGTTTGCTTCGCACTGACGCGCACCTTTGAGCCCGACATCAAATATGGCGCCATCCATGAGGCTTTAAGGCAACGAAACATCGTGAACCCCAGCGCGCTCGACCTGCGCCAATGCATCATTGACATTCGCGATAGCAAGTTGCCCAACCCTAAGGACGTGGGCAATGCTGGCTCGTTTTTCATGAACCCCGTTATCGATGCTCAGCTTCTTGAGCAATTGCAACGCACCTACCCCACCATGCCTCACTATGCCGCCGAGGAGGGCTTTAAAATACCCGCAGGGTGGCTCATCGAGCAATGTGGCTGGAAGGGCAAGAGCATTGGCGACGCGGGCGTTTACGCTAAGCAAGCCCTCGTGCTCGTCAACCATGGCGGAGCAAGCGGAGCCGACATCGCCCACCTGGCACAAACCATCGTGAGCGACGTTTACAACAAATTTGGCATACGCCTCACGCCTGAAGCCAATTTCATTGACTGACGCAACAGGAAAAGGCAGCAGGGGCAACCTCAACCCCACCTCAGCCACGCTCCGCCCCCACCACCTTACGAGACATCTCTTTTATTCTCTATAATCACTACATACACATACCCGCACCCGCGCGATGTGAACCCATCAACACTTACATTATGTCAAGAAAAAAGAAACCACTTCCTTTAATAGAAAACATCACCATAACGGGCATTGCCGCCGAAGGCAAGGCGATTGCCAAGTTGGATCAATTGGTTATTTTCGTGCCCTACGGCGTGCCAGGCGATATCGTTGACCTTCAAATCAAGAAGAAGAAGCATAGCTATGCCGAAGCCGAGATCGTGCGCTTTCACAAAAAGTCGGACCTTAGAATTGAACCCAAGTGCCAGCACTTCACCGTTTGTGGCGGATGCAAGTGGCAATGCCTGCCCTATGAAGAGCAACTCAAGTTTAAGCAACAACAAGTGACGGACAACCTCACGCGCATCGGCAAGGTCCAACTGCCCGAAATATCGCCCATCCTCGGAAGCCAGGAAACGTATGAATACCGAAACAAGCTAGAGTTTGGCTTCTCAAACAAACGATGGCTCACCGCCGAGCAAATTAAAAGCGGCGTGAATTTTGAGGACATGAACGCCGTGGGATTTCACATCACCGGAGCTTTCGACAAAATCCTGGACATCAACACGTGCCACCTCATGGACGACGTGTGCAACCGCGTGCGCAATGCCATCCGCACCTACGCCAAGGCGCATCAATTAAGTTTCTACGACTTGCGCCAAAACAAGGGTTTGCTCCGCAACATGATGATCCGCCTGGGCAACCACACGCAGGAAATCATGCTCCTCATTCAATTCAGCTTCACCAACGATGAAGAGCGCGACCAGGCGATGCAATTGTTGGCGTTCATTAAAAACGAATTTCCCGAAATCACTTCGTTGCTCTATGTCAACAACCTGAAGTGCAACGACACCATTGGCGACCAAGAAGTGATCACCTACCACGGCACGGACTTCATCTACGAAACGATGGAGGGCCTACGCTTTAAAGTAGGACCAAAGAGCTTCTACCAAACCAACACGAACCAGGCCTACGAGCTCTATAAGGTGGCGCGCGACTTCGCCCAGCTCACTGGCAATGAGTGCGTTTACGACCTCTACACCGGAACCGGAACCATTGCCAACTTCGTGGCAAAACAAGCCAAGCGCGTGGTGGGCATTGAATATGTGCCCGAGGCGATTGAAGACGCTAAGGTGAATTCCGAAATCAACAACATCGGCAACACCCTCTTCTTCGCGGGCGACATGAAGGACATTCTGACCCGAGAATTTATTGAAACCCACGGCACGCCCGACGTCATCATCACCGACCCTCCACGTGCCGGAATGCACACCGACGTGATCAACACCATCCTCTACGCTCACCCCAAGCGCATCGTTTACGTGAGTTGCAACCCCGCAACGCAAGCACGCGACCTCAGCTTGCTCGACGAGCAATATAAGGTAGTGAAGGTGCAGCCCGTGGATATGTTCCCACAAACCCACCACGTGGAAAACGTCGTGCTCCTGGAAGTGCGCGAATAGCCCCCTCACCATAACCCAACACACATAGCATTCTTCAGGTTGTTTCACCACCCCAACGCCAAAAAATCAAGCGCGCAGGTAAAATGACCTGAAGAATCCTCTTTTTTAACGCCCAGCGCGTTTTTACCCCCCACACACAACCCTCACCCCTCATGTTTCGCCGCGTTAATCCCTACCTAAGCCAAAGGCTCAATGCTTACCTTCAAAGTGGCGACGTCGATGGCATGGCTGTCTTTTTAGCCACTCTGAGCACCGCCGAACACAAAACGGCAGGCCACCTGCTCAGCACCGAAATCCTGATTCCCATTGCCGACGCAACCTTCAGCGAATGCTTCATTAAAATCGTGCCCCAAAACTCAAAGATTTACTTGACCACATTTTTAAAAGCGTTCTGCAAAAGGTGCGAACTCAAGCGCTCATCGCTCGCATCGGAATTGTGGCAAGAATATGCCGCCCTAAACCCCACGGAGATTGATTGCCAAAAACTGCTCGCGCAATTGCTCCCGCTGGCCCACACCCACCACGAAGTGGACACACTGCTCAACCTCTATGCGCCCCACCAGGCCGTGAAGCGCATCGGCCTCCTCATACGCATACCCACCCTGGCATCAACCTACGCCCTCTTCCTTGAAACGCTCAAGGACGAGAGCAGCGCCTCGATGCTCCGCTCCGTGTGCATCGCTCTTGCCAAGCGTGGCGATGTGTGTGCCGGTCGCCTGGCGTCGCTCTTAGTGGCCTACCACGCACTAACCCCCATACCGGGGATTGCGCCCTCAAACGTAGCGCCCTACAAATTCTCGCGCCTTAGCGAAAGCCTTGAGGCATTCCTCGCCACATTGGAGATAAACCCGTAATCTCAACACGCTTTGACACGCCAACGCAACAAAGCCACCCTCAGAGTGTTAAAAAGCCTTAAACGCAAACCCCTTCAACCGAGCAAACGCCCTGATATTCTAAACTTTATCAGTAATTTTGCAACGTCATTTGAAAGGTAAGGTTTTGTAACCACACAACCGATTTATATAAGCGAAACAACACAAAAACTAAACAAGCTTGACTTTCAAAAGACGCCAAGACTTTGCACGCATTGATTCATTCAAATAGATTGGATTCAACATGTAAGGAAATTTAAGGTTAATAAGGTTGTTCTGCGGGGTTCGCTCGGATTCATCCGATGCCCCACAAAAAGATGTTGCCAATGCGTTTTAAATAAGGGTTTAAGGATTTACGCACATTCTTTTGTTCATTGATGGCAACATTTACCCGTGCAAAGTTTAACATAAGAGAGGCTCTCGAGCCCCTCTTTTTTTCGTTTATACCCCTCCGTGTTTCTTCATCCCCCACTCACTCAGTGCCCAATGCCCCAGTTCTCCGCTGACTCGCCAAGTGCATTTTTTAATTATTGATCATCCACTCTTCCGGAGGTCTTGGGAAAGCGCATAACCATCGCTTTTTCCTTGTCACATTGTCACATGTCACACTTATCTTGTGCAGAGACCAAAAAAAAGAAAGACACGCTCGGGTGAGGGTGTCTTTCTTCGTCCTGATGTATTGCTACTCCGCTTCTTTTATCAACTTTATGCATTGCGCTGGTTAATCAAATTGACCACCACTTTCACCATCACATCCTTCTCCTCTGTTCGACTCTCTGCAATCATCAGCGTGAGTGCCACAAGGGTATTGTCGGCAATGCGTTTGGTGCCATCGGGGCGATAAAGGACTCCGTTGTTGTTTAAGAACCATAGAAACAAGGTGGCGGCAATGCGCTTATTGCCATCGCTGAAAGAGTGGTTCTTGGTTACGAGGTAGAGTAGCATAGCGGCCTTTTCTTCTACCGAGGGATAGAGTTCTTCACCTCCGAAGGTTTGATATATCTGCCCGATGCTGCTTTTGAAGGAATCGTCCTTCTCGTTGCCAAACCATTGACTACCGCCAAATTTGGCGTGCAGGCGGCGTATTTCAGTCATGGCATTGTCATAGGTGGCGTGGAAGGGAGTTTCGGGCGTTGTAGTGCGCTCAATAGCGAGGCGTTCATAGTCGTAATTGTCAAGAGTGTCAAGGGCGTAGGTATAGTCAACCACCACATCAAAAAGTGCCTGTCCGTCTGCCGTTTGAGTGATGTCTTGACTCTGTAGTGTGCGACCTACAACCTGCACCAATTGGCGAAGTTCGCCCAACTGATCACGACGCAGGCGGTCGTTTACGGCATAGCCTTTCAATAGATAGTCCTTCAGAATCTTGTTCGCCCATTTGCGGAACTGTACGCCACGCTTTGCATTCACACGATAGCCGACCGAAATAATCATGTCCAAATTGAAAATGGGGACTTGTCGGGTAACCGCTCTGCTTCCCTCCATTTGAACTTGTGCAATTTTTGCACAGGTTGATTCGCGCTCTAATTCTTCTACTTTATAAATGTTATTGATGTGGCGCACAATAGAGGTTCTGTCTGTTTGAAACAACTCTGCCATCTGCGCCTGTGTGAGCCATACCGTGTCGTTCTCCATACGGACATCAACCTGTGTCTGCCCGTCCTCAGACTGATAAATTATTATCTCGTTGTTTTTGTTCATCATACACTTTTCTGTTCCTCATATCAGAACGTTTGTTAATGAAGTGTCAAAGTTACGATTAAATTCAACATAAAATAGAAGAAACACTGATTTTTCCTCCAACGTAGGGCATACACCAATAGAACAGTGCGCGTGCCGTTCTTCCGTTGCCATCGGCAAAGGGGTGGACATAGGCAATCATGAAATGCACAATGATGGCTCTAATAATAATCGCATGGCATGCTTTTTATTTGATGGGCGTTTCTTTCTTAGTCCGCCTCCCCAATAAACTTCTCGATAATCCTCACCTGCGTATGCGTAAGCAAGCGGCTTGTGGGGGTATATCCCGCCTTTTTGAGTTCACGGAGGAGTCCTTTGGTGACCTCCAATTCATGGCGAAAGAGGCGCGTGGCGGTGCGGTAAGCCTTGTCGGGGTAATAGCGCTGGGCGAGTTGGCCAAAGTAAAGCATGGTCGTTGTGGTTTTAGGATTACAAGATTTGAGGTTTTTAAGGTCATAAATTTTAAGATCATAAGGTTCTGAGATTTTAAGGTCATAAGGCTCTGAGCTCGGAGTATGGGCGTAAAGCGTGAAGACGCAACTTTACAAGTTCACTACAATAAAAAATATTACTGTAATACTGTAAAACTGTAAAGACCTTATGTGTCTGCTCTTTCTTTTCCGATGTAAATGTCCGTTTTGCGATAGATTCTCTTTTCGGGTGGCGTAGTGAGCGGATCGTTGCAATTTTCGATATACCCTCGGTGTTTCCAAATGCCAAGCATGCTGCTTAATGAACCTGTGCGAATACCAAGGCGTTGGCGAAGCTGGTGCGCTTCCTGGCGTGTAAACTCATGGGGCAACAGGTCGAGCAGGTTTTGCGGACCGCGGCGCTCACGCCCATGTTCTGCCGTCTCTTGGCTGAGGATGCTCTCGCCGAAGAAGTGCATCTTGCACCACAGGTCGTACCGAAGCGACCAGCGTACGAAGTGTTCAATCGTCTTGTCCCACTTCTCGCCCTGCGCCACGTAGAGCACCATCGCTTTCAAGTAGGCAATCACGTTGGCACGATACGAGAGGTTCTCATACACACGGCTTTGCGAGAGGCGCGAGAAGTCGGCACACTCCTCCATGAGTTTTTTCGCCAGGGTGCGTGCCTGCGGACAATCGATGAGCCCTCGGGCATTGTTCAGGCGCTCGATGTAGGGGCGAAGCGCCTCGTCAAAACTCTCGTCATAGGTGCCATAAACGGGCATTTCTGCTCCGATTTCGCGCTCGGGGATGGTGCAGAAGTTGATGCGTGAGATAGGTCCGTCGGTAAGCACACTGGAGAAGTAGCGCAACCCCTTTTGCACGGTGGTCGAGGCGTTCCAATTGAAGCGGATGCACACACGCTCGCTCACACTTCCCGTGCCCACACGCGTTTGTCCGTAGGAGTTGCCAGGGTCGAACGCCAAGCACATGATTTGGAATTGCGCCTTGCTTCGGGCGGACGTTTTGAGGGCGTCAAATTGGTCAATCTCGTTCATGCGGGCATAAAGGAAGCGCTCATCTGCGTCGGCAAGGCGTTGCACGAAGGCGGCATTCGTCATGTCGGGGTCAATCTCCTGGATGACAAGTCCGTCGGGTCGGCTTCGCTTATCCTTATTTGCTCCCTTCGTTTGCATCTCGCGCTTCCATTCACGCTCCCGGCGCAGGTTGTCAAGGTCGCGTCGGCGAATGTCCGCCATGATGCGATTGATGGGTTCGGTGATGCAATTCTTCCCCGCTCCCGTCCCCGCCATGAGCACATTCATGAGCGTTGCCTCGTGCTCCACATTGTCGATATACCT
>JAGBYN010000067.1 GCA_017628775.1 Bacteroidaceae bacterium | reverse complement strand
TGTGCCTTTGGCGACTGCTTGCCTTTGAAAGATAAAACGCTCCGTAAGTCGGGCACGATCGCTGCCAATAGCGAAATCACTACCGACTGGCATGCAGATTTCGAATATGGCACTCATGGTACCGCAAAGACTAAATTTACGGTAACTGTAGGTGATTTGAGCCAAACCATTTATGTGAACTTTGTATATTAAAAAAACGCTCGCGGTGAAGGATCCTTCATCGCGAGCGCTTTTTTGTGCTCATGCTTGATCTGTTCTTTGGCTTTAAATTTGCCTGATGTCCCTAAAATCTATTTCAGGAGAACAACTGTTTTTGTTTTGAGGTTTACTCTTGAGTTAATGCCTCGCACACTTTATCTTGGTAGGCACGACCGTGTGCCACGCGTAGGAGTCCTTGGTTAAAGATGGTGAAGCACAGGGTGTGGCCGTTAGGGGCCTGACAATATCCTGAGAGTGTGCTGATGCCTGTTACGGCGCCTGTTTTAGCCCTGATATTCCCCGCAGCAGCTGTGTTCGCCATGCGTTTTTTGAAGGTGCCGTCCTTTGAGGCGATGGGCAGGGCTTGAAGCAATGTTTGATAGATGTTGGGATTAGAATAAGCATAGCGCAGGAAGGTGAGCATGAGCTGGGGTGTGGTATAATTGTAGAGCGAAAGTCCACTGCCATCCGCTATTTTGTAGTGCTTAGGATTAAGTCCTAAAGAGTCAATTAGTGCTTCAATGTGCTCAATCGCATCAGAGGCGGATGCAAAAGGACGTCCTTGACGTGCAGCCAATTGGTAGAAGATGGATTCAGCACAAAGGTTGTCGCTGTCCTTCATCATAAAATGGAGTACCTCAGTTATGGGGCGTTGGCAATGAATGAGCAGTTGTACATTCTGAGGCACTTGCTTGATGGTGCGTACGTTGCCTTTGAATTTTATCCCAGTATTGAGCAAGTGTCGCTTGAGTGCTATGGCGAAATGGGGCTCTCCATTGTAATAAAGTGGATTTAAGGGCTTATCTTTATCGTCCCAGCACCATCCCTCGCCTTTCTCCAGATTATCTTTGAAGGATAAATCCAACAGGATATTGCCCTGGATGCTTTCTATGCCATTGTCGCGCAGGGCTTGAACCACCGCCTGCATATCGGCATAGTTAAATAAAGGGTCGAAACCACCGCGCACGATGAGGTTACCTTTCAGTAGGTTATTCTTTACTTCGCCTTGGGTGTAGAAGGATGTGAAGAATTGATAGTCCTTACCTAAATAATGTAACGCTGAAACGGAGGTAATCACCTTTTGGCAGGACGCAGGGCGCATGAGTTGCAATTCGTTGTGGCTGAAGAGCATGCTGTCGGCTGTGAGGTCGTAAACCATCATAGCCATTTGAGAATGGTTGAGTAGGGAGTCGTGCGTCAGACTATCTAATCGTTCAATGATTTTAATGGTGATTGAGTCGGCTGCAAAGGTGGGCGTGCCTGTCGTGATGATCAAGCTTAGCCAGGCGATAAGCGAGCGTAATGTTCTTTTCATTGCGGTTGAACAACGAGCGATGAATGTTGAAGGATGGATGGCATCCGCTCAACATTCATCGCTCAAAGGTTAATACAACGGTCTGTAATCTGTGTGAGTGGTCGTGTTTGCTCTCAACTCCGCCGAGATTAGCGACCTTTTATGTTTGCCCTGTCAATTAGTTTGCTGCAGGACGTGCAGGAGCAGCATTGAGGGTTACGCCCAACTTCTTAGCGATTTGGTTGGTTACATCTTCGTTGAGTGTTTCGTTCAAGAAAATGTAAGTGCCTTGTGCTGCTGACTTATCAATGATGTAAACATAACCACCTTCTTGAGCAAAAGCCTTGATCACTTCTGTCACCTTTTGGTAGATGGGTTGCAACTTCTGTTGCTTTGCATTTTCGAATGATTGGCTGTTGTCCTGTTCTGCTTGTTGGTAGCGTTGATACATATCCTGTAATTCCTGTTCACGACGAACGCGGATGTTTTCAGGAGTTTGTGCTGTTGTTTCGCTTTGGTACTTTTGCGCTTTTGTTTCTAATTCAGTACGCAATTCAAGAAGGTCCTTTTCGAAGTTCTTGCCCATTGTTTCAAGTTCTGCCTGTGCTGTCTTGAATTCGGGAGTTGCTTGTACGAGTGCGAAATAATCTACTTGTGCATACTTCTGTGCGCAAAGTGCGATAGGCGCTGCAAGCAAGAGCAGCATAATGATCTTTTTCATTGTTAAGTTTTTTTTGTTTTTGTTTGTTATTTAATGTTTTTTGTAAACAAGGTGTTTTGACATCAGCAAACGCGTATGTTTTTATTTGTTGTAGCCTAATTTGGCAAGGACGTCAACACTGATGTCTATTGAAGGCGAAGCAAAGATAATGCCATTGTCGGAGGCTCTGTCGAGCACCAGCTGATAGCCTTTCTGTTGAGCCAAGGCCTTCACGGCGTTGTAGATTTCTTCCTGGATGGGTTCAATCAGCGATACACGCATCTTGTAGAGCTCGCCTTCAGGACCGAAGTATTTGCGACGGAGTTCGCTGGCTTCCTTTTCTTTGGTGATGATGGCTTCCTCGCGATCTTTCTTTTGTTGTTCTGAAAGGAAGATTAATTCGTTCTGATAGTTCTTGTAAAGCGCCTTTGCAGCATCGTCGATGGCTTCAACTTCAGCTTGCCAACGCTTTGACACTTGATTGAGCTGCTCATTGGCGCGTTCGTAGTCGGGAATATTGCTTAAGATATATTCCATATCGACCAAGGCATATTTTTGAGCGACTGCCGAGCACGCAAAAGCCATTACGGCAAAGAGTGAAATAAAAATCCTTTTCATGTTTTCGTGGTTTTGATAAAGGTTAAGGTATTGTTGCTTGATGGGCACACGTGAGCTTGAGCGTGTCACACAGGGAGGTGCTCATCAAATGTTTTTTAGAATTCCTGACCGATGATGAAGTGGAATTGTGAGCCACCGATCTTTTGTCCCAAGGCATTGTTCTTTTGGAACCCGTAGGCCCAATCAATACCCATGAGTCCAACCATAGGCAACAGGATACGCACACCGAGTCCGGCTGAACGCTTCATGTCAAAGGGATTGAACTTATTTACGTCTGCCCAGGCATTACCCCCTTCCAGGAAGGCCAATGCAAAGATTGATGTGGACGTTTCAAGCATCAGAGGATAGCGTAACTCAAGGGTCATGCGGCTGTAGGCGTAGGCATTGTTGCCATCGGCACCACCGAGCGAGCCGTTGTCGTAACCTCTGAGTCCGATGGTTTCTGTGGCATAGCCCGTTGAATAACCCGACATGCCATCACCCCCAACGTAATAGGTTTCGAAGGGCGATTTCAAATGGCGGTTGTAGGCGCCAAGAATACCCATTTCAAAGCGAGTCATGATGACGGGGCACTTCATCTTGGATGAGAGCGCTGTGAATGAACGGAACTTAAGTTTCCACTTGTGATATTCAATCCAGCGGTATTTCTCTTGTGCCTCTCTCTGGTAGGTGCTGCTTTGATAGTTTGTTGCAAGGTTCTTGTAATCCTTCTTTTCCCAAAGTGAGTAGGGTGGTGTGAAGGTCGCGCTGAGCAAGAATTCCGAGCCTTGACGGGGGAAGAACGTATTGTCGGTTGACGTACGGTTCAGCGTGAACGTCATGTTGATGTTGTTACAATTACCGTCGGAAATCAAGAAGTACTGCCATGACTTCAGCATGTAGCGTGTGTACGACAATTCAGCCATAAAGGTGAAGTAGTCGTCGGGCCAACGTAAACGTTTACCGAATCCAATTGACGCGCCAAACATCTTCACGTATTTGTCGGGGTCGTAATAGTTCGAGTAATTGTAGTAACTGCTGTTCGAGCCATAACCATACAAATAGTTGTAGTAATTGTTGTAATAGTTCGAACTGTAGTAGTTAGAGTTGACGTCGCTCTGCTTAGAGTAGAACACCGAGAAAGAGAATTGGTTGGGGCGTTTACCGCCAAACCAAGGGTCGATGAACGAGAGTGAATAGCTTTGGTAGTACGTACCATTAGTTTGTCCACTTAATTGCAAGGTCTGTCCGTCGCCTTGTGGGAAGAATCCGCCTCGCTTATAGCCCTTGCCAAAAAGGTTTTGGATGGAGAAGTTTGTGAACGTCAATCCGATGCGTCCCACGATACCCGTTTGTCCCCAACCTCCGGAAAGTTCAATTTGGTCGCCACCCTTTGTGACGAGTGGCCATGTGATATCTACTGTTCCAGATGCGGCATCCGTGTCGATGTTCTTAAACAATTCCTGCTGCAGGAGTTCTGAGTCGAACTGATTCATGGCCGACAGTTCGCGCAATGAACGTTTAATGGCATCCATTGAGAAAAGGTCGCCGGGCTTAGTGCGCAATTCACGACGAATCACATTTTCATATACGCGGTCGTTACCGGTGATGTTGATTCGGTTGAATGTGGCTTGCTGCCCTTCAGTGACGCGCATTTCAAGGTCAATAGAGTCGCCCACGATATTAATTTCTACGGGTTCGATGCCCGAGAATACATAGCCATTGTCGTAGTAAAGGTTGCCAATAGCGTCCTCATCCACCTGAAGGCGATTTTGTAATTGTTCTTGGTTGTAAACATCGCCCTTTTCCATTTTGAGCTTGCTTTGAAGCGTTGCGGCGTCGTAAACGGTGTTGCCCACCCAATGAACATTGCGCAAGTAGTATTTATTGCCTTCGTAGAGGTTCAGGTGCACGTTGACGTGTGAATCATCAATCTGCTCAATACTGTCGGAGAGTAAGAGCGCATCGCGGTAACCCCATGAGTTGAGTTTGTCAATCACAAAACCCTTGTCCTCTTCATACTTCTCGGGCAGGAACTTCTTTGATTTAAAGATGTTACGCCATGATTTTTCGCGTGTCTTTTTCATGGCGCGTTTAAGCTTGCCCTCATGTTTGGGGTCAACACCGCTAATGAAGATTTTGTTGACCTTGATACGGTTTTGCTTGTTGATGTCAATATTAACCAGAACCTTATTGGTGCCAGTGACGTCCTCGCGTTGTGTGATTTGAACCTCAGCGTTTTTAAAACCACGTTCGTCGAAGTAGCGCTTGATGATGCGCTTGGCATCGTCGGTCATGTTGGGCGTGATTTGTAAGCCCACAAGAAGGCCAAGGCGTTCTTCCAGGTCTTCGCGTTCTGATTTCTTGATGCCCGAATAGGAAATGCTCGACACTCTGGGGTGGGGTGTGAGGTGGATATGCAGGTAAATCTTATTGCCCACAATACTATCAGCTTCCATGCGTACATTCGCAAAGAGCCCTTGTTTCCAATATCGGTTCACCACCTCGGTCGCTTCCATGCCAGGCACTTGTATGCTTTGGCCGATAGAGAGTTGTGAAATGCTGCGCAACACGTTTTCGTCATATTCCGAAACGCCCGACACTTCAAGACCGCCTAAGGTGTATGTGGTGTGGTTTTCTGAATATACGATGTTGGGCTTGACCGTCACCTTCTCCTGTGCGCAAAGCACCATGGAGCATGTGGCCAACAGCAAGGTGAGAAAATATTTGTTGTAAAACTTCATAGTTTATGTATGTTTCAATCTACTGGATGACTTGCTCACTTGTTTTTCCGAAACGGCGTTCCTTACGATTGAAATAATCGAGAGCTTTTTGCAAGTCTTCTTCGTGGAAGTCAGGCCAGAATGTGTCGCAGAAGTAAAACTCAGTGTAAGCGCATTGCCACAGCAAGTAATTGCTGAGTCGGCACTCGCCTCCGGTGCGGATCAGCAGGTCGGGGTCGGGCATGAAATTTGTGGCCAGGTTCTTGCTGATGGTTTCTTCTGTGATGTCGGCAGGTTGGAGTGCGCCTTCCTTCACCTGTTGTGCGATGCGTTGCACGGTGTCGGTAATTTCCCAACGTGAGGAGTAGCTCAAAGCGATGATTACCGTCATGCCAGTGTTCTTTGCTGTGCGTTCCTGGAGTCCGAGAATACCTTCGCGAACATGGTCGGGGACGCGTGTGAGGTCGCCTATCAAGCGCATTCTTACGTTGTTCTTCATGAACAATTCGTCCTCCATCGCTGAGAGCACCAACGACATCAAAGCAGAAACCTCTTCTTCGGGGCGGTTCCAGTTTTCTGTGGAGAAGGTGTACAGGGTGAGAAACTTAACGCCCATCTTTGTGCATGCCGTTGTAATTTCCTTAACTGTTTCCACACCTTGTTGATGTCCAAACGAACGATTTAAGTTGCGCGCTTTAGCCCATCGTCCATTACCATCCATGATGATTGCGATATGTTGGGGAATTGTTGCCATAAGATATTAATCGATTGATGTATGTTTGTTGTTGATGTAATTTTCTCTCCTTGTTAACGATAACGGTTGCACGTGGGGCATTTAGGACTCAGGTCGTACGTGACGGACAATTGCAAAATGTTGTAATGGTCTTTCTTCTTAAATCCTGATGTTGTAATGCCATGTGGGGCTTCTAAGCCTTCAAGTTTATCGCTCGTTGTGAAGTTTATGCGCCAATCCAGGCCAAGGTTCCATCGGCGTGCCAATTTGTATTTGATGCCCACGCCCAAGGGGATAGATACGCATGCGGCTTTAGAAACGGTGCTGTAACTTGTGCCGAGGCCCATTTGTATGAAGGGCACGATGCGCGAATAGCCCAGATATGAAGGCAGATAGCCGTAGGGCAGGAAGTGGAGTTCATACATGACCGCAAGGTCGAGTAAACTGCCTGAGTAGTTGTACTTCAATGCTTCAGGACCAGCAATGCCTGGTTGTGCGGGGTAGAAGTTTGTGACTTTACTAACGTCGTTTTTAGAATTTAAAAAGCCCAATTGCGTTTTAATCGCCATTCTTGGGTTTAAGGGAAATCGTGCAATCAGCGATGCGGCAAAGCCATTGTTGCCAAATGCCTTGTCGTTGGTGTCGTCGAGCATGGAACCCAAACCTAATCCACCGCCCAATTCCAAGCGATACCATGCATCATCGTCGTCCTGCGCTGCGGCACGTGGTCCAAAGCTCAAGACGATCATGAATAATATGAGTGTTTTGCGTAGCACGTTGAAACAGAGATTGCTTACGATGATTTTTTATCAATAGTTGATGTACATCCCCTTATTTATTAATATCAAGGAGAATTAATCGGATTTATAGCTAAGACAGGAAATTCCTCGTTCTTCTTTACACCATAAAATCGACGCAGGGGATTATTGAAATACAACATCCTGGCGCACCCAACCTAAGCGGTTGTAGCGTCCGCGATACACTTCGCCTTGTTGGCTGATAAGCCAAACGAAGTGGTTTTTGTCTACTGCGCTAATGGTGCGGCTGTTGATGGAATCGCATGTAGGAATGATTTTATTGTTCCAGGTGCGACCACCATCCTGACTCATGTATAACGCATGGGTTCCTTCATTATTGTTGCCAGTCATTAAAATGGCGCCATCGTAAGCGTAGAGTTGACGGTTTTCCAAGTAAGGCGCCTTTTGTTTGTTGCTGGCACTTTCGGGGTAGTAGTTCCAAGCGTAAGTGTCGCCTGCCATAAGATCGAGGTTGTGCTTCCACACTACGGTTTTAAGGGACGTTTCGCCTACAGCATAAACCTCAATGAAGTTGGGGTCGTATGAGGCGTAGTTGAACATCATTGCCACGTTTGAAGTTGGCATGAATTCAGGTTCATCAGCCATTTCGCTGGTCCATGTTGTGTCATCAGCCGACGTGTAGAAACCAGTGGAGGTAGCCATGGTCAAAGCATTGGGTTGCGCCAAAACGGCGTGAACGCCCTCGGGGGCTGTAGCTATGGTTGCCCAGGTGCGCGCGTCTTCTGAAACGACGAGGCGCTCTTGGCTTACGGCATAGAATTTATCGTTGTAAGTCACAACCGATGCGAGCGGCATGTTCAAAGCTGTTGTGGTCCAAGCGCTTGGGTTGTTTAAGGCTGTGGCACAAAGAACGTGTTCGTCCTGACGTGTTCCGAAAACGTAAAGAGAGTCGGTTGTGGTTAAAGTTGCTGAGGCATTCAAGTTCTGCAAGGCTTCAACAGGTTCGCATGCTTTGCGCCAGATGAAAGAGTCGCCGTATTCCTGATGTACGCGCACTTCCATCATGTAGGAACGCGATGATAAATTGTCCAATGCGAAAACGGTCACCTTGCGGGGATGTGTGAAGTCCGTTGAGTCAGTGGCTACAAAAAGGGTATCCACATTGCTGTCCTCCAATGTTGAGATGGCCAAAACGCCAGAACTTGACAAACGGTAGAAAGTGACCTTCGCTACATCGGTGCCGTAGGGCAGTGAATCTACGTTGAAGATGCGACCGTTGTAGTGGTCGATGGTCACGGGGTAGTATTCTCCGGAAATGTTCGCAACGTAAAAGCTGTCGGTGCCTTCCGATGAGATGGCGCGCACCACGCATGGTATTTTACCCAAGGTTACCCCTGACACGATGCACGCAGAACTTGCGGGGGCAGTTTCTACAATATCGTCGCTGCTACATGCGTTGAAGCATGAAGCCGATGTTGCTAAAGCCAATAATGCGAATAGTATTTTTTTCATTGATTTGAGTTCGTCTAGTCGTTAAAATGATGCGTATTTCGCCCTTTTTTAGGAGGTATACGATGTTTCAATTTGCAAAAATACGCACATTTTTTTCAATACCGAAGAAAGAATTTGTTTTTTAGCATATTTTAAGTATTTGTTTGTCCCGAATTTGTTCCAGACTTCCGTTTAATTCATGTCAAGTAAAAGGACGATTTGTTCAAGCCAATACTGGTCGGTTTCGTCAAAGGTGTTTAGATGTTCGCTATCAATGTCGAGCACGCCAACGACATGACCATCTTTCATGATGGGCACCACGATCTCAGAGCGTGAGGCACTGCTGCAGGCGATGTGACCCGGGAATTGTTCTACGTCGGGCACAACGATGGTGCGTGCTTCTTGCCATGCTGTGCCGCAAACGCCGCGTCCTTTGGCAATGCGCGTACAAGCCAGTGGTCCTTGGAAGGGGCCTAAAATCAATTCGTTGCCCACAACGCGGTAGAAACCGACCCACCAAAAATGAAAGGTCTCCCACAGGCATGCGGCGGTGTTGGCCATATTGGCAATGTCGTCGGTTTCGTCCGATAAAATTGCTTTGAGTTGAGGGAGCAGTGCAGCATAACGTTCTTCCTTGCTGCCTGAGTGAATGCTGAGGTGTGATGACATGATGATATGAGGTTTTGATGTTGGGCGAAACAGGTTTAGAAAGTCTTCAGGGGTGTGATGCGGAATTGCACTGTTAGGGAGAAGACGTTGCTTGGGGCGTAGCTGTCATGCCGTACCTGCGTATGGGTTAATCTGATTTTGCCCTGAAATTATCGCATAAGAATAGAAATGCAAGTTGTTTTTTAAGCGTTACTTAGGCAAAAGTAGAATAAATTATTGGTACTTTTTGTTTTGTGGCGAAATTATGTTCCGTTTGCCGCTTTGTGTAAATAGAATTTTACTAACTTTGCCCCGATTTATACACTATTTAATACATTGTATATTACATTACGATGAGCGGAGTAACTTCGTTCCTCATTATTTTGAAATCATAATTCCATCACACAATGGTGAAGATATTGAAGAAAATAGCCCCCGACGGGCTTGTTGTTATTGTGTTCTTATTGCTCAGTTTCGTCTATTTTTCCCAACCTATAAGCGAAGGCTTGGTTTTGGGTGGACACGACACTGTGGCATCCATCGGTCAAGGACGTGAACTGATGGATCATTTAGAACAAACAGGTGAGCGCACGCGCTGGACGAATACTCTGTTCTCTGGGATGCCCACCTATCAGATTGCGCCAACGTATGGTTCCGATGTTATTCTTTCGGGCGCCAAGAAACTTTATAGTTTAGGCACTACAGGGGCGTTGAACTATGTGTTCCTCTATTTATTGGGCTTTTACATCTTAATGCGCACCATGCGTTTTTCGCCTTTGCTCTCGTTCCTTGGTGCTGTGGTTTGGGCATTTTCGTCCTACTTCTTCATCATTATCGCTGCGGGGCATATTTGGAAGGTGTTGACGCTTGCATTTATTCCACCCACAATTGCAGGTTTGCTGCTGTGCTATCGGGGTAAATTGCTTTTAGGGGGTGTTGTGACGGCATCGTTTACAGCGTTGCAGATCTACAGCAACCACGTGCAAATGACGTATTACTTTGGTTTCCTTATGGCGCTTGTGGTGCTTGGCTTTGGCGTTTCAGCCTTACGGGCTCCCCAATCTTTCCTTGGATCTCAACAGGCTTTAACCTTAAAGCGCTGGGCCAAAGCAACGGGTGTTATTGTTTTTGCTGGTATTGTTGGACTTTGTGCCAATCTGCCAAACTTGTATCACACCTATTCTTATTCAAAACTCTCGTTGCGTGGCAAGGCGGAACTGACACCCTTACCATCGCAACAGCATGCGCCCACTGAAGGATTGGATCGCGATTACATCACGCAGTGGAGTTATGGCATTGATGAAACCATGACCCTTATGATTCCTGATTTTAAGGGTGGTGGTTCAAAGAGTATCCTTGAACGTCAGGATGTTGAGTCGTTGGATGGTTTTGAACAGTTCCGAATATCAGCCTATCAGTTCCAGCAAATGACGCAAGGACAGGCTTATCCTCCAGGTATTATTGAATATTGGGGCGATCAGCCCTTTACCGTAGGTCCCGTTTATGTGGGGGCTATTGTGTGCTTCTTGTTTGTACTCGGTGCTTGCTTTGTGGGCGGTCCGTTGAAATGGGCGCTTGTTCTTGCAACAGCCCTTTCATTCCTCTTTGCATGGGGTAAGAATTTTATGCCCGCTACGGATTTCTTTATCGATTACTTCCCCATGTACAATAAGTTCCGTACGGTAAGTTCTGCCTTGGTTATCGCTGAGTTCACCATGCCTTTATTGGCGATGATGGCCCTGGCGAAGGTGCTTGGAAGTCCTGAGCAACTCCTGGGTACGAAGCGTGGACGCATCAGTTTTGCCGTGGCAACAACACTCACTGCAGGTGTTTGTTTGGCTATAGGCTTGTTCCCTGCCCTTGCTGGTGATTGCCTTTCTGCCAACGATAGTCGTACTTTTGCTGCTCTGCTTAATGGTGGTGTTCCTGCTGATTTCACCATGCGCTTTAAAGAAGCTGTAGTTGATATGCACCATGACATTCTTTCAAGCAGTGCATGGCGCTCAGCATTATTGATTGGTGTGGCGATTATCGCTTTGCTCGTTTATGTGCGCAAATCTATACCAGCATGGAGCGTGGTTGTGGTATTGACGGTTGCGTCGCTGGGAGATATGTGGAACATTAATAAACGTTACTTAAACGAAGAGTCGTTTACCACACCAACTGCGCAGATGAATGGCTTTGCCATGACACCTGCCGACCAGGAAATTTTGCGCGACACTGCGCTTAGCTATCGCGTGGCAAACTTAGGTGCAGGAAATCCCTTTAATGAAACCACCAACGAAACGAGCTACTACCACAACAGTATTGGTGGCTACAATGCCGCGAAGCTTCATCGCTATCAAGATTTGATTGATCGCCATCTGTCGCGCGAACTCTCAGCCTTTACGGCAGCCTTCCAAAAAGCAGGTGCAGATATGGCGCAGGTGAATATGGACTCTGTGGCTCCCGTGCTGAATATGTTGAACACCAAGTATTTTATATTTGGACAAAAACAACAGGCGATCGCTGTTCAAAATCCAGCAAACAATGGCAATGCGTGGTTTGTGAAGCAGTTGAACTTCGTGGATAATGCCGACGCTGAAATTGCAGGTCTTTACGGACTCAACACCAAGATGGCAGCCGTGGCCGACAAAATCTTTAAATCAGCCCTCAGTTGCGATGTCTTGGGCGATGGTACTATCGAAATGACGGCTCAAACCGCTAATGAAGTTCATTATAAAGTGAACAGTGCACAAGGTGGGGTAGTGGTGTTCTCTGAAATCTACTATCCAGGATGGACCGCCTATATAGATGGCGAACCTGCAGAAGTGGGACGTGCCAACTATGTGCTACGTGCCCTGCGCGTGCCAGCAGGACAACATGAAATCAAGATGGAGTTCCGCCCCACAACAGAAACATTTACCACAACCGTGGCGTTCGGTGCCTTCCTCTTAATTTTTGCAGCTCTTGTGCTGTTCTTTATTAAACTTTACAGAAAGAATAAATCATAACGATAGATAAGCAGAACATCGCGTATTGTTCTGTTCTAACCTTATTAATTTGCTTACAAATAACTAAAAACAATGGAATATAATTTTATTGATATTGAAAAGAAATGGCGCAAGCATTGGGCCGAAAACAAAACTTACTGCACGACTGAAGATGCGAGCCGTCCTAAGTACTACGTGCTCAACATGTTCCCTTATCCATCGGGAGCAGGTTTGCACGTTGGTCACCCCTTAGGTTATATCGCATCGGATATCTATGCGCGCTATAAGCGTCAAAAGGGCTTTAACGTGTTGAACCCCATGGGCTACGATGCTTACGGACTTCCCGCTGAGCAGTATGCCATTCAAACAGGACAGCATCCTGCCATCACAACATCGGAAAATATTAACCGCTACCGCGAACAACTTGATAAGATAGGTTTCTGCTTTGACTGGAGCCGCGAAGTGCGCACCTGCGAACCCAACTACTACCACTGGACACAATGGGCATTCCAGCAAATGTTCAATTCTTTCTATTGCAATACCTGCAAGAAAGCACAGCCCATTGCGAAGCTTGTGGCGCTCTTTGAAGAAAAGGGCACAGCCCACGGCCTTGACGTGGCTTGTAGCGAAGAACTCCATTTTACTGCTGAGGAATGGAAGGCGATGACCGACGTGCAAAAGCAGGAAATCTTGATGAACTACCGCATTGCCTACCTTGGCGAAACGATGGTGAACTGGTGTCCAGCGCTCGGCACAGTGCTCGCTAACGATGAAGTGGTTGATGGCGTGAGCGAACGTGGCGGATATCCTGTCGTTCAGAAGAAGATGAAGCAATGGTGCTTGCGTGTGTCGGCCTACGCACAACGTTTGCTTGAAGGTCTGGATACCATTGATTGGTCGGACTCAATCAAGGAAACACAACGCAATTGGATTGGTCGCTCAGAAGGTACCGAAATGCAATTCCGCGTGAAGGACAGCGATGTTGAATTTACCATCTTTACCACACGTGCCGATACGATCTTCGGTGTGACATTCATGGTGCTCGCACCCGAAAGTGAACTCGTAGCTCAACTCACTACACCCGACCAAAAGGCAGAAGTAGAGGCTTACATTGAAGCGACAAAGAAGCGCACGGAGCGCGAACGTATTGCCGACCGTAAGGTGACGGGCGTCTTCTCGGGTTCATACGCCATCAATCCATTCACTGGCGATAGCATCCCCGTTTGGATTTCTGACTATGTGCTTGCTGGTTATGGTACGGGTGCCATCATGGCCGTGCCTGCGCACGACTCGCGCGACTATGCTTTTGCTAAGCATTTCAACCTCCCTATCATTCCGCTGATTGAAGGCGCTGACGTGAGCGAAGAAAGTTTCGATGCAAAGGAAGGTGTTGTGATGAACTCACCCGCCGAAGGCAAGCAAGCCCTCAACGGATTCTCACTCAACGGACTTACTGTGCTTGAAGCGATTGCTGCTACCAAGCAGTTCGTTAAGGACAATAACTTAGGCCGTGTTAAGGTGAACTACCGCTTGCGCGATGCCATCTTTAGTCGCCAGCGTTACTGGGGCGAACCCTTCCCCGTATATTATAAGGATGGTATGCCACAGATGGTGCCTGCTGAATGCTTGCCCCTTGAATTGCCCGAAGTGGATAAGTTCTTGCCCACCGAAACAGGCGAACCTCCCCTTGGTAATGCCAAGAAATGGGCTTGGGATACAGTAAATAATTGCGTTGTAGAGAACGATAAGATCGACAACGTCAATGTGTTCCCCCTTGAACTCTCAACGATGCCTGGCTTTGCAGGTTCTTCAGCCTACTACCTCCGTTATATGGATCCCAAGAACGCAGAGGGATTGCTCAGCGAACAAGCCAGTGCATATTGGCAAAACGTTGACCTCTACATCGGAGGTTCAGAACATGCTACGGGCCACTTGATTTATTCACGTTTCTGGAATAAGTTCCTCTTCGATCTCGGTGTGAGCAAGAAGGAAGAACCCTTTAGCAAGTTGGTGAATCAAGGGATGATTCAGGGTCGTTCAAACTTCGTTTATCGCATTAAGAACACCAATACCTTTGTGAGCCTTGGCTTGAAAGACAACTATGAAGTAACGCCCCTCCACGTTGATGTAAACATTGTTGAAAACGATGTGCTCGATGTAGAGGCTTTCAAGGCATGGCGCCCTGAATTTGCAACGGCTGAGTTTATTCTTGAAGATGGCAACTACGTTTGTGGATGGGCTGTTGAAAAGATGTCCAAGTCAATGTATAACGTGGTGAACCCCGATAAGATTGTTGAACGCTATGGTGCCGACACACTTCGTCTTTACGAAATGTTCCTCGGTCCTATCAACCAAAGTAAGCCTTGGGACTCAAATGGTATTGATGGTTGCTTCCGTTTCTTGCGTCGTTTCTGGAATTTGTTCTTCGACAAGCAAGATAACTTCTGCGTGGTAGATGAACCTGCTTCAAAGGAATCGCTCAAAACGCTTCATAAACTCATTAAGAAGGTGAGCGAAGATATTGAAGTGTTCTCTTACAATACTTCAGTGGCTGCGTTTATGGTGGCTGTGAATGAACTCACACAGCAAAAGTGCAACAACCGTGAAGTGCTCCAAACGATGGTGGCGCTCCTCGCACCCTTCGCACCCCACATGGCAGAAGAATTGTGGGAAAAGTTAGGCAACAACGGTAGTGTTTGCGATGCTGCATGGCCCGCATTCGATGAGGCGAACTTAAAGGAAGATAACGTAACGCTTTCTGTTTCGTTTAATGGCAAAACGCGCTTCACGCTCGACTTCCCTGTGGATGCCACTAAGGAGCAGATTGAAGAAACGACCCTTGCCAGCGACCTTACAAAGAAGTATCTCGAAGGCAAAACCATTGTGAAGATGATTGTGGTGCCCGGTCGTATTATCAATATTGTTGTTAAGTAATCTTACTTATATATATTGTAGAGTCTTCAAACCGATAAAAAGCAAGTGGTGGGCGAGGCATCGTCCCTCGCGCCCCTGCTTCGCTTGACTTTAAATAGCTACAACTATGAAGCCTTTAAAAATCAACCTTTTTCAAGAAATTAAAGCTTATGTCATCATTACCTTTGGTTTGCTTTGCTATGCCATCGGTTTTGACTGTTTTCAGTTGCCCTACGGTATTGTGGGTGGCGGCGTAGCAGGTTTCGGTTCAATTGTGTTCTTTGGTACGGGGTTCCCAGTGCAGTACACCTTCTTCATTATCAACGGTATTCTCTTGTTGGCTGCCGTGAAGGTGTTGGGTTGGAAATTCTGTCTCAAAACGATTTATGGTGTTGTCATGCTGTCGTTCTTCCTGGGTCTTGTGAAAGAGGCGATGGAATACTACGGCACACTTAACCCAGAGCTCAACGGCATTTACAAACTGCCTTTGCTTGTTAACGACAATAAATTCATGGCTGCCCTTTTTGCGGCAGGTATTGAAGCCTTTGGTTTGTCTTTGGTGTTCTTGCAAAACGGTTCAACTGGGGGCACGGATATCATTGCTGCCATGATTAACAAGTACAAAGATGTGACCCTCGGACAGATGATGATGCTCTGCGATATTATCATCGTATCGTCATGTATGGTGTTGCCCGACCGCACTCTTCCCGATTTGCTTTACGGTTTCACCATTCTCTTCACGCTCAATATCATGGTCGATTACTTAATTGACCGCAGCCGTCAATCAGTGCAATTCCTGATTATCTCGCGCGAGTACGAAGAGATTGCTGCTGCCATCAATGCTTGTGGACGTGGGGTTACCGTACTCAACGGTACGGGTTGGTACACCAAAAATGAATCAAAGGTGTTGCTTGTCTTGGCACGCAAACGCGAAAGCGCTAACCTCTTCCAAATCATTCAAAGCATCGACCCCAAGGCTTTCGTGAGCCAAAGTAAAGTGCTCGGTGTGTTTGGTGAAGGTTTCGACAGAATTAAGGTGAAGGCTAAAAACAAAACTGAAAAATCAACATCAAACCCATCATGAAACAAGGCAGATTGTGCAATCTATCTATAGGGTTGTACAATCTGCCTTTGTGTATCACACAACAGTTAAGTGATTTTTTCATAAATCACCAATACTAAACACTGTACTCCATTTTGAACTTGATTATGAATAAACTCGTTATTGCCACAAATAATGCCCATAAACTTTCGGAAATCAAAGCGATTTTGGGCAATCAAATTGAAGTGTTAAGTTTGGCGGACATCAATTGCTTTGATGATATCCCAGAAACGGCTGAAACGCTTGAAGGTAATGCCCTCCAAAAGGCGCGTTACATCTATGAAAAATACGGTTGCAATTGCTTTGCCGACGACACGGGCCTTGAAGTGACTGCACTTAATGGCGCACCCGGTGTGCACACCGCACGCTATGCCTTTCCCGATCGTCACGATCCCAAGGCCAACACACTTAAACTGTTGAGCGAACTTCAGGGCGTTGCAGATCGCTCAGCACGTTTCCGCACGGTTATTGCACTTATCTTGGAAGGCAAGGAATACCTTTTTGAAGGTATCGTTGAAGGACATATCCCCACTGAAGAACGTGGCACGGAAGGCTTTGGCTACGATCCCGTTTTTGCACCCGTTGAGATCGGCAAAACCTTTGCAGAGGTAGGGGTTGAAGTTAAGAACGAAATCAGCCATCGAGCACGCGCCGTGAAGAAATTAACCGAGTTCTTGCTTCAGAGTAAATAAAGATTCAAGGGCTTCACGTATCATTAGCCGTTTTGATTGATCAAGTAGCCGATTAACGTTGCCCGTTGTTTGTTGTCCTTCCATTTACAATAATGTCGCAACTTTTGCGTTTACAAATAAGTGACGTGAAAAGTTTAGAGTTTAGAGAGGAGCCTTTGGCTCAGTGAGGAGCTTCCAGTTCGTTTAAGAGGATTTCTCACGCAAAGTCTCCAATTTGTATTCTGCTCAGCCATCCCTCTCATCTCTCAACTCAATGGCATATGCGATTGGTGCGTCGATTGGACGACGGGCCGACACGGTGATCGGTCCCTACATGCCGGATGGATTCTCTCAACTCTCATCTCTCAACTCTCAACTCTCTCCCCGAAGGGTATGCCCCAGCATCAAGACAAGGACATTCAAAATAAAGTGAAGCAATAGCACTAACTGCTCTTCTTATATTCGTATGAAAAAACTACTTAAATTTTTTGCAATAATCTATTGTATGTCGTTCCAAGCCCAAAATATCGGTGATTGGAACTATTACTACGCCTATCATAAAGCCACAGAGTCAATTCCTGTGGGTAAGGAGGTGTATGCGCTTTTTGAGGGTAATCTTCTCGTGTACAACACCGAAGATGGCGAGGTTCGAGAAATTACAAAACTCAATGGATTGAGCAGTAAGAATATTGTGAAGATGGCTTATTGTGCTCAGCAGCAATGTTTCTTGTTGGCCTATGCCAATGGATACATTGATCTGTACACCCCCCAGCGCAATGAGAGTAGTACGTTTACACAATTGGTGAATCGTTACGACGATGTGCAGATCAACGACATCAATGTCGTGGGTGATGAGGCTTTCCTCTCAACCAATAAAGGTTTGCTTCATATCGATGTGAAGCGACAATTGATTATCGGCTTTTACCTGGCTGAAACCCCAATCAAGAGCGCCACGCTTTATGAAGGCATGATTTACGTTGCAACGCCAACGGGCGTATTGTGCATCAACAAAACGAATAATATGCTTGATGCCTCACAATGGAGCACTTGGATGGATCAGGCGGTGAACCACCTTAAAACATTCGCCAAGCGCATGCTTATTGGGTTAAGCGATGGTACGTGGCAGGTCTTTAATGCTACGAAACAGGCCCCCTATACGCTCACCACGGCAGTGCTCAACCAAGTGTATGTGGCTCAGGATGCGGTCCTCTTTTTTGATGCGTTAAACAATAATAAAGTCTATCAACTCACAGCCTCTGCTCCCGATGTCTTCTCAGCAACTTTTACGCTCGACGTGCCTTTTAATCATATTTCTGTGGCGAGTGGGGCATTGTATTGGGTGGTTGACCATAATGGCCAGTTGCGTCCTTGTCAGGAAAAGGATGGCGTACTGTTGCCTTCGGAGCAAGTTATTGCAGGCTATGGTCCTAAGCGCGACCTATGTTATTTTCTCAATTATGCTGGCAGTCGCTTGCTTGTGGCTGGGGGTAGGTTAGACCCCTACGACCGCTTGCACTATGAAGGTACCATAATGTATTTGGAAAATGGACAGTGGCACATCTTCCAGGAAGAGGGCATCGCCGAACAAACTGGGGTGCGTTATCGCGACATGACGAGTGTGGTTCAGCATCCCTCAGATCCCGCCAAGCACTATGCCTCATCTTCTCATTTAGGCGTGTATTGCTTTAAGGATAAGCAACTCGAAAGTTTTTACACCACCAGCAATTCACCTCTGGAATCAGCTGCTGAACCTCATAAAGATTATGTGCGTACCGATGGACTAAACTTTGATGCAGATGGTAATCTTTGGATGGTGAACAATGGCGTGGATTCGGTTGTAGCTGTGCTTAAGGCGGATGGCACATGGAAGAAATTCTATTTCATGCCTTTGGAGAAAGCCCCTACGATGGAGAAGACTTTGATTGACCGCAACGGCCGTTTCTGGGCTTGCTCACGCCGCACGGTCGAGTATCATGAGGGCGGACTCTTAGGCTTTGATTTTAATAAAACCGTAAGCAACGACAACGACGATATTTATCTATACCGCTCGTCAGTAACCAATCAAGATGGCACGGTTTATTCTCTTGAAGGTGTATATGCCGTGGCTGAAGATCATGACGGACAAATATGGGTGGGTTCGCGTGTAGGTTTGTTTGTGATAGATAATCCCGATGATTGGTTTAACACCAATTTCAGAATAACGCAAATCAAGGTGCCTCGCAACGATGGCACGAACCTCGCCGATTATCTCCTGGCTAATGTAAGCATCAACACCATCGCTGTTGATGGGGCTAATCGTAAGTGGATTGGTACAGAAGGCAACGGCCTTTATTTGGTTAGTGCCGACGGCCTTGAAACGATACATCACTTTACCAAAGAAAATTCGCCTCTGCCTTCAAACACGATTTATAGTGTAGCGATCAATCATGAATCAGGCGAAGTCATGATCGGCACCGATTTAGGCTTGGTGTCATACATGAGCGATGCCAGTGCGCCTGCCGAAGATCTGTCGGAATCAACATTGCAAATCTATCCTAATCCATTGCGCCCTGAGCATCAGGGTATGGTCACCATTAAGGGACTCACCGCCGATGCTGATGTAAAAATCATTACAGTTGGCGGACAAGTCGTTGCTGCGGGCACCTCCTTGGGAGGTACTTGGCAATGGGACGGCTGCACCTTTGCAGGCAAACCTGTTGGGTCGGGCATCTACTATGTTGTCGTTTCCACAGCCGATGGTAATTCTGCCATTTCTGGAAAAATATTAGTGGTGCGATAAGTGCAACGATAAAAAATCATATTGTAGGCGACCAACTCAATATTTATTTGTATTTTTGCACCCGAAATCGGATAGTAGCGCAGTTGGTAGCGCACTACGTTCGGGACGTAGGGGTCGGGCGTTCGAGTCGCCTCTATCCGACAAAATCGAGGTAAACATCTTGAAAACAAGACGTTTACCTCGATTTTTGTTTGTAGCCACAGACATATATAAGACATGTACACCTCAATGCCTTTTGCATCGCCCATCCTGAATGCGTCCAGTTTCTTTTGCTTGGCCACCTCCAGTTGCTTG
>JAGBYN010000006.1 GCA_017628775.1 Bacteroidaceae bacterium | reverse complement strand
GTCCCAGCAAACTTTGTATGACACGCAGGTTGGCGCCGCCCTCAAGCAGGTGCGTGGCAAATGAATGGCGCAGGGTGTGTGGCGAGATGGTTTTGCTGATGCCTGCTTGCTCTGCGTATAGGCGCAGGTTGTGAAACACGGTGATGCGCGAAACGTGTTGGCGTCGGCGTGCCGATAAAAACACGTAATCCTCTTCGCCTGGTTTGGGCGTGATGCTATTGCGCACGATGAACCATAATGTCAGTTCATGGATGGCGCGTGCCGAGATCGGTACCAATCGTTGGCGATTACCCTTGCCTGTTACTTTGAGGAACCCTTCGTCGAGGAAAAGATCGCTCAGTTTGAGCGTGCATATCTCTGAAACGCGTAAGCCACAGCTGTAGAGCACTTCAATCATGGCACGGTCGCGAACGCCTTCGGGGTTGCTCACGTCGATGATGTCCTCTATGCGGTCGATTTCATCAGTTGATAGGATTTCGGGTAGGTGTCGCCCGATTTTGGGTGATTCCAGTAGGGCGGTGGGGTCTTGGGTGATGTATTCATCGAGCAGAAGAAAGTTGTAGAATGAACGCAGGGAGGAATGGATGCGTGCGATGCTTCGGGCTGAAATACCTAAGTCGTGCAGGCACCATGTGTAGCGATGCAGAAATTCCAAATCAACATCTTCTATCTTAGTCTGTTCATCTTTAAGGTGAAACAGAAAGTTGCTCACGTCGTGCAGGTATGCCTCGCGTGTGTTGCTTGATAAGCCCCGTTCAAGCAGTAAATATCGCTTGTATTTTTCTTGTATGTCCTTCATAAATGCAAAGTTGCTGATTTTTTGGCAGAAAAGGCAGTTTCTTTTACTTTTTTTATTGGTGAACAGTGTCTCCTAATATTATCCTATAAAAACCTATAACATCCTATATACAAAATAATCCATGCAATCCGTTGAAGAAAAAATAAATCCGTTGTTCATCAGCCGCACAGTTAAAAAGAAAAAACCTCAAAAATCTTAAGAACAAGGGTGTGCTTTTGTCCATTCTTAAAAAAAGTTGTAATTTTGTCCGAAATGTTACATTGAAATTTTAAAATAATTCTAAATACATTGATTATGAGTCAACTTGAAAAAATCTTCGCAGAGAAGTTATTGAATGTTAAGGCCATTAAGTTGCAACCTGAAAATCCCTTTACATGGGCAAGTGGTTGGAAGTCTCCTTTCTATTGTGATAACCGTAAGACCCTTTCTTTCCCTGCGCTTCGTAATTTTGTAAAGATCGAATTGGCGCGTATTATTGCGGAAGAATTCCCTGAAGCAGATGCAGTGGCAGGTGTAGCAACAGGTGCTATTGCTCAAGGTGCTTTGGTGGCTGAAGAGTTAGCACTTCCTTTCTGCTATGTTCGTGCAAAGGCTAAGGACCACGGCATGGGTAACTTGATTGAAGGTGAATTGCCCGAAGGTTCAAAGGTTATTGTGATTGAAGATTTGATTTCTACTGGTGGTAGCTCGCTCAAGGCTGTTGAAGCACTCCGTGCTGCAGGCTACAACGTGATTGGTATGGTGGCAAGCTACACCTACGGTTTCCCCGTTGCAGAAAAGGCCTTTGCAGATGCTAACGTGCGCTTAGTGACCCTCACCAACTATGAAGCTGTGGTTGAAGTGGCTAAGGAAACAGGTTATATTAAGTCGGAACACGTGCCTATGCTCGCTGAATGGAGAGCTAATCCAAGCGAATGGATGAAGTAGGTATCAATACTTTTTATAGAACCTACCTGAAATTATTCAAGAGGGTGCATCAAAATCTGTATTTTGACACACCCTCTCCTTTAATTTATTGCAATAATTGTTATGAGTTTAACGAAATATGAAAGCGAAGTTCGCGTCATTGCGAACAATGTGAATATCATTTATGAGCGTTTTGCTGATATGCGTAATTTCGAAGCACTTAAGATGGCTATGGAAAATCCCCTTGTGATTGAGAAAATGCAAGAGGCTGCAGGCAAAGATGCTGATAAGTTGAATCAAATGAAGGAGCAAATCAAGGATATTGAATTTACTCAGGATGAAATTAAATTGACCACGCAGATGGGGTTAATCACGCTCAAGATTATCGAACGTGAACAGCCAAAGCTCGTGAAGTTCGAAGGTGTAGGTACACCCATGCCCATCAACCTCTGGATTCAGTTGCTCCCTACGGGCGATTACGAAACCAAGATGAAGGTGACCCTTGGTGCGGAGTTGAACTTTTTCTTCCGCCAAATGGCAGGTAAGTACCTCCAGCAAGCAGCCGATGGTATTGCCAATATGTTGGCGATGGTGGCTGGTGCGCGTTAAAACGTTGATGCAGTGATTTGGCTTCAGATGGTTGTCGGGGCGATCCCGCCCTCATATCAACCAGTCGCTCAATCAATCTTTATCAACGAATATACTAATCTGTAGCGGTAGGTTTTCGCACCTACCCCAATCTACCTAAAGGATTAAAAAATGAAACTCTGGGAAAAAAATACTCAGGTTAATGCTGAAATAGAGCGTTTCACGGTGGGGCACGACCGCGAACTCGACCTTTACTTGGCTAAATACGATGTAATGGGGTCCATGGCGCACGTGCGTATGTTGAACACCATTGGTCTTATTGCTGATGATGAGTTACCTCTGTTGCTGGCAGAGTTGCGCCAGATCTACAATGTGGCAGAGCAAGGTGACTTTGTGATTGAAGAAGGCATTGAGGACGTGCACTCGCAGGTGGAATTGATGCTCACCCGCAAACTTGGTGATATCGGCAAGAAGATCCATGCCGGACGTTCGCGCAACGACCAGGTGCTTGTGGATCTTAAATTATTTACGCGCGATAAGTTGCGCCAGGTGGCAGAGGCGGTTATGGCGCTCTTTGAAAAGTTGCAGATGCAAAGCCAGCGCTACCGCAACACGCTTATGCCTGGCTATACCCACCTCCAGGTGGCGATGCCCAGCAGCTTCGGTTTGTGGTTTGGTGCCTATGCCGAGAGTTTGACCGACGATATGCTCCTTCTTGAAGCCGCTTACCGCATGACCAACCGCAACCCCTTGGGCTCGGCGGCAGGCTATGGTTCATCGTTTCCCTTAAACCGCACGATGACCACGCAGTTGTTGGGTTTCGACAGTATGGACTATAATGTGGTGTATGCTCAGATGGGGCGTGGCAAAAACGAACGTAATGTGGCGTTTGCGCTTGCAGGCATAGCAGGAACCATCGCTAAATTAGCATTTGATGCCTGTATGTTTAACTCGCAGAACTTCGGGTTTGTGAAATTGCCCGATGAGTGTACGACGGGTTCAAGCATTATGCCTCATAAGAAGAATCCCGATGTGTTTGAGTTGATCCGTGCGCGTTGCAACCGCCTTCAGGCTTTACCTCAGCAAATCGTGTTGATGATGAATAACCTGCCCTGTGGCTATTTCCGCGATTTGCAGGAGATTAAGGAAGTGTTCCTGCCAGCGTTTGATCAATTGATCGATTGCTTGGAGATGACCACGTATATCGTGGACCGCATGACGGTGAACGAACATATCCTTGACGACACCCGTTACGATGCCATGTTCTCGGTCGAGGAAGTTAATCGACTCGCCTCAGAGGGAATGCCCTTCCGCGATGCGTATAAGAAGGTAGGCCTTGACATTGAAGCTGGTGTGTTTAAGCCCAATAAACAGGTGAACCACGTGCACGAGGGTTCGATCGGTAATCTGTGCAACGAACAGGTGGCAGCGTTGATGCAAAGTGTTTATGGCCGTTTTGGCTTTGAACGCGTTGAAGCTGCTGAACGCCAGTTGGTGGGTGCGTTATAAGCTTAATGGGTATTTATAACCTGTCTATATGTTATTACTTGATTATAAGAGGTGTGCCAAAATCTGGGTTTTGGTGCCCTCTTTATTTGCCCTATTGCTTGCCGTGGGGTGTACGGGCAATGAAGAAACCGCCTATGCCCGGCATGAGGCTTTTTTGCGTGTGCCAACGGTGAGCGTTATCCATCCCTTACATTCGGCATTAAACAGTCCTGGGGTGTTTTGTGAGGTGAGTTTCTCGACCACACATTATTATTTTAAGAACAACCACGGACAAAGTGCTTCGATGTTGCGCACCGCCCTTGATGCCTATGGCAAGCCGCTATATGTGAGTGGATTTATTATCGGTACGCCCAATGGTATCTTGACTGAATCGGGCGATATGCGCCCTGTGGCGTTTGATGCGGTTTGTCCCACGTGTTTCAATGCCGCGTTGATTCAACGTAAGCTCACCATAGATGAAGATGGCTTTGCGCATTGTAGTCGTTGCCAAACCGTTTATAATCTGAATAATGGCGGTTTTCCACAGTCCTCCACGGGTAAGGCCGATAAAATGTTGCAATATCATTTACGCTACGCTAACGATGTGTTGGTTGTGAGTAATTAACGCGCTAACGCGAAGTCTACAAGTCTACAAGACAACAAGACAACGAGACAACGAGTCAACAAGTTGCCATCCGGATGGAGTTGTACTCTGTACTCTGTTATCTGTACTCTATTATACCGTTACTCTATGGTGCATTTAAAAGCGTTAAATACCGGCTATGCCAGTCGTGTGGTGGGCAAAGGTCTTTGTGGCCATTTGCCACGAGCCACTCTGACCGCTTTGGTTGGTGTGAATGGCGTTGGTAAAAGTACGTTGCTGCGCACGTTGATGGGCGATTTGCCAGTCCTTTCGGGCAGTGTTCTTTTGAATGGTAAGGACCTTTCAGCTTATTCGGTTGGAGAGCGTGCTCGCGCTTTGGGTGTGGTCCTCACGCGTCGTGTGGAAGCTGATTATATGCCAGTGCGCGAGGTGGTGGAACTGGGACGTTTGCCCTACACCTCCCTCTTCGGACGTTTAAACGAAGAAGACCTTTTTCAAGTGGACTCAGCGCTCGAACGGCTTGACCTGAAAGCCATGGCTCACCGTGCTGTAGGGACACTTTCCGATGGCGAACGCCAACGCGTGATGATTGCCAAGGCTTTGGCGCAACAAACCCCATTGATTGTGCTCGACGAACCCACAGCTTTTTTGGATTATCCCACCAAGGTTGAGCTCTTTCTGTTGCTTCGGGATTTAGCCCACCAACATCAGAAAACCATTTTGCTTTCTACCCACGATCTGGATTTGGCGCTCCGCTTGTCCGATCGCCTGTGGTTGCTCTCTGCTGAAGGTCTGTGTGAGGGCACGCCGCACGACTTCGCACAAAACAAAAAAATAGATCAAATATTCTCATCGCCGACACTCCAATTCAGTGCGCAGCAGGTGATTTCTTATTCCCCTTTTACAACGTTAACATGATTGTCTGTATTGCAGAAAAGCCCTCAGTGGCAAAGGATATAGCACGTATTCTTGGCGCCAACACTGCGCGCGAAGGTTTCTACGAGGGTAATGGTTATCAAGTGACCTGGACCTTCGGACATCTTTGTGAGCTGAAGAACCCCGAGGACTATACCCCCCTGTGGAAAAGCTGGTCGTTGGGTGCTCTTCCGATGGTGCCCGAGCGCTTCGGCATTCGCTTAAAACAAGACAAGGGGATCGAACGTCAGTTCGCGGTGATTGAACGTTTGTTTCAAAAGGCAGATTGCATCATCAACTGCGGCGACGCTGGCCAGGAAGGGGAGCTGATCCAGCGATGGGTGCTTCAGAAATCGCAAGCCACCTGTCCTGTGAAGCGCCTGTGGATATCTTCAATGACCGACGAGGCCATTCGGGAAGGTTTTGCCAATCTGCGTGACCACGATGCTTATAATTCACTCTACGAGGCAGGTCTTTGTCGTGCCATAGGCGATTGGTTGCTGGGGATGAATGCCACGCGCCTTTACACGCTGAAGTATGCACCCATGCGCAGCATGGGCGAACCCGTGCTGTCAATAGGCCGTGTGCAGACGCCCACGCTCGCCTTGATTGTAAAGCGCCAGGAAGAAATCGAAAATTTTGTACCCCAGCCTTATTGGGTGCTCACCACGGTGTATCGCAATACCACCTTCGCTGCAGTCTTGCAAACGGAGGAGGAAGAAGCGGCTGAGGCTGAAAAGCAAGGGGCGAACAATCCCAATAACAATGCCAACAATGCCATGCGACGTGGCTTCGCCACTAAGGAAGAGGGTGAGGAAGCGCTTCAGCGCATCAAGGGCTCAGAGTTTTACGTCACCCAGATCGCTAAGAAAAACGGCACGGAGGCTCCGCCACGTTTGTATGACCTCACTTCCCTGCAGGTGGATTGTAATAAGAAATTTGGTTTTTCGTCCGACTTAACGTTACAGTTGATTCAAAGTCTTTACGAAAAGAAGCTCACCACCTATCCCCGTGTGGATACCACGTTCCTGTCGGAGGATGTTTACCCCAAGTGTGGGGGTATCATGAATGGCATTTATGCTCATTATAAAGAAATTATCGACCCCTTGAGAGGTGCGCCTCTTAAGAAATCGAAAAAAGTATTTGATAATGCCAAGGTCACCGACCACCACGCCATTATCCCTACAGGCGAGGCGCCGCGTGCGCTTACCGACATCGAACGTCAGGTGTACGACCTTGTGGCGCGCCGTTTTGTTTCGGTGTTCTACCCCGACTGTAAGTTCTCCACAACGACGGTCCTGGGCGAAGCCGCTGGGGTGCCCTTTAAAGCCACGGGAAAAGTTATTACCGATCCCGGATGGCGCTTGGTTTATGCTAAGGATAAGGAAAAAGACAAAGAAAAGGAGGAGAATGGAGATGAAGAACACTTCCTGCCTGAATTTGTGAAAGGCGAGCATGGCCCGCACGAACCCAACTTGGCTGAGAAGCAAACGCAACCCCCCAAGCCCTACACCGAAGCGACGTTGCTACGCGCCATGGAAACGGCTGGGCGCTTTGTGGAGAATGATGAGTTGCGCGATGCCATGAAAGAAAATGGTATCGGACGCCCCTCAACCCGTGCGGCAATTATCCAAACGTTGTTCTCCAGAAATTACATCCGCCTTCAGCGAAAGTCGCTTTTTGCTACGCCGCGCGGCGTGCAACTCATTGGCTTGATTAAAGAAGAACTGCTTAAAAGTGCTGAACTCACTGGACGTTGGGAGAAGAAGCTCCGGGAGATTGAACGCCGTGAATACCAGCCACAGCAATTTGTGGCAGAGCTCAAGGATATGGTGCAGGACATTGTGTTGCAGGTTCTTTCCGACAATACCAACCGAATGCAAGCCTTTGAAGCCAGTAAAAGCGGGTCCGCCTCTGCTGATGAGGCTCTTGCGGCGGCAACCGACAATGCTAAGGAAAAGCGCAAGGTAATCCGCGCTGGTTCGGCGTGTCCCAAATGTGGCGAGGGTAAGGTGCTTAAAGGACACAGCGCCTATGGCTGTTCGCGCTGGAAGGAAGGATGCGATTGGCGCAAACCATTTAAGTGAACTGATTTAGAGTTGAGAGTTGAGAGTTTAGAGTACAGAGAACAGAGTACAGCTGCCGTGCGGTTTGAAATTCCCCTGCTTCAGGGGCTTTGCTTTCTTTTCTTTTTCTAGAATTAGAGAATTAGAGAATTTTTGCTCACGCTGTGAGCCCATGCGGCTTGCTATTCCTTGCTTTAGTGCCTTTGGTGTCTTTTCTTTTTCTAGAATTTGAGACGGTTTGATGAGCCATAGCGAATAATTAGAGACGGTTTGATGAGAGTAATCGAATAATTTTTGCTCACGCTGTGAGCCCATGTGGCTTGCAAGATGTCTCCACGTATCACGAGTATTTTAGGACCACATTCATACTTTAATAAATGATACGCGTAGATCCTCGTGATCCGCTGGAGATAATTTTTTTCACGCAGAATACGCGGAAAACGCGGAAGCCATGCGGAATAGAAATGCTATTATATGTGGGGAACACGCAGAGGCGCACGCTACACTTGCGCCACCGTCCGGATGGCAAGCACAAACAAAGTGTGTGCGCTTCCGCGAATTCTGCGCATTCCGCGTG
>JAGBYN010000066.1 GCA_017628775.1 Bacteroidaceae bacterium | reverse complement strand
GTTGAACCTTCTACCAACACGGCGGCGGCACCATCACCAAAGATGGGACATGTTGCGCGGTCGGTATAGTCAACGGCACTTGACATCTTATCGGCACCACAAACTACAACCTTTTTGTATCTTCCGCTTTGAATCAAACATGCGGCGGTGTCCATTGCATAGAGGAATCCACAACAAGCTGCTTGCATGTCAATAGCGTGAGCATTCTTCATGCCAACTCTTCCCAAAACTATGCTTGCCGTTGAAGGGAAATGGAAGTCGGGCGTAGATGTTGCAACGATGATGCAATCAATTTCAAGAGGGTCAGTACCCGTCTTTTCAAGAAGTTGCTTCACCGCCTTGCGTGCCATATAACTTGTGCCAAGACCTTCTTCATTAAGGAGACGACGTTCCTTAATGCCAATTCGAGTCATGATCCACTCGTCGTTGGTGTCAACCATGCGCGAGAGTTCATCGTTACTCAAAACGTATTCTGGTACATAACCACCAACACCAGTGATTACTGCATTGATTTTTTCCATAGTTGTTAAGGGGATTGTTGGAGTTTCCAATCAAGGGACTAACCTAAAAAATATGGAGTTAAAAGCAAAAAGAGACTCACACATATATAAGCACGTGTTTGTAAACTTTCAGCTTTTAACTCCCTTGTATAAAAGTTGATTATTCAGCAACTTCGTCAACTACGATAGCGAGCTTACCACGATAGTAACCACAAGTGGGACATACAGTGTGGTAGATGTGCCAACCACCGCAATTAGCGCAAACTGCGAGTGTAGGAGCTACTGCCTTGTCATGTGTACGACGCTTGAGTGTTCTTGTCTTTGACTGTCTTCTTTTAGGATGTGCCATTTTTCTTTAAATGTTTAAAATATTAATTTTAGTGTTTGTGTGTGGTGCATTAAATGTTCTCAGCATGAAATTTTAGATGCACTCATCTTCTTCGTTATAGCAAATGCGACTGAGCATGTCCTCATTACACTCCCCCACTTGGTGGGTGCGCTGAATAGGGAGTGAAAGTTCCACGATTTCGTAGACGTCCCAAGAAGCGTCGTACATGTTCGTATTCTTGGGGATGAATTTAATGTCATCAGCCGTGGAGTCGGATTCATCATTATAGGTAAGTTTGATGGTCTCCTCGGCATCAACGACAAGGGCCAGGTCATCGAGACATCTGTCGCATTCAACTATTACTTCGCCTTGGATAACGAACTTTAAGGTATAAACCTCTCCTGAATGTTCGCGGATATTCAAGTTTATCTTGACGTTTCCGCCCTTAATGGTTTCCTGATCCAACGCTGTGAAAAAGTCTCCGTCAAGAGTCATTTCCAACTTCATTCCGTCAGCAGGAATTTTTGAGAGATTGATATTTAGAAGGTCCATTATTGCCATAGCGAGTGCAAAGTTACTACTTTTTTTAGTTTTGACACATTTTTCTTTCCTCTTTTTTACCCATTAAAGTCGTCTAACACACTTCTTTCGGTAGAAAAATGCAAGAATTCGCTTGTTTATGCGGTATAAGGGGAGTAAAAATGGGTAAATTAGAAGTTTAGGAAAACTTATTTGAATGTCTACTCCTTCAAAACTTTGGTGCAATTTTCGTAGGGGGATGATAAGCGTTAAGAGGAGGGATATAATGATGATAGTGTGGGCAATAACTTCCCAAATCATCGGTGAATTCGGGGTAAATGTTAGGGTGCGGAGTGATGTATCACTTTCGCTATAACTCATCCATAACGCTACGTTTTGAATAATCGTGTAAAGGAGGAGCAGGGGAAGGGTAATCAAAAAGCAGGTGCTGATGTTGTAAAGCGCGTCAAGAATCCTTGTCTTAAGTGAAGTATTATAATATATAATGTGGTGCTCCAACGCATCTTGGTGAAAATCGTTGGCATGGGAATGCGCTTTAAGTACACGACTATCCATGGAGAGCGATGCACAAACGCGTCCTGTCTTTGAGAGGTGTTCTACGAGCAAGGGGAGTGTGCCAATTGTAAGGCGCGTGTGTTGGTTAGAGAAACCTTGTTGCTCCAGGAAATGACTTCTACTTACGAGGGCATGCGTCAAATATCCACCCGTATATTTCCCATGGCGTGCAACCTTACAATTTAGTATGTTTTGAAGGTGCACATCATAGTGCCATAGCGAAGTCTTGCCCGCACTTAGCGCATAATTAGAATAGCCTACGACAATGTTACAATCGTGCTCACGGGCTTCCATCATTTCCCTCAACCAATTAGGCGAAGGAGGAAGCACATCGGCATCAAGGAGCATTACCCATTCGGTGCGCGCACCTTTGACGCCAACGCTCACGGCCAACTTCTCACGATCAATGAGGTGCGTAGTCGTAGCGATGTTCGTATGCTTAAGATGGCGAAAATCACGCTCCAAGCGGAGAAGCGTTTCTTCAACGGTCTTCTCGCCCGAGTAATTGGCGACAAGTACATGAATTGCTCCCGAATATTGCTGGTTGAAGATGCAAGTAATCAGGTCGTTAAGTTCAGGGATTTCACGCTCAAGTGGAATCACGATGGTTATAGGTAATGCTTCTTTCTCCTCATTTTCGCCTTCCCCTTTTGAAAGCAGGGGCATGCGGTAGTACCTCCATCTTAAAATAAAGAGGAGGGGCAACCAAATGAAGATGATGAGGAGAAAGGGGATAAAATACATTACTTGATGCGTGGTTCTTGCTGATTTATAGGTGATTTCCCGAATGTTAGG
>JAGBYN010000065.1 GCA_017628775.1 Bacteroidaceae bacterium | reverse complement strand
TTTAATAAACCATGCTCGCCATCGTCAAATTCGTGATTGCCTATTGCTGAGAATTTAATGTCTGCTGCCTTATAAAACTGATGTAGCAAACTGCCTTGGGTGGCTTTATATAAAAAGGAGCCGCCAAAATTATCGCCACCAGCGATTGTGACGTGGTGGGGGTATGTTTTTTTCAGTGAATCTAATGTTATCAGAATGTTTGATGCACCAGGCTTCCCCTCGTGTTCATCGGGTAGGAATGCACCATGAAAATCATTGATACAAAAGATGCCAACAACAACGAGGTTGGATTTTTCTTGACAGGATATAAAACCTCCAAAGGCTGTTAATATCAAGAGCCATCGTCCCCAAAAATAAATGAATTTAGATAACATATATAATGACTTAATGATGTGAATACCACATGGATATTCACATCATTTTTATATTGAACTCATTGTTCTTGAGAAGTTGTGGGTTAACTTCTGCTCACTTGAAGTCCTGTTGTGGAAACGCTCATGTCGATGAAACGTGAGTTCTTCGTGATGGGGTCGTTTGTGAGTGATTCACGTATGCGGTTGGCTGCTTCAACATCTTTGGCTACCATATACATGAAACCACCACCGCCAGCACCTGGTAATTTATAGCCGGTGCAAAGGTCGTCAACACGTTTGCATATTTCTTCAATGACAGGTGGATTCGTTCCTGCATCAAGTGCTTTGTTTTGCTCCCACGTTTGTCGTAAAAGCATTCCATAAGTGTCAAGATTTGCGGTTTGCAGAGCATCATACATAGCCAAAGCATGCTGTTTCATGTCGTTCAACAAGCTTAAATGGGTTGAGCTATTCAGGAACATGCCTTTAACAATTTCAGCAAGGATGTTTTTGGCTGTGCGTGTAACACCTGTGTAGAAGAGCAAGTGGCAGAATCGCTTGTCGGGATCCGTAAAGATCGTGTCGGGTGCCCAACGTGCAACGGCGCTTTGGTCAAAGCCGGCTTGTGTTTGCAATAATTTAACGCCATGCAACACACCGCCATATTGATCTTGCCATCCTCCGCCTGTGGTGAGGAGTTGCTCAAGAACCAAGGTGCGTTTGCAAATCTCATTTTTATCCCAACCCAAGGCGCAGAAATCTGAAAGTGCACCAAGCACGGTAGCTGCCAGGATACTGCTTGTACCTAAACCTGAACCAGCAGGGATAGCGGACAACAATGTGATTTCAATACCGCAACCGAAGGCCTCCAATTGTTGTTTCAGCGTGGGGTATTCCTCTTGGCCAAAACCTGGAAGGAATCCAGAGAGCGCCATGGCTGCTTTAGGGATAGAGAATGGTGAGCCGATACGATTGAATTGGCGTAACTCTTCGTATGTTTCAATGCGTTCGATCGCACCCAAGTCAATTGAGCGGCAAATGATGGCATAGTCTTTTGAGGGCTTTACATAGACTTGTAATGGTTGCTGGCCATTCATTTCAATGGCAAGGTTTACGACATTGCCACCGGTCATGAGTGAATAGGGTGGGGTGTCGGTCCATCCTCCTGCAAGGTCAATGCGCACGGAACTTCTACTCCACACGATTTGGTCGTCGTAGGTGCATTTCTTAGGATGACTTTTTTGTGCCAAAACACTATTGGTTAATCCCTCACGCAATAAAGAAAATGCTTTTTCTTCGTTTCCTCTGAACATTGCGTCGTGGATCTTTGTCATCAATGGTGCATCAACGGTTAATTCTTTTGGTGTTGGAATTTGCAAGGCGTTGTACTTCTCAGACACGTCTTTCAGGTCGAGCTGGTAAAAAATGCTGTTTTTCCAGTTTTCGGCAATTGCAGGCAGATTTTGAGCCATTAATGATTTGCGTTGTGCCACAAGACGGTCAAGGTTGGCTTCAATAGCAATTTCGTCGGCCGATAGTCGAGGAAGTTCTAAATAGCGTGTTGTTAAAGAATCATCGCCTTGTTCGGCAATCATCCATTGCAATAATGCGCCAAGTTCTTCAAGGTTGTCGCACACGGGGAATATGCTGGCCGCTTGAATATCAGCGGTATTACCAATTGCTTCAGCGGGAATATTTCTCTGTGCCAACCATTGACTCCAAGGTTGCTCAATGAAGGTGACGTCTGAATTTGAAACGGGGCCTCTAAATGTGTCGTTGAAGCCATAAGGACGTAGGGCATAGGCTTTTTCGCCAATAGGCACAACATCAACACAAACCCCTTCTCTCACGTTTGCTGCCCATTTGTCAGAGGGAACACCTGTTATGACATTTCTTTTGGTGAAGTGGAAATCGAGACCGAGGTGAGAATTCTCAATCCATACCTGCTCGTTGTTGTTATTGGCACGGTTGGCCACAACGCAATTTTGAGTGAATACCGATGATTGGCGCTTTACTTCCCTTTGGATGATAAAGCGTTGGTCCTTGATTAAGTTCTGAATGGCTTCAGTAGAACTGAGTAATTCAGGGGTTGTGCCGAAATGATAGAACTCACCGCCAGGAAGGGGAAGAATGGCTACGCTGAGGTCGGCTAAATCAGCATCGGGTTTTGAAGGATTATCGCCCAAGGCGCAACCAAATTCAGAATACAAGTCGTAAGGGCGTTCCATCTCGCCGGTTTCGCTTACTGGCGCTTTTTTGAGCAGCGCTTTAACCGCACGGTCGGAGAGCAACCAAACGCCAATGTCCATCAAGATGTAATGGGTTTGCATCCACTTGGCCTGCTCTTCGATTGAGGGCTTTTGAAGCATGAAGTCCAAATGTTCTTGATGATTTCTGTTCATCACGAACACGCCATGGTGGCTTGCTAATTCAGGGTCGGCCCACAAACCGTAACACACGACATCTGCCTCTGGGATGTTTTGCAAAGGTTGTGTGGCGCGGATATATACATCGCCACTGGCAATCAAAGTCTTGAGGTTTTCGGGGGCTTTATTGAGAATTCTTTCGTACAAAGGCAATTGCAAATCAAGCAAGTTTTGGTCAATATGTTGACCTCTTTGCCATCTAAACACAGGGATGGGCGTAAGTACCTTTCCGCTTGGGGCATACATGGGCAAGCGTCGGCTTTGACCGCCAGCATGCAATAAGATACGCTTTTCTTGTGCCAACCATTCATCAAAACATTGACCTTCAGCTTCTTTTCGGAAACAGTCTTCAATCAACCATGTTGTTCCACCTCCGCTTCCTAATTTTCGACCCGCAGGATCGGATGTGCAAAAGTATGTATTGGTGTCTTTACCCGTTACACGATGAAATGCATGTACGAGGTTGGGAGGGAGCGAGAGTAATGTTTTCATATCTATTTGTATTTAAGTTGCAATGGTGTGGCATGTTAAGATGTGCCAATAAACCTATATTACCGCAAATTTACAAGAAAATCTTTACATACATTAGAAAATCAAGCACAGAAGTGATGCGAAATGGCAAAAACTGAAGTATCTTATTCTTTTCGCGTCGCTAAATGCGTGATGTTGATGTGTTATGTATTCCTAAAAAATATTAAATTCACGGAATCCGTGGTCTAAAAATCTGATGTAATGAAAAGTATAATGTATATTTGCATATCAATCAATGAAAACGATATTTCAACGAACATGAGGGGTTTCTTATACATTATCTTTATCTTATTCACGACGGCTTGCTCCAATCAGTATAGTATTTCTGGCGATTTGTCGCAAGGTGCCATTTATGGTAAAAAACTATATCTTTCGGTTGTTGACGGCGAGGAGCGTCGTGTGTATATGGACTCATGCGATGTTGTGCATGGGCAATTCCTTTTCTCTGGCCCTGTTGATTCTGTTGTTTTGGGACATATTGATATTGATGGCTATGCTATGATGCCGGTGGTTATAGAGCAAGGTGAAATGAATATTAGCGTAGGGCATTTGGGGAATAATATAACAGGTGGCGCTTTAAATCAACGCTTAAATAAATATTTTGAACGTTTAAACTCAATACAACGGGAGTGGGAGGTGCTTCATCAAAATCGAATCCGATTGATGATGACCGGCGGCTTTACATTGCAGGAGATGGAGCGAATTACGCATTTGGAAGATTCCTTGAATGTACAAACTGAAAAGATCCAAACCAATTTTGTGATTGAAAACTTTGATAATGTGCTTGGGCCCGGTATCTTTATGATGATCTGCAATCAATACCCTATGCCGATTATTACACCTCAGCTTCATTTTATTTTAGAACAAGCCCCTGATGGTTTCTTCCGTCATCCTCGAATTTCTACATTCTTGCAACGTGTGGGGTATGACTCAATGAAGTTTTGATGAGAATATTATGATTGTTGTAATTGCCACAAGAGGTGTGTTAGGTATTAACCTTAAAACAGTCAATTATTGAGAATTATGAAAAAAAATAAAATCCAAAATATATTTTCGCAAATTTGGCGCTATAAATTTATTTGGACCCTTTTGCTGTTTGCTTTGATCTTAGGCGTTATTGATGAAAATAGTTTGCTGAATAGACGAGAGATTCGTGAAAAAAACGATGAGCTACGTAAGGAAATAGCGGGTTATGAGGAGCAGTTTGAATTGGCTCAAAAAGAGTTGAGAGCTTTGCAAAATGATCCTGATGTGGTTGAAGAAGTGGCGCGCATGCGCCTTTTTATGAAAACCCCAAATGAGGATGTTTATGTTATAGAATAATCTTGATAAATTATAGGTGGGTTCGAAGTATGAATAGAATCCACCTTTTGTAAAAAAATATCAAGGACTTAGTAAAAACTATCAAGGACTTAGTGAAAACTAAAGAGGATTTACTTGAGTCGTTCGTTTGTGTCTATTTTTTTCTACTATTTTTTATTTCAACAACATTGTGTTATGAAGGAGTTGACAAAGTTTCAAATGTATTTGTACAATATTGGTGGGATCTTGCTTCTTATAGGGGCGTTTATGCCTGTTGAGGCTTCTTTGCTGGCTTATGCACCTTACGTGTATTTGTCGGGGGCTGTTGCCTTTGGCGGAATGCAGTTAATGCAACGCTATGAAGGTTGTAATATTGTTATTAAGCGCTTGCGTCGGCAGCAGATTGTTGCCTCGTTTTTAATCATTCTCTCGGGTTTTGTGTTTCTTTTAACTTCTCATGGTATGCTGCCACTTCAAGAAAATTCATGGATGGTGCTTTTGGCTATCGGGGCGTTTTTGGAGTTGTATGTTTCTTTCAGATTACCTGCTGAGATAAGAAAGGAAAATGAACGGGATTTGGATTAATAGCTAATGAACGTATATTTAGATACGCAAACAGCTATCCTTCAATGTATTGAGGGATAGCTGTTTTGTGTATTGTGTGAAACGTACGAGGACTTATTGTTGCTCATTATTGGTTAGTTGATCTAATTGCATGTTCGCTTCTTCTTTCTTGAGCGTGCGTAAGAAAAAATAAGAGCGTATGGCTATGATGATTTCAATCAAAGCATAAACAATGGCGGCATAGCCAATGATTTGAAAGGGAAGACTGGCTACTGACAATGGATTTGAAAGAATAAACACGCCGGTAATGAGTGTGGCGATGGGGAATAAAAAGAATATCCAATGTACATTCATGCCTTTCTTGCTGATATTTATCCACTTGAGCATTTGCAGGACGCCTGCGATAATCAGTAAAATGGAAAGCAAGTACATAAGAATGCTTATGAAGAGACTTGGGAATATCAATAAGATAACACCAAATATAACGCTACCTGTGCCTACAACAGAAGGTAGCATTAAGGCTGTTTTTCCTCGAACGGCAAAGGCGCCAATTGCAGTTACTAAGCCAGGGATAATAAATAATAACCCTAAAGCCTGAACCATAAATGATGGTGCTAAGTCGGCATAGTTGACTAAGCCAATACCCATGATGAGTGTCAAGATGGCCTGTACAAAAGTGTTGCGCAGTAAATTTTCCATGGTTGTAGAAAGATAAGTGGATGTTATGTTGGCGAAGCAAAGTTATGAATATCTTTCAAAAAACAAATAAAGTTGAATTATAAAAATAGTTATTGCTTGGTGTAAACATTTGGGACTATCTTCGTCGTTTCTTGGGTAAAACAAACAAGGTGTGTCAAACTTGCGTTTGACACACCTTGTTGATTTTTTTTGAGCGGAAAACGAGGCTCGAACTCGCGACCCCAACCTTGGCAAGGTTGTGCTCTACCAACTGAGCTATTTCCGCAAAAGGGTTTTGTTGATTTTTTTTGAGCGGAAAACGAGGC
>JAGBYN010000064.1 GCA_017628775.1 Bacteroidaceae bacterium | reverse complement strand
GAAGAAGGGGGCCTCAAAGCCCCCTTTTTTCGTGTCAAAAGGATCAAAAATATTGCGAAATTTGGTTTGATGTCGTTAAAATTTGGTTTGATGTAGTAAAAATTTAGTCGGATGTAGGAAAAACTTCCCGCCGAATCGTTAGCTGAACGTCCGATTTTGCCCCCCAAAAGCTCACTTAACTTTTTTATGTATTTTTTAACAAAGTGTCATTTTGAAATTTTTCACTTTTTGAAAAAAAGTTCATTTTTTATGAAAAATGGGCGGAATTTGTGACAAAAGAGGAGGGTTGAAAGTTTAGAGTTGAAAGAGGGAATAGAATACAGAGTAGATTTGCCAAACGGCTCGCTACTTGCAAGGAGGTTAGAGACGAGAGACTTTTTCTCATGCAAAGGCGCAAAGATTCGCAAAGCCGTTTGAACACAAATTTTGATGTTTATTAATAACAAGTAGCACGGCTATAATACTCTGTCCTATATTCTCTAAACTCAAAACTCTCATTTCTCAACTTTAAAATCATCGTTCATAGCTTACTATTCGTCCGTCTTTCGTGATGCCTTGAATGGATATGCGGAGTTGCGTGCCATCATGGCTATGTGATAGGAACTTAGATTGACGATGGGCCGACACGGGGTCAGCCCCTAAATTTCACATCTTTCAACTCTTATTTCTCATCCAATTCAACGGTGAAGCTTTTGTTGAGTCCGCTCTGCGTCTTTGCTCTGATCCATAGTACGCGGTCGGTAGAGAGGTTCGCCTCTTTAATAGCTTCCTCCCAGTCGGCAAGTGTTTTCAGGGCTTTATCATTGACTTGCATAAGGATTAAGCCTTTGGTGATACCTGCTTGTTTCATTTTCCCTTCGCGAATATGCTTTACGACGAGTCCGTAGTTCAGGCTAAGGGCTTGTTTGTCCTTGTCGCTAATCTCTTCTAAAGCGACGCCAAGATGGTCGGTGTTGAGTTTGCTTAAGGTTTTCGTATTGCCTTGTGCATTCTTGAGCTCAACGGTGGTGGTGTGCTTCGTTTTGTTGCGGAGGTAGGTGATTGACACTTTATCGCCCGGGCGATGTGTGGCCAACGCCTCTTGGAGCTCGCCTGATTTTGTGATCTCGGTGGTTTCTATGTGGGTAATCACATCACCCTTAACGATGCCTGCTTCGTGGGCTGCGCTCTCGGGGGTAACTTCGTTGATGTAGATGCCATTTACCGTTCCAAGATTAACGTCGATGCCGCGTTCCTTTTGCATTTCGATATAGTCGGTTACGGGTGTGTAGCTCACGCCGAGCACAGCACGCTGCACGGTGCCGAAGTTCTTAAGGTCGTCAACCACGCGTTGCATGATTGTGGTGGGGATGGCGAAGCCGTATCCGCTGAATGAGCCTGTTCGTGAATAGAGCATGGCGTTGATGCCTATGAGTTCGCCTTTGGCATTGACGAGGGCTCCTCCTGAATTACCAGGGTTTATTGCTGCGTCGGTTTGGATAAAGGCTTCAATGCCACCTGTTGCGTGCAGGGTGCGTGCCTTTGCTGAAATGACGCCTGCTGTAACAGTACTTGTTAATCCAAAGGGGTTTCCTATGGCAAGCACCCACTCGCCAAGTTTAGCCTGTGCTGAGTTGCCCACGGTGATGGCAGGGAGGGCGGTGGCTTCAATCTTTATGAGTGCGAGGTCGGTGGTTTCGTCAAGTCCGATGATGCGCGCTTTAAATTCGCGATTGTCGTTGAGCCGCACCAGTAACTCATCGGCTTCAGCAACGACGTGGTTGTTTGTCACGATGTATCCGTCGTGGGTTAAGATCACGCCCGAACCCGTGCTGCTCTTTTTGGGCGTTTGCACTTGGCGTTCGCGTCCGGAATTGCCTGGCTGTTGCCCAAAGAATTCGCTGAAGAAATCATCAAATGGGCTTCTGTAGGGCACGGTTTGCACCTTTGCATGGGTTGTTACTTTGATGTAAACGACCGACTGAACAGCCTGTTCGGCTGCAGCGGTAAGGTCGATGCGTTCTGCGGTGGGTTGAGGTGCGGAAGCTTGTGTGGTAGATGCGCAAATGTTCATGGCTGCGCATAGGATAAATGCTTTTAACATATGCGAATAGTTATTAGTGTTTAGAATTTGTCTTTTATCTTATGTAAATCGATTCAGGCTAATTGATAGAACGTACGTTAATTTTTGGTTTTCATGATGCTGTAAGCCTTGTAAATGCCAAGTTCTCCTGCTTTGCTCAGGCATTCTTCTGCTTCATCGTATTGCTTGAGGTCTTGCAAGATCAGGGCTTTGTTGAAATAGGCCGGGGCAAGGTTGCCGTCCATATCTAAAGCTATGTTTAGGTGGCGCAAGGCCTTTTCTTTCTGATCCATTAGCATTTGAACGCACGCTAAGTTGTAATGGGCTGGGGCCCAGGTGCTGCGCGTAAGTTCAAGGATTTTTTGGGCTTGCCGTTCCGCCATCAGGAGTTGCATCCTTCTGGCTTCTGCGTTGTCGGTTTTTGTGTGTGCCACACGTAAGTGTATGTACATTTGCTGCAGATGTGCACTGATTGAGGTGGTGTCGGTTTTTATTGCAGCTTGAGCGTCGTCGGTGGCATCGGTAAAGTTATATTGTCGGCAGTGCAGTAGTGAGCGCAGAATGAGGTTTTCTGTTGTTGATTGATTGTTTGCAATGGCTTTTGATAAGATTTTCAAAGCCTCCTCTCTGGTTTCAGGAGTAAGTGCTTGGTGCTCTTCGTTGGCAGTGAGGATAAGTCGGAGTCCGCTTTTTTGCAAGATGTTTGTGTGGTTGATCTCGGTATGAAAATATTCGCTTTGTTGCCCCTGCGCAATGGCAAGATGGATTATGCCCATGGGTTGGCGGGTGTGCTTAAGATGTTGCACTTTCCCGATGAGTTCATTGAGCAATGAAGTGGTGGTGTCGGGGTCGGCAGCAGGTTGCATGTAGTTGGCGAGTGTTTTTTCGGTTTCGATAACTACCTTACGTATTTGTGCGTTGCTGGCCTTGCCGTATCTTAAATTTAGCGTGGCGCGCTGCACAAAAGCCTCGTCTTCAGAAGCCCCCTTTTTATTGCCCAGGCGCGTGCGGCATTCAGCGCGCATAACATACCCGTGGATGAAATTGGGAAAATCGTTGATGAGCCACGTCAAATCGGCTTCGGCCGCTTGGTAGTTTTGTGCTTTTTCATACAGCAGGGCACGGTTGTAGCGTGCTAAAGTATTGCTGGGTTCTTCTTTAAGGACGTAGTCGAACTCATTGATGGCTTCCTGATGTTTTCCAATCGTAGCTAAGAGCAGTCCTCGATTATAATGCGCCACAAAGTGGTTGGGGATGTAATGAATGACCACGTCGTAGTCCGCAATAGCCTTATCAAACCAATTAAGGGCATGGCGTGTTCTTGCTCTTAACTGATAGTGGTCGGCTTTTTGAGGTTCAATAGCAATGGCTTTAGAAAGACATGAGTCGGCTTTTACGAAATCTTCCATGGCTATGGCCAATCGTCCTCGGTAGTTCCAGGCATCAGCATTGTGCGGTGTTAATTGCAATAAATCATTGGTCCATTTTATGGCCTGTGCGGTGTCTTGTTGCAACATGCGCAATTGTGCTTTGACCATGAAAGCCTTGCTGTTTCTTGGTGTTGTTTCAAGGAGTTGATTGATGTCGTTTTCAGCTTCAGAATTGTCTTTCTTCTCCATGAGGCATAGCGCACGGTTGTAGCGAGCTATGTGATCGGTTGGATTATCAAGCAAGACTTTCGTGTAGTCGTTGATGGCGCCCTCCATGTCGTTGTTGTGTATGCGACAGAGTCCGCGCAACTGATAGACTTCAGTGAGAAATGGATTGCGTTCGATACAAAGATCACAATCGGCTTCTGCACCCTTAAAATCGTCCAAGTGAAATTTAGCGTATGCTCTATAGTAATAGGGCTTCTCAAGGTAGGGCTTAGTTTCTATGACCCGATTAAAATGGCGTATAGCGGTGAGGTAATCGTCAAAATAAAGGGCATGCCTGCCCATGAGCGTCACCTGCTCGGTGTTGATTTGAGCATAGTTCTTTTGCCATGAAACAATAAAACAAAGAAAAAGTATGATGTAGTTTAATTTCATGCTGTGTTTATCAAGGTTTGGTGCAAAATTAATGATAGAATTTTAAACGAATGGGGATTTAATAATATTTAATATAGCGTGGTGCATAGCGTGAGGGTTTTAACAAAAATAAGATAGTGGTGGCGTGGATTTAGGGTGGGGGATAGAAAAACGAGCAGGCAAGAACATGTTCTTGCCTGCTCGTTAGTATTCTTGGGTATAATTATCTTACGATCTTAAAACTTTGCTTGTTATTGCCATTGCTGGTATGCACGATAATTAAGCCTTTGTGGTTTGTTTTTATTGTTTTTGTGCCACTAATCATGCTTTGGTTTAACGTACGTCCTAAGGCGTCGGTTAAGGTGATAAGCGTGTTTTGAGGCGCTTTGATGCAAATGCCATCTGCAACCGCTTGAACTATTGTGTTCGTATTCTGATGGTTGTTGATGCTTGCTGGCGCATTGACAACCTTTGCACGTGATGCATTAACATACGTTCCTGTCTCGGTGTCGATGATTATGCATGTGGCGTGGAGGTTGTTGATATCCTTAACATAAGGCGCATCGGTCTTTACATTCAGGGTTATCGTGCCTTGGTAGCTTTGCTCATGATCAACAGAAGCGGGGAGGAGTCCTGTTTGTCCGTTGTAAGCATTTGTAGGGTACAAAGCACGAGCTACGTCGTTGAACGTGAATGGATAAACATTTTGCTTGCCGTAAATTCCGCCCTTTCCCCATTCTCCTAAGTCGGGGTCGGTTTGCGTTGAAAATGCATTGGTTTGGTAACCGGTAAGTCCATCTTCTGTAATGACACAAAGCAATGCGGCGGGGTTTGTCTGCTTCGTGATCGCATAGGTCACTTCGTAGTTAATTGTGATGTTTCCTGTGCTTTCGTCGTATGTGGCAGTCGTTGCGATATCTGCTTCGGTGTCGGTTGCTAATTGTTGGCTTACCGCATCCAGCCATGTGCTACCATCGCCCACAGAGTATTGATAGTCATTATTGCCATTAACCATGCTGGCTACCATTGGAGAAACGCCACTGATTGCGCGATTAACAACGGCAGTGGGGGCTGCATTGAGTCCTAAGAAATATTGAACATAGTCGGTCATTCCGCTTTCAAGTACATCTCCCGTATAGGTGTGGTAAGCGATAGGGATGAATTGGTCGGCATAGGCATGAGTGATATATTCCAAAGCTTGATGGCCTAATGGGCAGTTCTGACAACCCATTCCGGTGTTCTCTTCCAAAACTATGCGTTTGGTGGGTTTAAAAGCAAGGTTTTTGATTGAGAACTTGGCTTCGGCTTGGCTCTGCTGTTCGCCCAAAACGACGTGAATGCTAAACTTGCAAATCTCGCCGAGCGTGAGCGGTAGTGGTGTCTTAAACTCAAAGTTATAAGAAGCGCCAGAAGAGAGGGAAAGGTTGGTTTCAGTAATTTCTTCTATTGTTGCGCCTTCATCATTACGTAGTGCGACTGTGGCCGACGTGTATGTCTGCTCAGTGTCTTTGATTTGTATTGCCCCGCCAATAACCTGAGATGTTGCAGCAACTGTCGTTTCTGGCACACCGATCAATGCAATTTCAAAATCTACAGCACGACTTACGGCTATGTTTGTGACGAAAACAGCACTACCATTGTTGGTCTTGTTAACGAACGCAATGTAAACGTTCTTTCCGGCATAATCATTAAGGTCGATGCTAAAGTGTTGCCAGTCGCCTTGAAGCACATTTTCTTCATTTCCTGGTATTAACTGTGCTTTAATGACGTGGTGTCCTTGGGCTTCGATTTCTTGGATGAGATTGCCGTTGAGTTCGTTGATGTTTTCCGCGTTTTCGTAAATAATGACATGTAAACTGTCGGTTTTTGATTTGCGATAACTTTGCGCATCAAAGGTTAGTTTGCAACGATTGTCGGGAATGAAGAGTTGTGGAGTCATCATCCAGTCGGCAGATTGTCCTGATGGTACGTACATTGAATGCGATACGGCGCAAGTGTTGGTATAGTCATCATCTGCAGCATAGTTCCACGCCGTGTTTTCGGTGAAATTCCACGCTTGCATTTCTGCTACAGGCACATTGCCATCTGCATCAAACAACATCATACCGCCCATACCTGTTGAGAAGTCTTCTATGAAGATATTGCTGTTGTCGGAAACAACAGTGCGTTCGAATGAGCCAATATAGTTTATTTCAATCTGTGCATTGCTTGAATATCCAGCTGCGTCGGTTAATGCATCGGCTGGTATGACAATCTTGTAATTAACACCCTTATATAAATTTAATGTGGTATTGGGGTAAACCATCACCATGTTGTAGCTTTCGGATGTTGTACCATGAAGCATGTTGAGTTCAGCAAAGTGTTCTGCCTCGTCATTGCGGTAAACGAGCGCCTTCGCACCAGTCTTAACTAATACATCGGTGTTAAAGGCGATAACAATAGGGTTTGTATTCATATCAAGATGCCCCATTGTGCTACCGTTTTCAGGCGATACTTGTGTGGCTTCAATGGGGTTTGCGCCCAAGCCTGTATAGGTCAGTGTAATTGCTTCGCTGGTTTGCTCTTCGTCGTTTAAGAGGCCGATGGCTCCCTTGGGAATATCTATGGTGTAGGTTTCGCCTTCATTCAATGTGTAGGTACGGAATCCTATATTAATCGTTTTGCTGGATGTAGGGTCGGTCTCAAACTTCAATGCATTGCGCACTGCGTTGCCTTGGCTATCTTTGAGCTGAATTTTATCGGCAGTGAGGCGTGTGATAACATCGCGCGTGAATCGCAAAGAAATGTTTGCCAACTTTTGAATTTTGGCACCGTTTCGAATGGAAACCTTGTGGTTAGCTAAAAGATTGACAGTTTTACAAGCCTCAGCAAATGATGTGGGCAACGTAATCTGATAGTTCTCCTTGTTGATGTAGGCCATGGCGACAAGCGTTTTGCAATCCGTAGAGATGCCCGCAGTTACGCCTGTTGCTTCATAACTTGACTGCATATAGTAGTCAATGTCGTAATTTTGCTTTAGAATTTCGTCAAGTCCGTACCAATATTTGCCATGGCGCACATAAAGCGAGCGACTGGGGTTTATAGCAGGCGTTGATGCATAGAGCGTACCATTATTATCAACGACAACGCAACCTTTGTCAAGGTCGTCGCTTTCGTTGAAGTATTCAAATGTTTTTGTTGATACTTGATAGCGGTAAGGACTGCGGATATTGTCCTTAGAATAAGCTGTACCGGCAACCCACTCTCCATTGGGGCTGATGTAAATGCCATCTAATGTGGCAAGGTTTTCGTGGAGGGGAGTAAATTTACGTTTGAGCAAGTCAAAGGTGAATGCTAAGGCCGTCCAACTTTGCTCGGTGCGGTCGTATAAGAAATACAATACATCGGCAGGGTAACTGTAACTCACGCAACCCACGATGTAGCGGGCATCGGCAGAGATGCCCGTGAATCTCATCATAGATTGATAGCCACCAGAGAGGTCGCATGGAGGTAGGTTCGGGAGTGTAATAATTTCATTATTCTTAACGTCCCACATCGTTGCTACTTCATCGAATCCTCCTTTCGTGCATACACCAACTGCGTAAAGACCATCAGGGGTAACTGCTTCAATTCGGCCGCCTGTTTCGCCTTCCTTTACCTTGAGTGTCGTCCATGCGTTAGCTTCTTTTTGCCAATAAGCTGGCTGTTCGTTGTAGCAACCTACAGCTATGTTGCCATCGTCAGTGATGTCGTTGATATAGCATGTAATACCTGAGTTAATCTCTTTTTCAGTGATTAACTCTGTTGCGGTGTGGTTAGTTAGATCAATAATTTTAGGGAAAGAGTAGGTTGAAGTCGCATCGTTAATGCCATAGGCTACAGCCCATTTCCCATTGTCGCTCATGCTATAAATAGTTGAACCGTCATTAAAGTCGTAAGTCCACAATTTGGCTTGTGCATTTGCATATAATGACATAACAGCAAATGCAGAAAGCATCATTTGTTTGATTATTGATTTTGCTTGGGATAACATAAATCGATTGTTTGTTGAATGTTGAAATCTATTGGAAGTAAACAGGAATATCAATACATGCCTGAGCATTCCCTTTACTTGCAATAGTATTTCTTGCCGTTAACGATGTAAATCATGCCGCTCTTAAGTGATTTTAGAGCATCTTGAGGTGCATTGTCCAAAAACTTTACACCGCATAATGTGAATACAGTGACACGGTTGGAGGCCGACGGAGTTGCGTGGATAGCCGTTTGGGTATATCCCTTCGTGGTGTAGGTGGCTGTTAAGTCGGCGGTATAGTCCATGCCATTGGGCGCTACAACATTGTTGAATTTTACTTTGACCTCAGTGTCGGCATCGCGAGAAAATGAAGGAACGGGGATGCGCACGTAAACAGCATTTTCATCTTCAGGGTCTGCTTCTACTGCAAGATTTGAAGCATCTACGTTGATAGTTTTTTCTTGACCTTGATGCGTGTAAGTAAATGTCACGCCGCTGTATTCCATTTTGCTACCTGTTTCAAGCATCCAAACTTCAAGGTTTTCAACGTTATCAATGCATGAGCCCTTGGCAGGGGTAAATTCAACAAGCAAACTGTAATCAACAACGACGAAGTTATAATTGAAGAAATAGGCACCTGCAGCTCCGCTGCCTTCAGAGTAGGTTTTGTAGCCAAATTCATCTTCAATACCCTTTACTGTAAGCAACATGGAACCATAGTTTTGACCAGATGCAACCATGGATTGGGGCGTGCGCACTTTACCACGTAGATCGATATGTAATGTATTGTCGGATGCGCGTGTAACAGGAACTGTTTCAACGTAATATTCGTTGGGATCCTCTGCTTCCATGTTGCCATATGAAAGCTCTGCTGTGATATTTGCGGTGCTGCTTACTTTGTTGTTGAATGTTAAAACAACCAAACCTTCGGGGCTTTGGGTTGACATCCATGATGCAATGGCATCAAGACCATTGCCAGGTGTTTGAGCAGCTGTTTCAAGCATTAGGGGTTCTGGTCCAGCTTTGTATTTAACGATAATATCGTTTAACTGCGTTTTTCCATCTTCAGATGTAACCCCACGGAGTTGAACAAGAATGTCATCGCCAACTTTAAGTGTGTTATTTTTATAACCAGCGATTAATTCCTCTTTGATATCAACAGTCACAAACTTGCCATTAGGATAGGCTACAATTTCCTTTTCTGCACCTCCCATGATGAGTACGCATTGTTGGAACTTGATGTTTTTGGTAAATTCAAATGTCACAAGTCCATATGATGCATGAAGTTCCGTACCTTCATCAGGCGACACTTTGGCAAGCTCTGTGGGAGTGCCTCCGCCGTACGAAACTTTTAAGTCGCCTCCATTCATGGGGAAATCACAATAAACGTAATAAATGCTACCTTTCTTGGTGCCGTTCTTGATTTTAACAGAAGAAGTGTAAGGTGAGAAATTACCTGTAGTTTCTGAAACGCGATTCAGATGTTCGGCTTCAGTATAAACGTCAATAATATCATTGGCAACAAGTTCAAGAAAGACACCATCGCTGGTTACATCTTCAGGCACAATAAATTGCGCATAAAAATCCTTATAGGGCTTGATGGTGTATGTTTTGCCATCTTCAAGAATGTAAGGATCATCCTTGGTTCCTGAACCTTGTGCTACCAATGAGTTGGCGCATAAAAACATAGCCATAAACGCAATGATTGCGCCTTTTAATGAATGGAACGTTGTTTTTAAATGGGAGAATGTGTAAAGTTTTGTCATAGTAAATGTTTTTAATGATATTCGTGTTTGATGTAATGTCAAAAAAAATGCGGGTTGTATAATTTATGCAAAAATAACTAAAAATATAAAGTTGAGAAATATTTTTAAATAATTTCCTAAATCTTAGCATGTTGTCATACAAAGAAACTCATGTTAATAAGGTACATATAAAAAGCAGAAATGAGAAAAACGGGTGAAAATAAACCTGATTTAACTCATTTCTGCTTAATATGATTTTAATCTTCTGTCTTTATATTTCTTACGATTCCAAATTTGGAATTTTTAATGAAAGACATGATGTGTTCTATTTCTTCGCTCATCGGAATTTGCTCGTTGACTTTGATTACCGCATCTTCAAGACTGAAATTACCTGTGTAAATCAATCGATATGCATTCGCGATGTGGCGCAAAGTGCGTTCATCAACGTTTTCGTGCTTGAGCACAAATGCGTTAATACCATGGTATGCCGCAGGGTTACCACCCATAATAACGTATGGAGGCACGTCCTTTTGGATGCGGCATCCGTTTTGGATGAGTGAATATCTGCCAACATGAACGTGTTGTTGGAGCTGTACGTATGAGCTTTGAATAGAGTAGTCGTCAATTTCGCATTCGCCCGCAACGTTTACACCAATACCGAGCACGCACTTATTGTGAATGACTACGTCGTGGCAGATGTGTACCTTATCCATTAAGAAGTTTCCGTTGCCAATGCGCGTTGCACCATCATCGTATGAAGATCCGGCAATGACTACGTTTTCGCGTATGCGGTTATCGTTGCCGATGATGACTCTGTGGGGATGTCCTTCTTTGTAATGGAAATCTTGCGGTGTTGCACCGATCACAGCGTTTTGAAATATAATGTTGTTGCTTCCCATTGTTGTGCCTTCAAGGATTGAGGCATGGGGCATAATTACGCAATTGTCACCAATAACAACGCCTGCTTCAATATAGGCGAATGGCTTTACTTCAACGTTGTTGCCCAACTTGGCAGAAGGGTCAACATATGCTAAAGGACTAATCATGAGAAATTAGTTGTTTTAGTAATTAGTAATGATGATTGTGTGGAGTAGCTATAGGAATATGATGATTTGAAAAGAACTTTTGTTTGATTAATTGTTTTGTATCAAATAGCACGTAGGTCGCTTTCCCAATCCACATATTCAAAACCAAACTTACTCACGTCCGCCACCTAAGGCTTTATAAAGTTCTACGCCAGCCACAAGTTGATTGTACTTATCGGTGATAAGATTCATCTGGGCAGAGAGCAACCCTTGTTGTGCGGTGAGCGTTTCAAGGTAGCTAACACCGCCGCCGTGCTTAAAGAGTATGTTTGTGTCCTCATAAGCAGTTTTCATGAGGGTTACTTGCTCAGCACGGTGTTGAGCCTGTGCTGCTGATGTTTGATAGGTTGAAAGTGCGTTGCTCACTTCTTGACCAGCATTAAGAACTGCTTTTTGGAAATCTAATGAAGCCGCTTCGTAGTCCAATTTCTTAACTTTTAGGTTTGCCTTTAAACGACCATTCATAAAGATAGGTTGGGCAAGACTTGCTGCTGCATTAAGAAGAAGCTTTCCGGGGTTAACCACGGCACCATAACTATTTGTCCATCCGGCTACACCTGATATCTTGATGTTGGGATAAAACTCAGAACGAGCTTCGTTTACTTCATAAAACGCCATAGCTAAATTGAGCTCAGCGATTTTTACGTCAGGGCGGTTAGACAAAAGTTGAAGAGGAATGCCTGCTGACATTTCCTGGGGGAAAGTGGTGTCGCTAAATCGGCTGCGATCAATAGCGTGGGGGGCTTCGTTAAGAAGCAAGCAGAGTGAATTTTCTGTTTTACGAATGCTATTGTGTAAAGCGGGGACGCTTGCTAGCAAACTTTCATAGTTGGCTTTTGCCTGTGCTACAGCTGCGTTTGTGGTGTAGCCTGCTACTTGCATCGCTTCCATGGTTTCAACGTTCTTTTGCCACAATTTGAGAGTTTCTGTTGTTGTGAGCAATTGCTCGTCGAGCATTTGTAACGTAAAATACATTTGTGCGACAGCAGCTATTGTAGCTGTACGTGTTGCTTGTTTGGCAGCATTCGTTAAAAGCAATGATTGCTTGGCCCATTTGTGGGTGTTATGGAGCTTTCCCCATGAACCTATTTCCCATGATGCAGAGATGGGCAATGTATAGGTTTGCAGCGCTTTGCTGTGGTCAAACGAGGTAAGTTCGCCAGAAGGTGCAAAAACAAAAGATGGGATGTATGCCAACTTAGAAACATTGAGGGCTGCTTTTGCTTTTTCTATGTTCATGTCGGCTTTTTGCATGTCAAAGTTGAGGAGTGATTTCTCAATCAACGCCTGCAATTTGGTGTCGGTAAAGACTTCCTTCCATGGCGTGTTACCAAAATTCACAGTATCAGCCTCTGCAAGGATGCCATTAGCGCTAGCTGTGTCTCGGTAGAGGCCTTTTACTGTGCTGTCAATAACCTCTGGACGCTGATAATTCTTATAGAGATTACAACTCGCAAGTAACGTTATGCCTATGAATGATAAAATAATTCTTTTCATGTAATATATTTTGTTGTTGAGTTGTTAGTGGATGGCTTACTCCTTTCTGCACATCCTACTAACAACTAATAGTTCTCAAGGTTTTACTCTATAGAATATTGTTCAAGGTCGGCCTGAGCATCTGTATTTTCAATATCTTCCCAAACCATAGGCTTGATGCGTTCTTGAAGCGCTTGGAAAATAACGAACAGAGCTGGTACGATGAAGATCTGGAAAATCATACCAATGAGCATACCACCGATAGCTGATGTACCAAGAGCGCGGTTACCATTTGCACCTACGCCAAAGGCAAACATAAGCGGGAGCAAACCTACAATCATGGCAATTGATGTCATCAAAATAGGACGAAGACGGGCTGCGGCTCCTAATACAGAAGCGTATGTGATGCTCATACCCATCTTGCGGCGGTCAAGAGCAAACTCAACAATCAAAATTGCATTCTTGGCCAACAAACCAATAAGCATAATCATTGCAATTTGTACGTAGATGTTGTTTTCTGCAGCAGAGAAAATAGGAATGAGTCCCATTAAATGAAGGAAAACGAAACATCCCATCAAACCAAATGGTACTGAGAGTAATACGGCAAATGGAAGCATATAACTTTCGTACTGAGCAGCAAGAAGAAGATAGATAAACACGAAACAGAGGATAAATACCACGGCAGTGGTGCTACCACTTGATGTCGCTTCTTCGCGGGTTTGACCAGAGAATTCAAAAGAATAACCTTCTGGCAAGTACTCGTCGGCAACTTCACGAATGGCTTGGATGGCTTGACCTGAGGTGTAGCCTTCAGCTGGCGAACCGTTTACTGTAATAGAGGTGTACATATTGAAACGGTTAACAACGTCGGGACCCAAGCTTGGCGTGAGCTTAACAAATTCAGAGATTGAAGCCATTTCGCCCTTTGAGTTACGTACCTTGATCTTGTTGAGCGATTCAAGATTTGTGCGGTCGGATTGTTCTCCTTGTACCATAACGCGGTAGAGCTTACCAAAGCGATTGAAGTTACTTGAGTAAAGACCGCCATAGTAACCTTGGAGCGTGTAGAGAATGTCGGTTTGTGAAAGTCCGGCACGCTTACACATTGCGGCATCAATGTCAATGATGTATTCAGGGAACTTAGTGTTGAACGAAGTTTGAGCCGAACCAATTTCGGGACGCTTGTTCAACTCTGCGATATAGTTTTCTGCAACTTCCTGGAAACGGAGTAAGTCACCACCAGTACGGTCCTGCAAGTTGATAACGAAACCGTTTGTTGCACCATACCCTGGAACCATAGGAGGCTGGAAGAACAATACCTGTGCATTCTTAAATACCTTTTGGCTTTCAAGATAAAGGTTGGCAAATACAACAGTTGCACTCTCAGTGAGCGAATTACGCTCTTCCCAAGGCTTGAGCTTTACGATGAACGAACCATATGATGCACCTTGACCACCAACGAATGAGTAACCAGAAATCATCGTTGAGCTATGTACGAGAGGTGAGCTCTGAATCAAATCGTTTACGCGCTGAAGGGTTTCTTCTGTCTTGTCCTGTGAAGTACCTGGAGGCATTGTTACAGCACCCATGATTGAACCGGTGTCTTCTGTGGGCACCATACCCGTAGGTGTGAGGTTCATGGCTGCAATCAAGCCCACAAAGCTGAGGACCACAAAGATAATCGTCAGTATAGGCTTCTTGATGAAGAGAATCACAACGTTGCGATACTTCTTGATCAGATTTTCAAAACTTTCGTTGAAGTTTTTATGGAAACGATTGGTTGTTAAGCCCTTAAAACCAAGGATTGCGATGATCGTGAAGATAAGAGCGATTGCCCAACCTGAGGTGAAACCACCGAAAATCATACCTAATACGGCAATGATGACAAGCAGATAAGTCAACTTAGGGGTAAGAATACGTTCGATGCCTGTGAACTTGCCTTTCATCTCAGTCTTGGCAACGTCCATTGCGATGTTCAACTTTTCTTTTGTTGACAATTCGTTGCCTTGTTCGTCATGTCCCTTGAGCATGATGGCACAGAGGGCTGGCGAGAGGGTCAAAGCGTTGAGCGCAGAGAAACCGATAGCAAGTGCCATGGTAATACCAAACTGACGGTAGAAGATACCTGAAGTACCGCCCATGAAGCTCACGGGGATAAACACAGCCATCATGACAAGTGTAATTGAAACGATAGCACCACCGAGTTCACTCATCGCATCGATTGAAGCCTTGCGGGCAGAGCTGTAACCCATGTCGAGCTTGGCGTGTACACCTTCGACAACTACAATCGCGTCATCGACTACGATGGCAATCGCCAGCACTAAAGCGGACAATGTAAGCAAGTTGATAGAGAAGCCAATCATGTTGATGGCAAAGAATGTACCAATCAAGGCTACGGGAATTGCAATCGCAGGGATAATCGTAGAACGTAAATCTTGGAGGAAGATATATACGACTAAGAACACGAGCACGAATGCTTCAATAAGCGTCTTCACCACTTCGTGGATCGAAGCAAAGAGGAAGTCATTCGCATTTTGCGAAATCACAAATTCAAGTCCAGGAGGCAGAGAGTTGCCTGTTTCTTCAAGCAATTTTTCAATGTCCTGAATAATTTGAGTTGCATTTGAACCTGCTGTTTGGAAGATGATCGAGGTCACAGCATTGTGGCCATTTACCTTACCCATAAAGCCATAGGTCATACGACCGAGTTCAATGCGCGCAACATCGCCTAAGCGAATTACACCGCCATCTTCTGTTGAACGAAGCACGATGTTTTCGAACTGTTCAGCTTCGGTGAGACGTCCACGATAGCGAAGTGTATATTGGTATGTATTGTTGTCGCGCTCTCCAATAGTACCTGGAGCGGCTTCAATGTTTTGTTCGCCCAAGACACCAGAAATGTCAGTAGGTACGAAACCGTATTCAGCCATTTTTTCAGGATCTAACCAAATACGCATTGAATAGTCAGCGCCCATCACCATGGCATCGCCCACACCCTGCACACGCTGGATTTGTGGAAGCACATTGATTTTTGCGTAGTTTTCGAGGAAAGCAAAGTCGTAGCGGTCTTCTACGTCAACCAACGAGAAAACAAGAAGCATAGAGCTTTGTTGCTTCTGCGTTGTGATACCGACTCTTGTTACTTCGGCAGGAAGAAAACCTTGTGCTTTAGATACGCGGTTTTGTACATTGACAGCCGCCATGTCTGGGTTTGTACCTTGCTTGAACGTGACGGTGATCGTTGCAGAACCTGTATTTGTTGCACTTGATGACATGTAATCCATGTTTTCAACACCATTGATTTGTTCTTCAAGCGGAATAATAACAGAGTTAAGTACTGTTTGAGCATTTGCGCCTTGGTAAGTAGTACGCACACTAATGGTTGGCGGTGCAATATCGGGATATTGTGTGATAGGTAATGAAATCAGACCTAAGACCCCGAGAATAACGATTACGATAGAAATTACCGTTGATAGCACCGGACGGTTTATAAATGTGTCAAGTCTCATTATTCTAAAAAAAGATTTTGAGGTTTAAAGGTTATCAAGGAAAATTGTTAAAAGCACTTGCAATAACGATCTACACTTATAACCTTAGAGCGTCAATTGATTATTCTTGGTTAGGAAGTTTTTTATCTGCCATGTGTTGCTGAGACTTTTGTTCGATAGCAGCACGCTCTTCAGCAGTGATAGGTGTGATTTCCATTCCGTCTTTCAAACGTGTTACACCTTCAACAACAATTTTGTCGCCAGCATTCACACCGCTTGTAACGATGAAATTTTGACCGTCGTTTTGAGAAAGAACTGTGATTTCTGTATATTTTACCTTATTGTCTGCGCCAAGTGTGTAAATAAATTTCTTTTCCTGAACTTCAATGACAGCATTTTGTGGAACCATGACTGCTGCAGAGTCATGTGTGGTTACTTCAATAGAACCTGTACCACCACTGCGCAACATACGTTCAGGATTGGGGAAGTCAGCGCGGATTTGTACTGAACCAGTATTAGAATCAATAATACCGCTTATTGCAGCCACCTTACCATTTTGGTTGTAGAGCTTGCCATTTGAAAGTCTGAGGTTCACAGTGGGGAATGATTCCAAAGCAGCTTTTTGACCGCCTAAATTCAATACATGTTTTTCGCTCATTGAGAAATAAACATACATTTTTTCCAAATTAGACACGTTCGTTAAAGGCTTGCTCATGCCAGGTGATGCGAGTGTTCCCTGACGGAAGTTGATCTCACCAACCACACCATTCGTGGGACTTGTTACGGTACAGAACGAAAGTAAATCTTTTGCATTGGTCAATTGTGCTTTAGCCGATGCCATTTGAGCGGTTAAACTTTCCAATTGGTTTTTTGCACTTTGTAAATCAAAGTCGGAAATGATTCCTTTGGCGTGTAGAACCTTTTTGTTCTCAACGTTCAAATATTGTGTGGCGATGTTTGATTTGATTACCTTAATCTGCGCTTCTGCGGCATTTACAGAGGCTTGGTATTGTACGGGGTCAATGAGAAAAAGAGGTTGACCTTTGCGTACTTCATCACCTTCGTTTACATAGACTTCTTGAATGTGTCCACTAACCTTTGCATTGATAGCAATGTCTTGTTGTGATTTAATACTTGCAGGGTAAGAAGTAGTCAATTCTGCTTCTTGTGCTTTTACGATTTCAACCACAAATTTGTTGTCTGCAGCTGGCATTCCTTGCTTCTTGCCACAACTCACTAAAATCATGAGTGCAAGGGCGAAAAGAGTAATTCTACTTTTCATTGTGTTAATGATTAATTTATAGTTTGTTTTTAATTAATTATATTTCTATAAGTCGTTGCAAAATTACTAATTAAAACTCAAACCCTTTATTAAGTTTTTGGCTATTTCTTCGGTATTCTTGGTTTATTTAACAAATTATAATATACAATAATGTGAGTTGCGTTGGTTTTGTGTTTTGAAGTTTACAGCTTAACGTGATTTGCACTTTGACTCATTAAATAAGTTTTCCAATTGTCATTGTGCAGACTCTTTTCTGATTAATCGTTTTTAAAATGGGTTTGCTGATGAATTTTTAAATTTATCTTTGGTTTTCTCTATAAAATCCTTAAATTTGCCTATGGCTATATATTTGTGCCCAATGAATGCTTATTTGTTGATGCTCTAAAATGACTTTTGTAAATGATATGATTCTTCATAATTTATTTCAACAATGTTCTATTTTTCGTTTCTTGTTTCTTGTAGGCTTTTCATTATGCTCCTTGTGTTGTTTGGGGCAAATTAAAAGTTATGAGTTGTACATTGAGCGCTATAGTGAATTTGCGGTTGATCAAATGGAAAAATATGGTGTTCCAGCAAGTATTACATTGGCTCAGGGATTGTTGGAAAGTGGAGCAGGACAGAGCACTTTAGCTAAAAAGGCCAACAATCATTTCGGAATAAAAGTAGGATCAAATTGGAAGGGGGCGTATGTTAAGCATGATGATGATAAACGAAATGAAAAATTCAGAAAATATAAGTCTGTCAAGCATTCGTACGAGGATCATTCGCTTTTTTTGACTCAAGGTCAGAGATATGCTTTTTTGTTTGATTTAAAACAAACAGACTACAAGGGTTGGGCAAAAGGATTAAAGAAAGCTGGATATGCAACCAATCCAAGGTATGCAGAACAATTGATTGACCTGATTGAGCGCTATCATTTGTATCGTTTTGATAAAAAGGGAGATAAAACAGTACTGAGATTAAGCCTTAAAGGATACAAGATTGAATGTTGCAATGAAAGTTTTTATGTCAGAGCAAAACATGGAGATACGTTTAAAACATTGTCGAAGAATTTAAACATCAGTAAAAGAAAACTCAGAAAATATAATGAGATTTCTAAGGATTATGTTTTTAAAGAGGGGGAGATTGTTTATATCACAAAAAAACAGAAAAAAGCCGCCAAGCAATGGAAGGGGCAATATCATATTGTAAAGGAAGGCGAATCGCTACATGATATCTCACAAATGTATGCTATGCGAGTTTCGACTTTATTTAAAATCAATAAATTAGATGATAATTTTGCTCTACAGCCTGGTGCTTCTTTATTAATCAGAAAATAAATATATGCGTGTTAAAATCAAATGGATTTTGATGTCAGTTATGTTGTTGTTTTCTAATAACGATATATCTGCTTTCTCACATATATGGAATGATTCTTTAAGGTATGCAGCAGAAGTCAATTCTACTTTTTCGCCACAGGGTGTTACACCATTGTGGCTTTCAAGTAATAAGCATGGTTTAAGTTCAATTCAAGATGCCTCTGCATATTTTAGAATCAGCATGTTTCAGCCTATGTTTAGGTTAAAAGATAAATCAGCTTGGAGTTTAGGCTATGGCGCTGATGTTGTTGTTCCGTACAATTATGCAACCGAAAATGTTGATTATGGTAAACAACGTTCTGACTTTATCATCCAACAATTGTTTCTTGACTTAGATTATAAGAAGTTTCGTTTGTCAATAGGGGCAAAAGAACGCCCAATGGAATTAAAGAATCAAAATCTAAGTAGTGGTTCACAAACATTTGGTATTAATGCGCGCCCTGTGCCTCAAATTAGATTTGAAATACCCGAGTATTTCAGTTTGACGGGACCATCTAATCCTTGGTTGGCTATTAAGGGGCATATCTCGTATGGCTACATGACAGATGCTGGATGGCAAAAGTCGTATGCTTCAGTCAAAGGACGTTATGCAGAGCGAGCGTTGTTGCATACGAAGGCTGGTTATCTGCGTATAGGTAATCCTCAAAAAAGTCATTTATTTTTTGAAGGAGGTTTGGAGATGGCGACTCAATTTGGGGGTGTTATTTATAATCCAACGAGTAGAGTGGGGTGGTATGGCGAAAAATTGGAGATGGGTAATGGACCAAAAGATTTTATTAATGCCCTATTAGGCGTTGGAAGTGATAAAACAGATGGAGATTATAAAAATGCTTCAGGTAATACCTTGGGAAGTTGGCTTTTTTCATTGACTTATCAAGCAAAGGATTGGTCCTTGCGCGCCTACTACGATCATTATTTTGAAGACCATTCAATGATGTTTTTCGAATATGGTTGGTTTGATGGTTTGATTGGTTTTGAACTCAATCTGCACAAAAATAAATGGTTGTCATCACTTGTTTATGAATACATGAATTCCACTTATCAAGGTGGGGCGATTTATCATGATAAAACGAGCCAAATCAAAGATCAAATCAGTGGCCGTGACAACTATTATAATCATAATTTATATCCAGGTTGGCAACATTGGGGACAAACTATGGGAAACCCTTTGTTTACTTCGCCAATCTATTATTCCGATAGTGAGATCGCTTTTCATAGCAACCGCATTACAGCGCATCATTTAGGTTTTGAAGGTCAGCCTTTTAAGGGGCTGAATTATTTTGTGAAACTGAGTTATGCAACACATCTTGGAACATATTGGAAACCCTATTTGCAGAGAAAATATATGACCAGTGGACTTGTTGCTCTCAATTATAATTTTGAGCACTTCAAATCTTTAAGACACAACGGTTGGAACACTACCTTTTCGTTCGCATTTGATCGTGGTCAGCAATTAGGCGATAACTTAGGCTTTTCATTATCCATTATTAAAACAGGACTCTTTTTTAAGTGAATAACTTGTTAAAGAAAACATTACGAAATGAAGAAGATAAAGTATTGGTTGTGTTTGTGGCTCGTTGGTTTCACTTCATGCGATAAACTACCGCAAAATGATGAATTGGACGGGATGTGGCATTTACAAAAGATTATGCATCTTGATGAAAATAATTCTTATGAAGAAAATGTGCTGGAAAATCAATATTATTGGAATTTTCAATTAGATTTAATGTTGATCATGTCGCTATCTGATCTTATTTATGAAGATACGGCAAATTCCCTCAAAACAGATCGAGCATTTTGTAGGTTTGATTATTCCAATGGCCAATTGTTTGTTCATGAGGTTTATTTACATTTTGATAACAGAGATAGTTTATTGACCGACCGTTCAACGACTCTTTTAGAACGTTATGGTATCGTTGGTTGTTCCGATACTTTTGATATTGAAAAGCTGAATAACAAACACATGATTTTAGTTTCTGAAAATAAGAAATTGTTTTTTAGAAAATTTTAGTCGGAGTTGAGAGATTAGAGTTTAGAGAACAGAGAACAGCTGCCCCTGCGGCTTGGCTTTCCTGACTTTCAAAGCATTTGCTATTACACTGAATTTCTTTTCTTTGAACACAAACCGAAGGTCGCACAAGTCAATTGCACTAATTAGAAGATCAGCGTTCAGAACATATTTTGGTGTTCTTTGCGCCTTTGTGTGAGTACAAATTCAGCAAGAGGATAAGTACATTCGAAATAGAAATAATACCTAAAAAATAAAGTTTGAAAAGTTGGGTAAGTTATTTTTTATCGCACTTAAAGCTTTGTTTTATCTTATGATTTAGATATGAAGGTTAGTTTAATTACAATATCATTCAATAGCGAAAGAACTTTGGAGGATACGATTAAGAGTGTTATTGCGCAGGATTACCCCAACATCGAATATATTATTATCGATGGGAAGAGTAAGGATGGAACAATGAACATTGTTAATAAATATCGTTCACATATTTCAAAAGTTGTGTCAGAACCCGACCGAGGCTTGTATGATGCCATGAATAAGGGGTGGCAACATGCCACGGGCGATATTGTTGGCTATATCAATTCAGATGATTTTCTGACTTGCACTGATGCCATTTCTGCTGTTGTTAAAGAATTTAAGGAAGATCCTACCTTGGATGGCGTGCATGCTGATTTATATTACGTTAATGCCAATAATACGGATAAAATCGTGAGGTATTGGACGACATCGGACTATCAGCCAGGAGCTTTTAAGTATGGATGGCATCCTGCGCACCCAACTTTTTATGCTAAACGTAAATGTTATGAGCAATTGGGTGGGTTTAGGCTTGATATGCCACTGTCGGCCGATTTCGAACTCATGTTACGCTTTATAGAAGTTAATCAGCTGAAAACAAAACATATCGATAAGGTTTTGGTGCGTATGCGTATAGGTGGCGTAACCAGCAGAAATTTGATGAGTATTATGCATGGCGTTATTCAATGCCGACATTCTTTCAAGGTTAATGGAATTAAAGCTCCGGTATATTATCCTTTTTTAAGGTTATTCCCCAAGTTAAAACAATTTATTAGAAGATAAATAATAGGATTTTCTTAAATGGATAAACCTAACATAACTGTACTGCTTTCAACCTTTAATGGTGAATTATTTTTACAGCAACAATTAGATTCTATATACGCTCAAAAAAACGTAAAAGTTAACTTATACGTTAGAGATGATGGTTCGAAAGATGATACGCTTGAGATTTTAGAACGTGAATCTAAATCTGGGCGTTTGACATGGTATACTGGTCCCAATTTAAAACCTGCCTGGAGTTTTTGGCATCTGTTGACTTCTGCACCTGAAGGGGATTATTTTGCATTTTCGGATCAGGATGATTTTTGGATGGACGATAAACTCTTTGAAGCCTACACGCGTCTTAAAGGGCATGAATCAGAACCAGCCTTGTATTTTTCTCAAACTCAATTGGCAGATTCTCAGCTTAATCCCTTGCCCAGTGTTGTCTTAAATCCTCTGTTGACTTATGGAGAAGCTTTAATTCATCAGTTCGTGGGTGGATGTACGATGCTGATGAATGCAAAGATGCGTGATGTCCTGTTAAGTTATACACCTAAGTACATGCAAATGCATGACTTTTGGATTTATGATGTGGCGTTGGCTGTAGGTGCTTATGTGACGTTTGATTCTACTCCTCATATGTTGTATCGTCAGCATAACAATAATGCTGTAGGTCAGTTAAATCAAAAACGATTTGTGTGGGAGAGTCGATTAAAACGCCTTCGGAAGCGCGAAAATATTCGTTTACGAACAGCCCATGAATTGTGGCTCGGTTATCATTCTGTGATGTCGGATGAAAATAGAAGGCTGACTTATGATGTGATTAACTATCAACGCAGTTTGAAGTCTAAATGGCGTGTATTGTTTGATAAACGATTAAAGTGTTCAAGCTTTTCCGTCAACTTATCCACAAAGTTGTCATTTCTTCTAAATTTGTTTTAATTGACTATGAACAAACCCAAAATATCCATTGTAACTATATGTTTTAATAGCGAATCAACCATAGAAGAAACTATTAAGAGCGTGTTGTCGCAAAATTATTCTTCCTTGGATTATGTTATCATTGATGGTGGCTCAACAGATAATACCATGACGATCGTGAACAAATATCGCGATCAATTAGGTTATGTATGTTCTGAAAAAGATAAGGGTATTAGCGACGCCTTTAATAAAGGAGTCCTTCATGCTAAGGGTGATGTTATTGGTATTATTAATAGCGATGATATTCTTCTTCCTGGTGCTTTAGAAGCTATTGCCTCAGTTTATGAAGAACGTGTTGATGCTTTTAGGGCCAATGTTATGGTGGTTAATAAGGAAACTGGATTTAGAGGACGTGAAATACCTTCTATGAAATTCCCTTTAGCACCTTTTATCACACATGTCGCTCATCAAGGCACTTTTATTAGTCGTGTGGCATATCAAAAGTGGGGACTTTATGACTTGAAGTTCAGGTATATGATGGATTATGATTTGATGACAAGATTATATCAAGGAGGGGCTGTTTTTAAATATGTCAATTTTGATGTGGCAGAGTTTCGCTTAGGTGGAGTTTCAACTACTCCTATCTCTAAAAAGCGTTATGATATTGAACATGTAGTCTTGAATAATGGTGGCGGTCAAATGAGGGCATGCTATTTTTATTATTACATGCGGGCTTTTGATTTCTGTAAGCGCATCTTTACCAGAATATTTGGTTTGGATGCTTTAAAGAAACTTCATTATTTTAAAAATAAAGACTGATTTGGCTGGAAAACGTGATTTTAATTTCTTAGCGATTTACAACAACAAAAAAACTCTTGGTGTGTAACCAAGAGTTTTTTTTATGAGTTTGAGAATCGTTTTATTTTAAAAGCGTAGCGATCACACTACCCATCATGGCGATTGTTGAGAAAATGCTGATGTATTGCGTGAAATTTAATTTTTGTCGTTCTTCTTTGGTTGGAACTACGATTCTTGCACCCGGTTTAATATCCGACGCTTTCTTGACAATCGTGACTGTACCATCCATATTAATGGCATACACTTTGCTCTTTTTGGCCTTTTCTGTGTATCCACCTGCTTGATTGATGTAGTACTTTAATTTTTTATTGTCTTGGTAAACAATGGTGTTGGGGTAGAGTACTTCACCACTAATCGTGATGGTGTTGTTAATTTGCGGGATGTTAAGGATATCGCCATCTTGAAGCACAAGGTCGTAGAAATCGTCGCCAGGGTTTTCTATCGCTTTTTCCAAGTTGATACCAACGTATTTTGTTGTTTTAAATTCCAACTTATCTTTGTCGATACTGTCGTTTAACGCTTTCATCATTTCTTTTTGCTGCAAGAGCTCTTCCTCTGTTAATTTACGCTCCAACCGCGCCCCTTGAATGTATGAACCTGATGAAAGACCTCCTGCTGCTTTAATCAAATCGCTTAATCGGTAGTTTCGTTTTGAAATCGCATACGTGCCTGCAAATGTGGCTTCACCCTTGATTTGTACGTGCTCTTGCATGATGTAATTAGGCGCTCGGCGCACGTAAACTTCATCGTAGGGTTGCAGCGTGAATTTTTCTTCGTTTTCCTGAACGACAAATCCGTCTTTTATTGAGAAGGTAAACGTTTCGGAAACAACTTCGGTCGATTCTTCGTTTTCTTTGTCCCTTATTCGGCGTGCCACATCAACGCGTGTCAGTGATGCAGCGTCAAGCAATCCTCCAGCCGTAAGGATAAGGTCTTCAATGGTCATGTGATCTGCATATTGGTAATAACCAGGGTTTACCACCTCGCCATAAATATACAGTTCGTATTCACTGAGTTCTGCTGCCTTTGAGTGAATGTACAATTCATCCTCATTTTTAATTTCAAGGTCGGCAGATGTGCCGTTAATGATTTTTTCAAGGTTCAATGCAATAACCTCAATTGTACGGTCTTTTTTTCTGCGATGCAACAACGCTCGTTCAAGCATGGCATCTTCCGTCACACCTCCAGCAATCTCTATGAGTTCTTTGAATGTTTTGATATTGCCGTCCATTTGGTATTTACCAGGTTGTTTGATTGCCCCCCTGATTTCAACCATATTGTTGTATCTGTTGAGTACGCTATCAACCGTGAGGCTATCACCATTTAAGAGGTGAAAATTGCTTCTTTGGGCTTCATTGAGGGTGTAGATGGACATTCTTCCCTTTTCATGACGCGTGATGCGTACGTTTTCAGTAAACGCTTTTTCGGTAAATCCACCCGCATAGCTGATTAATTGCTCAACGCTTTCTTCAGCTTTCATTTCGTAAAACATGGGGCGTTTTACCATTCCTGAAGCATTTACAAGGTTTTCGTAGGTACCAACGATGATCACATCGTCGCTTTGCAATCTAACATTTCCCGTCAGTTTGCCATTAAGGATATAGTCATAGACGTCAACGGTGGTGATGAGCTTATTTTGTCGATACACTTTAATGTTTCTCAACGTTCCAAGCTTTGTGGTTCCTCCTGCTTGATACAATGCATGAAACACGGTGGAGAATGCCGACATGGTGTAGGAACCAGGATTCTCAACCTCGCCCATGATGTTTATGGTTATGGTTTTTGTTTGTCCAATGGTTAGTTTTACCTCCGAATTTTCGTAGAACTTGCCTAAGGTAGCCTTAACTCTTTTGTTGGCTTCATCCACCGTTAAGCCCTTCACGCTTATTGGTCCGTAACCTTCGATCACCACCTCGCCTTCGGGCGACACAGGATAGCTTAAGCTTTTTTGTGAGGCGCCCCATACATCAATAATTACCATATCGCCTACGCCTATGACATAATCAAGTGGCGTAGGGATGTTTATTTCAGATTCAAAGGTTAAATTCTTTTGGGCAAATATATTGCGACCAAATATATTGATTGAATCTTCTTTGGGCTCTTCAATTGTCATCAAATCTTTAATAAACTCAGCATCTTCAGGGCTATAAAGCGTTGTTGAGATTTTCTCGTTTTTTTGCGTGCTTTCTTGTTTGTTCTTATCGGTAATGGTGCTTGGTGTATAGTTGTTTCTTAATCTGACGTCGTTGGGCGTGTTTTTCTTGTCTTTGTTTTGCATTAGTGCTTTACGTTCCTTTTCAAGGTCATCTCTCACCTTTTGAATTTGCTGAATTGAAGCACCACGTTTTAACAACTGGCTGACAATTTCTTTTTCCGACGCGCCGTTTTGGTATTCTTCAATGACATAAGTTTTAATTTGATCGTCAGTCATTGAGGATTGCGCCTGTGCTACAGTAATATATGTGAACGATATGATAAAAAATAGGATGAGTTTTTTCATAGATGTATGAGCAAACATGTGTCAATGAAGCTTACTAAGATATAATTATTTTTCACCTTTAGCAACGATGCCGCAAGTTTTTAGGATGATGATGATGTCGCCAGTAAACGAAGCTGTCTCCAGATAGTTTAAATCCATAGATAAGCGTTCAAGCATTTTATCCATAGAATCGGTGTAGCCGTTGTATATCGTGGCGTCTGAGGTGATGCCTGGTCTCATTTGGTATAATGAAACGTAGCGTGCATCGTGCTCCAGGATTTGGTCAATGAAGAACTGACGTTCGGGGCGATATCCCACAAACGACATGTCGCCTTTCAATACATTCCACAGTTGTGGCAATTCGTCTAAATGGTGCTCTCTTAAGAAGCGGCCGAGTGGTGTCAGGCGATCGTCGTTTTTCTGAGCAAGCATAGGTGTGCCGTTTTCGGCATTTTTATGCATGGTCCTGAATTTGTATATTTTAAAAGGCTTGCCGGCAAGACCAATGCGCTCTTGTGAGTAAATGACCTGTCCGCCTTCGTGAATTTTCAAAACGCAATAAATCAAAATTAAAACAGGACTGCTGATAAGGAGCCCTATAAACGAAAAGCTAACGTCAAACGCGCGCTTAGCTCGTAGCTCCCATGGTTTCATGTTTACGGCAACTTGATTTTTATCTTTTCTACGGTTGTGAGTTTCTGTGATCATATGTCTATCCTTAGTGATCTGCGTGTCGCAATGTGATTTCCAACTCTTAGTATTGCAACGTTATCAGTATGGCCAACCATTTAACGCGTCATTTAGAACTCAGCGCGGGTGTCGTGGTTGGCGCTCTTTTGGGGGTTGAAATTCTTGTCCTTTATATGCTTTAACGTAAAATGACGCAAATTATTGCAAAAATATAAAAAAGAAACGTTAGGCTTATTTCAATGATGCGATTCTTTTCTTAAACAACACGTTGATTTAATATTTTATGGGTTGAAGATTGAAATAATAGGATTTTTGTATTAACTTTGCACGCCATCATTCAAAAAGTAACGGGTTTATTCTTTTTACTTTAAGGGCCAGACTGGATTTGACAGCGGGTAGATGGCAGGAATAAGCATGCAGTGCGGGTGTGAGCGGGCACTTTAATCTCGGCTCTCGAAAATTTAATTGGCGAAAACAAGTACGCTCTCGCTGCTTAATCGAAGTATAGTAGATTAGCTTTATTTCGACACAAGGTGTTGAAACGAGACATCCTCCCGATGCCGCATTCTTGAGGCGGTCGGATACGTAGGGTGCAGCAATATCAAGAATAGTTTGAAGTGGCCTCGCACTGATAACGAATTTTTTAGAGGATAAGGTTGCAATGGGTAGCTTTGGTCTTGTTGCAGCACGAAAATCTAAGCAAAGCTAAGCATGTAGAAAGTTTTTGGTATCCCCGTTTGGACGAGGGTTCAATCCCCTCCTGGTCCACATCTCTACTGAGTATTTCAGTAGGTACAAAAATAAAGCAATGTTACTTATTAAATAGTAGCATTGCTTTTTTTGATATCATTCATCGTTCAACCGCACAGAAATCCACAGATTATTTGTGTCATCCGTGGGTGATTTGTTTCCCACTGATAGCACAGATTGTCACAGATTTATTTGTGTTCATCCGTCTCTTCTGTTGATGGCTTTTGCACTTTCAGCTGAAAGTGCAAAAGCATTCGTAAAAATCGTTTGATTCATATTAATAAATATTGGTGTCCGGTAAACGTATTTAACATGTTCTTTTATAGTCTATTATATACATACAAGCCCCTCATGTTTAAGAAAATTCAAAATATACTCTTTTTTTAATCACGACGGTTTGATATCAAACCGTCTTAAATTACTCGCTTCGCTCATCAAACCGTCTTGATAAAAAATAAAACACTTGAATATTTGTGTGGGGTGTAAGGGTAAAGATATATGTATAAGAAATTTTACCGGACACCAATAGTTTATAAAACACTTTTGCGTGAGATTGATTCTTTTGTTCTGTTGTTTTTTTTATTGCCCATTGCACAAATTTTGTGATAGTGCAATATACTCTTTCATGTTACAGAAATAGTTCCCTAATCAATTCATCCACTAGATATTCATCACTCATACAATGCATGTCGGCAACACCTTCGCTGATAAGTTCAAATGTTTTGGAATCGTAAAACTTACCCAAAGCATCTTCGTATGATATGCCTGTTTTGTCACCAAACTTCTGTACTATTCGAGCGTATTTGTGTTGCAGTATGATTTTATTGGCTTGCATAGTTATAGCTTTATGGATTCAATGAAACGAAGATGTTTGTCCAATATTTGTTGATTAGTAATACATATTTGACGATTGGGGTGTTTGAAACGTAGTTGGTCTAATGCTTGTTCAAAAGAATATATACCAGAGAAATATAAGTCAATGGTATCAAATACTTGATCATCAGCAATCCCCCCTTCTATAATGTCGTATTGTGTGCGAGGTAGTCCCCTACGGCAAGCTGTTATGTAGTCTAACCACTTGTTGTCGTATGAATCAAATGTGATATGAGAAAATCCTTGAATTTCTTCATCAAATTCGTAGATATTCATGATGGCCTTTTCTCCTTTGCGTAAGAAGCGTTGACCATATTTTTCTGCCTGTTCTCGTAGAGGTGTTAGATAAAATCCTTTGCCGAAATCAAGATGCTCACGTGAGTGGAATACATCAGGAGCACAGACTATAACATTTGAAGTATGGTACAATAATGTCATGATAAAACTCCTTTCTTCTTCATATATGCCACAAGATCCTCTACGATATATTCCTTGGAGAATGAATGTAATACATCATAGCAAGGAACAATATAGTCAGAGATTATACCAGAATCCTGTAATTTATGGTATACATCGCGAGCATTCATACTTAAATGCTCTGCCACACTAGATATACAGAAAATAGTAAAGTTTAATGTTTTTGGTGTCATATCTTTTAGTATTTGTATACTTTAATTGCAAATATACATTATTATTTTCGAATACACCCTCATCATTCTAAAATCATTAGGGTAGGTTCTATAAATTAGCTTGAGTCGGGTTAAATAATATTTAGCTGCATTCGGCAATTTGAAAATAAAATTCATTGCGCTCATTGGCAAAATATTTAAATAATATTCTTGAGTATTTTTATTTTTCTATCAAACAAAGTTATAACTTTCTATATTACAAAACTTTGCATTAAAGAAACATTCCATGTCTTTTGTGTTCGGAAAGCACTATTTAAAACCCTGATGGCTGCGAGACGAAGTCACTCGCTGTCTGTGTTAGTCTGTGCTTTCTGTATGAGATAAAAGATTATTCTGAGAGAGAAAATTTCACACAGATGAATGTTATTTACGCGCAAGCGTTTTCTAACCGTGCACCCTAAAAAGTTTTGCGAAACTTTGCGACTTTGCGTGACATAAAAAACACGCTAAAGTTTACTTTCACGCAAAGGCGCAAAGAGCGCGAAGATATTATTTCTCACACAGACATCACAGAAATCCACAGACTTTTTCACGCGCTATTCGCTCGTGCTTCCAGCTCAGCATCTTAACGGGCTGAAGGCCCAACAAGCTATCAGCCCAGGGCACGCGAACAAAGTGAGCGACACCCTGGGACCGAAGGAAGCGACACTCCAGGTGTGATTGATAGGACGAGTCCGCTGGCGACTCGTTGTTTTGTGGACATGTAGTCTTAGTCTGTTTGCTTTTGCCCCCTTCAGGGGCGTATTCCTCACGTTACATCTCCCTAGGGCGACGGCTCACATATGTTTGCCTTTGCCCTAGGCTAAGTGCTCATTGCCCCCTTCAGGGGAGTACCATTCGGATACTTTTAATTTTACCGGACACCAATATAAAAAAATACTAAAGACCAATTTGCTCCATATGTCAAAAATCGCTGCACAACATCCTTGTTTAAGGAGGTGTGCAGCGATTTTAATTTTTGTTATTTCGCATGGACTATTGATTGGTGAGATGCTTATTCTCTTATCACCGACAACCTGCGAAAAATTATGTACATTTAGGGTACAGACACCTTTATTCCATTGATGATATATATGCCCTTTGGAAGTGCATACAATTCTTTTTTGTTTTTTATGCAAGTCACAAAGAGGCCTCGGATTGTATATACCTGCATCTCTTGGTTCTGACTAACAAATAAGCTTTCAATGGAGTCGATCTTACTTACTGTACCATGGAATTCCAAATGGTGAGCTGGCATTGTTTCAGGTATTTCAGCATCCCATCCGTTGAATGTTTCACCTTCCTCCGTTTTAGGAACATATGGGGTGATGTGATCTCCATATGCGATGTATTCTTGGAAAATGGCTTCATCATTGATATCACTAACATCATAAAAATTCCAAGAGAGATAATTTTAATTCCAAGTATGGTAATTTTAATACCAAGGGTTGAAAATAAAATTACCACACTTGTAAAAACTCTTGATGTACACTACAGCGAAAGTTGAGTGCATACTTTTACACTTAAACATGCAAAATAAACATATTATTTTAATTACGTATTGGTACACTTTGGTTCTTTTAAAAAATCTTTAAAAATGTTTGGGTTTGTTAAGGTAGATTCTATAAATTTGATTGAGTGGATTTGCTTAAGATTTGCATAATATTTAGCTGCACTCGGCAATTTGAAAATAAATTTTCATTGCGCTCATTGGCAAAATATTTTCGAGAATTTTTCTTTTTGACGTCGACGAAGCGTAGCGGGCTACGTTTCAATGCGTTAAAAAGAAAAAGGCCAAAAAGATTAGCAAATCAACCAAGCAGGAAATCAATCGAAAGAGCATAAAATACAAATTTATAGAACCTACCGTAAATAACTTCTTCACATTCCTGTCGCAATAATAAGGGTTTTGTTGTATAAAAGAACCAAAGTGAACCAAATGCGTTAAAAAATGTTGATGTAACTTTGCGCAACTTTGTGTCAAACGTCTTGTTTATTACCATAGCTAAGTAATTTATTAAATTAATAACATGCAATTACAATGATTTTAGATGATTTAATTAATGATTATCTTTTCAACTATGTTTCAACGATGCATCGCACCGATATTAATAAGAAAATGTGTGGATGTTGCTCAATGGTTGAAGAGATGAATCAAATCCTCAAAGATTACAAAAGCAAAACAAAAACTATTAATGAGATTCTTTGGGATTGCGTATGTGTGCGACATGGACATCAGTACTGTATTTCAAATGATGCAGTAAATGCAGCAGTAGCTGCGCTGCTTGAAAGTGAAGTGATGCTTGCGAATTTACATCAATATAAACCATTCGTAAGTGGTAAACAATTTGTTAAAGGATTTGTTGATTTCGAAGAACTCTACGACTTTGTTTGTTCTGTAATAGGAAAAATCAATGGTATTGGTCCGTTAACTGTTTACGATACAGCTAAGCGTATTGGTCACCTACTTACGCCAGCAATTTATCCGAAGCAATATGTATATTTGGCTGCAGGTGCTTTAGAAGGTGCAAAAATGTTGTTAGGAGATAAGAAATTAAAGTTTCGAGAACCTATCAAACGCTTTGAACCTTATTTTGGAACCTTAGGTAGTCTTTATATTGAAGATATTTTGTGTATCTACAAAGCCGATTTTGTACTTGGCTCTAAACCTTTAAAGTCGTTTGGTAAAGCAAATGCGCAGCAGTGTAATTATATTTAAGGTTGATTCTACAAATTACTTAACTCAACTTTCGTATGCTACAGTTGAGTTTGGTTCTGAGGTTTTTAGGTTGCTTCGCTTTAAGGTTATGAGAGCTCTAAAAACAGATGAGCAATTAACGACCATCCGGAACGAATTAAGTTAGTCTGAATAGTTGTTGCACTCTGTCAGTTGTACACCAATAAAAACCTTATCACCTTAAAACCTAAAAAGTTGAGACTTGCGAAACTTTTGTATTTTTTTATTATTAACTAAATTATAATCAGTATGAAGAAATTCTACACACTTCTCACGCTTTGCCTTGCCTTCTTTGGCATCGCAACAGCAACTGCTCAGTCTCCTAATCTTTCAAACTATGAGGTCTACACAGTGAAGAACATGCGTTCTGCGTGGATCGTTTATTATGGTATGGGACTCACGACAACCAAAAAAGTGGGCGTGACTCCAAACCTTCTCGATCCTGATCAGCAATTTGCTTTCCTTACTAAGGATGGAGGTAAAACGTATTACCTCTACAACGTAGGTTGGAAGATGTTTGTTGACATCGACGGAGCGATGAGCCGCACTGCAAATTACCCCATTAAATTTAAGAGGGGTAACGTTGCAGGCACTTGGGTAGTTTACTTCGATGATCGCCACTATATAAACGTCGATTCTGAGTATTACTTGGTTATCGACGATTGGAGTACTCCAGACGACGGTAATTCTAACGTATTTAAAGCTGTAGGCGACTTCAATCCCATGGAAGCACTTAAGGGGATTCCCGATCCCGTTGTTCCTCAATATCCTTTCATTAAGAGCGTTAGCGAATTGAGCAACAACAAGCTCTACACCGTAGTTCAGAAGAGCCACAGCCAAGGTGCTACTTCTTGGGCTATTG
>JAGBYN010000063.1 GCA_017628775.1 Bacteroidaceae bacterium | reverse complement strand
CAATATATTCCATTTCAGACAAGAGTCCACACCCATCTTGTGGAGCTGCGGCATACATATTTTGCAACGTATGGAAGAATGCCACCACATACCGATCTACCAACCGCTTGGCTATGCGCTTCATTTCCTTGCTTTGCATGCGCTGCTCATGAAGCTCTTGCTTTTTCTTTGATTCACGGTAACACAGTTCCATCAAATGCCAGGTAGCCAGGATATCATCATTAGCCAAATGCGAATTTTCACCCTCTAAGCCGAATTGCTCCAAAAGACTTTTGAGCTTATAGCTCTTTTGTTTCTGAAACAACAACTTCGAGAGCTTAAGGGTATCAAACACCTGGGTAAAATAACGCTTAGAACCCAACGAGGGCAACAAAGGCAAATCATGCGCCACCTGCGAGCGCTTAAGATTATAATACAGGATTGAATTATCAAAATTAACATTATGTCCACAAAGCACACAACCCTCAGCGTAAGCTACAAACTGCGCCAACCCCTCCTGCCGCGCCACATGTGGACGCTGAGCATACACCTCCACCAAAGGATTTACAAGATCGCCAAGCATGGACGGAATTTCGCGCTCAGTGGTTAGCAACACCTCAAAATCACTGCCTTCTACCTTAACACCCCCACGCACTTTAAAGGCCGCCAACTGCACAATATCATCTTCAAAAACATCAGTCCCTGTCGTTTCAGTATCATAAATCACAAAGGTCTCGTGCTCGTAGGCTTGACAGAAATGCGTCAGATAAGTTCCTGATTCATAGCACAAGAAATCCGTTGGAAGGATGGACTCCGCAAACAAACGCGACACCACAGTACGGCTTTTAGCATACGTCGGTTCCACCTTTAAATTTCTGAATAATTGCGCCCATGCCAGCTTATTCATCTCATTTTTCAGCACATTAAAGTGCGACAACAAAGACTTCATATCGGGATGCATAAAAATATCCTGTCCCGATATTTTAAAGTGAGGCACACCACCCAAACTTTCGCTCATTTTATTGGCATCACGATTGGTAGGCACAATAATAGCCGTGGTTTCATGCTCATTCTTCAACATGGCGGGCACCACGCGTTTAGCCACGTTTGCCACTTCATCTTCATTGGATTCAGAATAACACAGACAAAGATAATTGGTGGTATCCTCAGGCAAAGCAAAAGACGCCTGAGGCAATTGACTGCGCGCCACACCCAACTGATGCTCAGCAAAATCATTGTATAAGTCCAACAAATGTTTTGGCGAACGGTAGTTTTGAAGCAAGCGATGCACCTGTCCGCCACATTGTTGCTGCAATACGGACAAGGTTGACACCTTTGCACCTATAAACGAAAAGATGGCTTGCTGCTCATCGCCCAAATACAACATACATGAGCATTCACGACTATCATCGTACAGCAGTTCAATAATACTCATCTGCAGAGGATTCAAATCCTGAACCTCATCAATCTGAATCCAGCAATAACGCTTGTGATCGGTAACGGTACACAAATGATGATAAGCCAAAATCAGCACATCATCAAAATCCACCATGCCATACTCTTCCTTGTAGTTTTCATACTGATGCGCAAATTGCATCAATTGAAACAAACGCTCATAATGAATGGCAATCATCTCCGGAATTTCATCTAAGTGATCGTAGAGATGCAACACACTTTGCCGACCATAGGGCAAACCCATGTGTCCGCACAACTGCTTCAACTCCAACTTACATGGCAATGTCGCCACATGAAGCAATAAATCATTAGGTACACCCAAACGCAGCTGCTCCATAAAATGGTGAAAGTTTGGCACATAATGCACATCCTGATAATTAGCCACGCTATGCGCACAAATATCATGCACAATATCCATGATATCATCATCGTCAATAATCGACGTTGAAGCACCAATAATATTCTCATCAAACAACAACATTGAACAATAACGGTGCACATTGCCCACAAACAAATCCTCAGCGCCTTCGCCCACGAGCTCAGCAATACGCCCACGCATGCCACGCGCTGCTCGGTTGGTAAAGGTCATACACAACATATCCGTAGTTTGCAAACCTTGCTTCAAGGCTTCCAGGGTGCGTTGCGCCAAGATATGCGTTTTACCACAGCCCGGAGGAGCCAACACCAGATGCTTACCCTGTTTAACCCGAATCACCTCTTGTTGCTGCTCATTATAAATCGTTTGATACGTATCGTTAACCATAGCCACTATTATTAAATTGGAAGCACTCATATTTTTTTCACAGCGCTTGCCAAGAATAAACGATTGTAAATTTACTAAAATTGCGCCACTCTTTATATTTACAGCATTTACTTTTAACCCAATACAAAAAAATAATGTAATTTTACAACGATAAACAACCTAATATCACACCAATCTATGACTACACAAATTCTAAAATCGCTCGTACTAACAGTATTATTAACTGTTATGGGAAATAGCGCATGGGCGCAGGATGTAAAATCCGCACTCCTCCCTATGCCCAATAATATTGAGGTTCCGAGCAATGAAAAGCCATTTAAATTCTCTTCAAAAGCTAACCTCATCTACGTTTCTCATCCAAGTTTGAAGTTCTGCGCAGAAACCCTGACCGAGATTTTCAAGCAACGCACATCACAAGTTCTGCCCCAGAATTTCAGCACCACAACCGAAGCAAAGAAAGCTAAAATAGCCTTAATCATTGACGAGACATTACAAGGCCAGGAGCACTACACCCTAACCGTTTCTCGCAAGGGGATTACCATAACCGGAGCTACCGCCGCTGCCGTGTTCTACGGCATTCAAACCTTGGATCAAGTCATGCTTGGCGACGCCCGAAGCACCCTTCAAGGTCAAGTAGCGGCATTAACCATTGACGACGCACCCCGCTTTGAGTTCCGCGCGTTAATGCTTGACCCTGCCCGCCACTTCCTCCCCGTTGAAGATGTTAAGTTCTTCATCGACCAAATGGCACGCTACAAGTACAACGTCTTGCAACTTCACCTCACCGACGACCAAGGCTGGCGCATGCAAATCAAAAGCCAACCTCAGTTAGCCAGCCAAAAACACTACACCCATGAAGATCTGCGCGAAATCATCGCCTATGCTCAAGAACGCCATGTACAGATCATTCCTGAAATCGACGTTCCCGGCCACACGGTAGCAATATTGGCGGCTTACCCTGAGTTGGCATGTAAGCACCAGCGCCAAACAAAGATGGAAGTAGGCACAACCACAAACATGATGCTCTGCGCTTCTCAGGACCGCGTTTACGAAGTAATGGCCGACGTCGTGCGCGAAGTCGCTGAAGTATTTCCGTCACCTTACTTCCACCTGGGCGGTGACGAAGCCGCCGTACCCAAGAACTGGGCAGAATGCGACGATTGCAAGGAAATGATGAAGCGACTAAACTTCACAAAACCCACGCAACTCATGATTCCCTTCTTTGACAAAGTCCTGAACGAAGTGAGAAACGCAGGCAAGAAGCCCATCCTGTGGTGCGAACTCAACAATATGTGGCCACCCGCCGACGATTACCTCTTCCCCTACCCTAAAGACGTTACCCTCGTCACTTGGCGCAACGCGCTCACCCCCACATGCCTTGACCTCACCAAGAAAAATGGTCACCCTATCATTATGGCACCTGGCGAACATGCTTACCTGGATTATCCCCAGTATGCACACGACTTCCCCGAATTCAACAATTGGGGCATGCCTCACACGACACTTGAACAAACCTACAAACTTGACCCCAACTATGGTGGTACCCCTGAAAACACCAACCACATCATGGGTGTCATGGGCACACTCTGGGCTGAAGCCATTCCTACAGTGAACCGCGCCACCTATATGGCATTCCCCCGCGCTCTGGCCTTAGCAGAATCAGGATGGAGCAACATGAACCAACGCGACTGGCAATCTTTCAAGCAAAGAGTCATGCCCAACCTCTACAACCTCATGCAGCACGGCGTTTCCGTACGCGTGCCTTTCGAAATCATTGAACGCAAATAAGCACCCATAAGATGAAAGTCATCCTCGTTAACGGCAGCCCACACAAATCGGGCTGCACACATACCGCCCTTCAAGAAGTTGCCACACAATTACACGCCGCAGGCATTGAAACCGAAGAAATCTGGTGTGGAACAAAACCCATCATGGGTTGCATCGGCTGCGGCAAATGCAAGGACCTCAAACAATGCTGGCAAGACTCCGATGGTGTAAACGAATTTCTCAGAAAAGTACCCGAAGCCGACGGCTTTGTATTTGGCACACCCATCCACTTTGCTGGCACATCGGGCAGTATCAAACCATTCATGGATCGTGCGTTTTGCTCAAAGATGGATCTTTATGCCGGAAAACCGGCTGCTGCGATCGTGAGTTGCCGCCGTGGTGGTGCACAAGGAGGTTTTGAGGACCTCAACCGTTATTTCACCATCGCCAACATGCCCATCGTTTCTTCCAATTACTGGAACGAAGTGCACGGCAACACACCCGAAGAAGTCCTACAGGACCTTGAAGGCATGCAAACCATGCGCCAGTTAGGACAAAACATGGCATGGCTACTTCAATGCATCGAAGCCGGCAAACAACAAGGCATTAACCTGCCCCAGTACGAAACAAAGATTCGCACCAACTTCATCCGATAAGCTTCCACACACGTCATGGCTAAATCCGACAATCAAGAAGAACGTCTCCCCATCGTAGATGAGCAGGGCTATGTCATCGGCAGTGCCACACGCGGTGCATGCCACGATGGTTCACATTTGCTCCACCCCGTGGTTCACCTCCACCTCTTCAACTCTGAAGGACAGCTATACCTGCAGCACCGCCCCGCATGGAAGGATATACAACCCAACAAATGGGACACTGCTGTGGGTGGACACGTTGATTTTGGCGAAAGTATCGAACAAGCCCTTAAGCGCGAAGTATCTGAAGAATTGGGGATATCAAACTTCACCCCCGAGTTCTTAACCCAATACATCTTTGAAAGCGCGCGCGATCGCGAATTGGTCTATGCCTACAAAGCCATAACAACTGAAATTCCACAACCTTCCGAGGAGTTGGACGGCGGCCGTTTCTTCTCGCCACAAGAGATAAAAAGCTTGATTGGCAAGAACTTTTTCACGCCCAACTTTGAGCAAGAGTACGAAATGCTTTTTGGCAAGAATGCATAAAAACGGCCGAAATCGGACGCCAAAATGCAAGAAAAATGATATTTTCTCAAAAAAAAACCAAATAAGTTTGGTCATACAAAAAAAAGTTTCTACTTTTGCACTCGCAAACGAGACAGAACACCAGTTCACTTGGATGCGGAATGGCGAGATAGCTCAGCTGGTTAGAGCGTCGGATTCATAATCCGGAGGTCGTGGGATCGTGACCCACTCTCGCTACACAACGAAGGACTCCAAAGTCCTTCGTTTTTTTTGTATATTGACGTCAAAGGAATAAGGTACAGAGTTGAGAGATGAGAGATGAGAGATGAGAGATGAGAGACTGTCATCCTATTCTATTTCTACAACCTCTACCACCCCAAGTTACAATCGTTAAGCATCGACTGCTCCGCATGGCAAGAGTCTTTTACGTTTTCGGAAACTATGCTTGCCACTTTCGCCCAAAAGAAAATCAAAAAAAGTTTAAATTCAAAACAAGTGCATCAAAAATTTGTTTCGTTCGAATAAAAAAGTGTAATTTTGCCGCTCATTTAAGGGAAATCGCGTTTTAACGACGAAATTCCTACAAATCTTTAAGGTTAACAAACAAGACTTTAAAGGTAGAACTTGAAGAATTTGACGAAAACGAACTATGCGACAACTAAAAATCAACAAATGCATCACAAACCGCTCAAGTGCGGCGTTGGACAAGTACTTGGTAGAAATTGGACGTGAAGAACTTATTTCAACCGACGAAGAAGTAGAACTCGCTCAACGTATTCACAAGGGTGACCAAGAAGCACTCGACCGACTCACGCGTGCAAACCTCCGCTTCGTAGTCAGTGTAGCGAAGCAATACCAAAATCAAGGTTTAGCGCTCAACGACTTGATTGACGAAGGCAACCTCGGTTTGATTAAGGCTGCGCAAAAGTTTGATGAAACACGCGGTTTTAAGTTTATCTCTTATGCGGTGTGGTGGATTCGCCAAAGTATCCTTCAAGCGATTTCCGAACAGAGCCGTATCGTGAGAATGCCGCTGAACCAAGTTGGTTTCCAAAGCAAACTTTCAAAGGCGATCGTGAGCTTCGAACAAGAATTTGAGCGTCGCCCCTCACCACAGGAATTGGCAGACATCTTAGAAACAGACATCAACAAGGTGATGGATGCCTTAGGCACAAACGGCAAGAAAGTTAGTGTGGACGCGCCCTTCCAGGACGACGACACAAACTGCTTGATCGACGTGATGCACGATGACAGTGCACCAGGCACAGACGACCAAATGGAACGAGAATCACTTTCTTCTGACCTCGATGCTGCGTTATCAACACTTAGCGACCGTGAACGCGAAGTGCTTAAGATGCTCTTTGGTATCGGACGAAACGAAATGACAGCTGAAGAAGTGGCTAACAACATGAACTTAACACGCGAACGCGTTCGCCAAATCAAAGAACGCGCACTCCGCCGTTTGCGCGAAGCTGAAAACATAAATATCCTCTTGAAGTATTTAGGTCGATAAATATAGAAAAACGCAGAAAACAGGAAGAAGAGCATCTATTCACTCATATTTCCTTTTTCTGCGTTTTTTGGGCTTACCTTAACACACCCCACCATGAAAAAAAACAAATTCACCAACAAGCTCAACTGCGTCATGGAAGAGAAAAAGATGTACCTCAATCCACGATTAAACATCTACGACCTGGCCCGAGAGTTGGCAACCAACAGAACTTATATCTCACAATATTTTAATCAAGAAATCCATACTTCGTTCAACGATTATATCAATAGTTACAGAATCAAAGTAGCCGAGCAACTCCTCCGCAACACCAACTTGCCCATCAGCGACATTGCCAAGCAATCAGGATTTAACACCCTGCGAACCATGCAACGCGCATTTATAAAGAAGAACAACCTCACCTTAACGAAATATCGAGAGATTTACAAAACGGCCATACCACAATCGTAACGCCCAGAATAATCTACTCTTTTCATACGATTCTTGGAGGCGTTCGTCCTAAATTAAAGAACAAAGACACGAGACTACTTAATTTGGAAGTAGTTTCGTGTCTTTATTTGTTTTCAATGAGAACGATTTTTATTAGGACTAAATCACCGTAGCCTCACCCTCAAGTTGCTGAGCGAGTTCAGGCTTGAGTTCCAAGGCATGTCTAAGGTCCTCTGTTGCGCCTATTTTATCTTTCACATGATGCTTCACCGCACCGCGCGCCATCCATGCCTCAGCAAAATTGGGCATGCGCTCTATAGCTTGACTGTAAAGATTCAGAGCCTCGTCCCAGCGTTTTTGCTGTTGCAGCAATGTACCCAGACGGAGCACCACATTACCAGCCACCGGTTTCTGCACCAGAATACTGTGGTAGGCTGCAATGGCATTTTCTGTTTGTCCATCAAGCGCCAGGATATCTGCACGAAGCAAGGTGTAAGCCAATTGTCCGGGTTCAAGTGCAATCAACGCATCGACGTCAACGAGCGATTCCTTGGCTTGCCCCATTTGCATTAAGGTCAATGCACGCAAAGTAAGCGCTTCTTTATTTTCAGGATTCTGAGCCAAACATTGTGTGAGCAACGCTACACCAGCAATGAGTTGATTCTCATTAATGAGTTTCTTAGCTTGTTCGAGCATAGTTGGATAGAATAAAGGTCTTTAAAGCCCCTAATGTTCTTAAAGACTTTAAAGACCATAAACCTAACGTCTAAAAAAATTATCCGTAAATGATATTACCCTTTTCGTCTTCAAATTCTTCTGTTGACTTTGAATATTGATTCATGGCTCTGAGGCTCATACCCATGCTTGAGAAACCACCATCGTGATAGAGGTTTTGCATGGTCACCTTACGGGTATAGTCAGAGAACATCATTACGCAGTAATCAGCGCATTCATCGGCTGTAGCATTGCCAAGAGGCGACATCTTATGAGCAAACGACATCAAGTCGTGCATACCCTTCACGCCATTACCAGCTGTTGTTGGTGTAGGCGATTGTGAAATGGTGTTGACACGAACGTGCTTTTCACGACCATAAATATATCCAAAGCTACGTGCAATACTTTCCAACAAACTCTTAGCATCTGCCATATCGTTGTAACCGAAGAATGTGCGTTGTGCAGCCACATACGAAAGGGCGAGTACAGAACCATATTCTGCAATAGCATCCATCTTCTTGGCTACCTGCAACATCTTATGGAAAGAAATAGCCGATACATCAAGCGTCTTGTCCAAATAGCCATAGTCAAGATCGTCGTAAGTACGTTGCTTGCGCACATTAGGACTCATACCGATTGAATGAAGCACAAAATCGATCTTTCCACCTAAGAGTTCCTGTGACTTCTGGAAAACTTCCTGAAGATCATTTACATTTGTTGCGTCAGCAGGAATAATAGGCGCATTGAGTTGCTTTGAAAGTCCATCAAGTTCGCCCATACGCAAAGCAATAGGTGTATTACTAAGTGTAATCGTAGCTCCTTCTTCAACAGCCTTTACCGCAACTTTCCATGCGATAGAGTGTTCATTAAGCGCACCAAAAATAATACCGCGCTTACCTTTTAATAAATTATTTGCCATAGTTATTTTGTGTTAAAAGGATTGGGTGAATAGTCTGCACAGCGTCCCCATTTTTTTGTAAAGAACAGCTCATTTACAGCCCTCCTTCCCTATTCCTTTCTTTATTTTCGGCACAAAATTAAATATTCTGTGCATTACTTTTCGTCAAAACCTTAGTTTTTAAAGCCTTAGCTGAAGTTCTTATCTGCATTTGACATGTTTACGTAACAATCCGATAAGAAGTAACGCTTTTTAAAGTTTTTCTTTGCGTGACGTAAAAAGAATAAGATGCTTCACGGCTCAATGTTTTTTGACTGAGTGTCTCTTTTGAAGCCGGTGATTTTTTTACATATTACTTAGTACACCAAAGTACCGATAGGCTCACCGTTAAGCACCTTTTCCAAATTGCCATAAACATCCATATTGAACACGTAGATAGGCAATTTATTTTCCTTACACATGGCTGTAGCAGTAATGTCCATTACCTTCAAACCGCGCTGAAGCACTTCGTCGTAGGTAATTTCATCAAACTTAGTAGCTGTAGGATCTTTTTCAGGGTCGGCTGTGTAAACACCATCTACGCGTGTGCCCTTCATCATCACCTCGGCTTCAATTTCAATACCTCGCAATGAGCTACCTGTGTCGGTTGTAAAATAAGGATTTCCAGTACCACCGCTCATAATCGCCACTTCTCCATTTTCCATGGCTTCAATAGCTTTCCACTTTGAGTAGTATTCACCAATAGGCTCCATACGGATGGCTGTCAACACACGGCTCTTCACGCCAATTGCACCTAACGCAGAGCTCAAAGCCAATGAATTAATCACCGTGGCACACATGCCCATTTGATCACCCTTTACACGGTCAAAACCCTTACCAGCGCCCGACAAGCCGCGGAAGATATTTCCACCACCAATCACAATTCCAATTTGAACGCCCATGCTCAAAGCTTTTTTGATTTGCTCGGCATATTGATTCAAACGATTCACGTCAATACCGTAGCCTTGTTCGCCCATGAGGCTTTCACCCGAAAGTTTCAAAAGGATTCTCTTAAATTTAGCCATAATCGTATAATTTGAAATAATATTTTATTGTTTGAATGATTCTATAGATTGATGATTAACTGTGTTCCCGGCATCCCTGCACGTTAAAGGTAAGCGGGGAGTTGGTGTAATCGCGTGCCATTACTGCCCTTAACCAGGATCAGGTATTCCTTGAGCGGCTGCTTTTTCAATGTTTCGAGCACATCGTCCAAACCATCGAAGCAGCAGTAGCCTGCCTTACGGCCCGATGCTTTAAATTGCTCACCCACCAACCACACATTCTGAAAACCGTATTCCTGAAGTTGTGCCACCACTTCGGCATGCGCCTCATCAGAAGAGGCGCCTAACTCACGCATCTCACCGAGAATTAAGAATTTGTTGGGGTGTTCAATTTGATTGAAATTATCAATGGCCGCCTTCATGCTGGTTGGATTTGCATTATATGCATCCACGATCAACGTGTTATGCTCAGTCGTCTGCAACTGCGAGCGCTTGTTATTGGGTTCGTAATGTGCCAAGGCATGCGATATTTGCTCCTCGCTAACCCCATAGCGAATACCTACTGCCGCCGCTGCCAACATATTGTTTAGATTGTAACTGCCCACTAAATGAGTAGTCACCTCGTGCCACACACTGCCATTGACGCGCCAGCGCAACACCACGCAGGGATTACATTGAAGCACTTCACCCTCAATATCAAAACCTTTCCCTGGCGAACCATACGTCACCGTCTTCGGCGTTTGCAAATGCGACATCAGCAATTCATCGTCGCCATTAACAAACACGTAGTGGTCGGGCGATTGTGCCAAATGACGATACAGTTCCAATTTGGTTTGCACAACACCCTCAAAAGAGCCAAACCCTTCAAGGTGTGCGCGTCCGATGTTCGTGATCAATCCGCTCGTGGCATCAACAATCTTACTCAAATCTGCGATTTCACCAGGATGATTGGCGCCTGTTTCTATCACCGCAATTTGATGATCGGGCGTCAAACGAAGCAGCGTCTTGGGCACACCGATATGGTTGTTAAGGTTACCTTGAGTGGACAACACCCTAAATTTCTCAGCCAACACCGCCGTCACCAGTTCCTTAGTGGTTGTTTTGCCATTGGTTCCAGTGATTTGAACGATAGGGAGCGACAATTGCGAGCGGTGGTGATACGCCAAATCTTGAAGCATAAACAACACATTGCTCACATAAATCATTCGACCGTCCGAGCCCGCCACGTCAGGATTATCAACCACGGCATGAGCACATCCTTTTTCAAGGGCCTCATGAGCAAATAAATTGCCATCAAAATTATCACCCTTTAAGGCAAAGAAAATAGAGCCTTCAGGACAATCGCGCGTGTCGGTTGTAATCACGGGGTGCGACAGAAAAATATCATATATATCTTCGAGTTTCATAACTATACTGACAAATATTTACGCATTAAGTCAATGCAACAAAGCGGTTCGCATTAATATTCTTGATGCTTTTGACTGTTTATGGCAAAAAAAGAATTTCACCATGCCATAAGTGCCATAAAAGAATAATCTGCTTCACTCCAGCGGCGGTAGGCGCCTTGCCATGCGGAGCAGTAGATGCTTTGCAACAAGAAGCAATAGAGACCAACGGCCTCTAAACTCTCAACTCTCAACCCTCGTTAGTACGTTGATTGACGACGGGCCGACACGGGGATCGGCCCCTACCTCTAAACTCTCAACTCTAAACTCTCAACTCTAAACTCTCAACTCTCACGTCACAAAATTAGGAGAAAAAAATGGAACACACCCCCCTAATAGCCAAATATTCTGCGTAAATTTGTCAAAGTTTTAACTTTCTCACATAAATTCTAAAGAACCCCGTCTTATCAAATGCTTAACACAAACGGTAATCTGCTTTCACTTCACAAGCCATTGGTCATGGGCATCATCAATGCCACCCCCGATTCTTTCTTCTCTGAAAGTCGGGCTTTCTCAGAAAATGCCGTTGCTAAAAAGGCTGAAGCCATGCTTGAGGATGGGGCAAATATTCTTGACATCGGCGCGTGCTCCACACGCCCTTTTGCACCCGAAGTCAGCGAAGCGGAGGAGATCAGCAGACTGCGTTTTGCCTTATCAGCCATTCGTGTCGTTGCGCCAAACGCATACCTTTCTGTTGACACATACCGGGCATCTGTGGCACGCATGTGCGTTGAGGAATATGGGGTGGACATCATTAACGATATTTCAGGAGGCGACTTCGACCCAGCCATGTTCGACACGGTGGCACAACTCCACGTGCCCTACGTCGTGATGCACACTACCGGCAAGCCCGACACCATGCAAATCAACCCCACCTACAGTCATGTGGTTGCCGAGGTCATTCAAAACCTATCGAAAAAAATCAGCAAACTCCGCCGCATGGGTGTTTGCGATATCATCATCGACCCTGGATTTGGTTTTGGGAAGACCATTGAACAGAACTACCAAATGCTACAGCATTTATCCGACTTCCAGCTCTTAAATGCCCCTATACTTGTTGGGGTATCCCGAAAATCAATGATTTACAAGCCGCTTCAGTGCACAGCCGAAGAAGCCCTGAATGGCACTACCGCCATCCACACCATTGCCTTAATGAAGGGCGCTCATATCCTGCGCACGCACGACGTTAAGGAAGCCGTCGAAGCCGTTAAATTATTTCAGATGAGTTCTATTATTTAGCTTTGTCGGAAAGAAAGATATTAAGTACGCTCCGTGATTAAAACAAAACTCACTGCCAAAGATCAGCAGTGCAACGCCCCTCACCCCAACATTCATTTATCCACACCTTTAAAACAAACGCTTTCTCATGATTGATTTCGCCCTTAAAGATATTATTGATATCGTTTTGGTTGCCACCATCTTATGCTACATCTACCGCCTCATGAAGCAATCAAGTGCAGCCAATGTCTTCTCTGGCATTTTGGTGTTCATCTTCGTTTGGCTCTTGGTTTCAGAAGTATTCAACATGCGCCTAATGGGAAGCATCATGGACCAAATGATGAGTATTGGTTCACTCGGCCTCATTGTGCTCTTTCAAAAAGAAATTCGCCACTTCCTCTCTTCGATTGGCGCGCGCAACAGAGGTTCAAAAATCATTGAATTTTTCACCAATCGCAAGACAGCCGACGAACGTAGCCAGCGCAATCAGATCATGCCTCTGGTTATGGCTTGCCTCAACCTGGCAAAGCAAAAGGTGGGTGCCCTCATTATCATTGAGCGCAACGTGGGCTTGCGCGAGGAGATGGAGTCGGGCGATTACATCAATGCCAACATCAGCCAGCGCCTCATTGAAAATATCTTCTTCAAAAACAGTCCGCTCCACGATGGCGCCATGATTATTTCGGGCCGACGCATCCATTCCGCAGGATGTATCCTTCCCGTGAGCCACGACACCAACATTCCCAAGTCGTTGGGTTTGCGCCACCGTGCGGCGCTTGGTGTTTCCCAAAAGAGCGATTGCATCTCCATCATTGTATCCGAAGAAACAGGAAACATCACAGTAGCCATCAACGGCACATTCCGCTTGCGTCTTTCAGGCGAGGATCTGGAACAGATTTTAGTGAATGAATGGCGCTTATGACCCCTGCTTTAAATAATGAAAAAGCAAGAAAATCCTCAGATTCTTGATCGGCAACTCAATTATTTATTGACTTACCAACAAAGAATTGAGTTTCTCTGTAAAATTCACATTTTGAAATATTACTTTTATATAACCAATCCTTCTCAATTTGTTATAACTCATTTTCGTTTGCCATTAGACATGAGAACTGTCCGGTAGGAATATATTCGCTTCTATCGTTTCCTTCGCTAATCATCATGTTATGTTAACCCCGCAAGGCAAGATGCCGAAGGAGTAGAATAGAGAACAGAGCACAGAGAACAGAGCACAACTGCCGTGCGGCTTACTGCCGAAGTTAGTCCGCATGGCAAAGATACACTTTGTGAACGCCAACAAACAAAAAAAGGTGTACCCAAGACAATTACTTGAGTACACCTTTTTATTGTATTAGTCCCAACCATCAATCCAAACACTCTTGTCGAGTTCTTGGGTTGCAGGCATTCCTGGATTTTCGGGTTCGAT
>JAGBYN010000062.1 GCA_017628775.1 Bacteroidaceae bacterium | reverse complement strand
TTGCGGTCGTTGGCTAACTCGTACGACAACCATGTTTGTCCACCAAATTGATGTCCGGGATTGTCGGGATTTTCATAACCTGCGGGTGCTTCATCACGATAGCGTTCGCGTTCAACATCCGTAGCCACAGAGTGGGTGTACTGATAGCGTTCGCGCAATGAAATGGTGAAACGTCCTATTTTTGTTTTTCCAGTAAGGTCGAAGGACACGCGGTGCTTGTCACGGCGATATTTTTCGTCAACATTGTAGCCGTTGAAGGCACCATTGCTCTTCTTGTAATCCTCCTTCACTTCTTTGCGGTTGAGGTCGCTGATGCACTGATAGGTGAGTCCGGCCTTAAGCCATTTAAAGATTTCGTAACTACCTCCCAAGCTAATGTTCCAACGCGACATTTCGCGCACATTATCATTAGCACGAAGTCCGATGCCAACCGACAAATCCAAACGTTTCGTGACAGCTTTTTCACCTTCCACTTCCAGCCATGCACCAAACTCATCGCGTTGTGCGAAGGCTGCAGGAACCGTGGTAAGGAATAATCCTAAAAGAATAAGTAATCGTTTTTTCATAGGTATTATGGTTTTAGGTGATATAAGGTGGGGGCTATAAATACCCACCGTTTTTTTAGAGCAGACGAAGCGTGTTTCAGTTTAAGGCTTTAAGGTTTGTTCGTTATAAAACTTCGTCCGTTGTTGCTCCATGTTTCATAATGTAAAAATGAATCTCTTCACTTCGGTTGCAGAGCGAAGACACCTTCAGCGTCTTAACCCTGCGGAGCTGTAGATGCTTAGCGATAGAAGCAACAGGAACTATAGATATTCCTGATGAAATAGATATTCTAGAGCTCTAGAGTTTCTATAGATTCAAGAATCAACGCAGCCTTTGCGACCTTAAAGACCTTATCGCTAAGCCCCTTCCTCTAAACTCTAAACTCTCAACTCTAAACTCCTCCCCTTTTATTCCAAGGGCAGTTTCATTAATCGATCGACCGACTTAATGCGCTTCTGTGGATCATAGTAGAACACGCGCAACATGGCCATATCGGTGAGGAAGTCAACCGACCCAACTTCCACCCTCTTAATTTTCAAGCCTAAACGTTCTTCGAGGTCGGCCACGAGTTCGTCGTAACGGTCGGGTTTGATTAACTCAATATTGTCGTACTTCACAAACTTGCATCCTTGATTGTAAGCCGAGTGGAAGTTCTCAACCAACCATACCACGCCAATAAAAATGGCATTTACCACAGCACGATCGAGCAAGGTGAGTTGACCAGATTTGCCATTCAACACCGAAAGGGCTATCAAGAAGAACAAATAAGTCATTTCTCGAATGGGTACACTCTCTGTGCGGTAGCGGATGATACCAAAAATGGCAAACAACCCTAAAGCTGCACCAACCATACCTGCATCTGAAATACCTTCAGTATTGCCATGCCCCATAAAGAGGTATATCAACATGAAGATGCTCACAGAAAGCAACACGAACGTAAAGTAATAGTCACGACGTTGACCCTTAGGGTAATAAAAGAAATGGACAATAATCCATACACTTAAGCAGTTTATCAATAAACTTACAACTAAGTCGGCAATAGTAAAATTGGTGAGTAAAAAGTCTAACATTTTCTATGGGATGATTTAAGGTTCGTTCTATAAATTAGTGAATTGAGATTTTTCGATCGTTGCATTTGCCTTGGCCTTGGCTATTTTATCATAACGGTGCAGGCGTTTTTTAAAACGATTCTGCTTTAAGCCTTTGTTCGTTACTGCCGAACCAATGCAATACTTACTGAAACCGCTGGGCTTGATGCGTAAATCGCGAAGCATCGCCAAGATGGGGGAATGGATGCGTCCATCGCGTTTTAGTTCAATAATCACAATATCTGCAATCTCGCCCGTTTCGCCCGTTTCATGATTGATAAATTTGATGTCAAAGTCAATGGTCAGTCGCTCGGTCTTAGCTTGATTGACTAAGGTTATTCTTTTAAAACGATTTTCCATGGTTGGAATGATATCGTTGAACGTATATGGCGTGTGTTCCGAAAGAAAATCATTGCCATAATGGTTGTGAATAACCTCTTCAATTGTGGGCACAGGTATTCTCTTTTTCCGCGTTTTGCCGTGGTTGTCCTTTTTCTTGATTTCTAAAAAGGAATGACCTGAATCCAAATAGGTGCGGGCACGTACCTTTGTGCGGGGGAAATGGCCGCAATGATGATCGCGAAACATTTGATGCGTCACGGGCGTATCCCAATATACAGTGCGGTATTCAGCAATATAACTGTCGTTTTTACATTGAGCATAATACTCCGTCTGAGTGCGCTCAAGGAGCTGTTCCAAGCGCCTGATATTTGTAACAAACTTCGTGTCGGTACGTTTCATTAAGCGCACCGATTTCATTTCCTCGAGGGATATTGGCGTCATTTGACTCACCAATTGATTTAGTTTGTTTGCAGAATTACTCATGACTTCTGCAAATGTACGATTTTTTAAATAAATTAGCAGAAGTTTTTAAGAAATTTTAATAGGTAACTTACGTTTCACGAAGACAACGAATTAACAGGACAACAAGTGTTTGTGCCGATTTTGATTGGCTGAAAGAAGTTGAACTAAAAATGGGGTGTGCCAGTTTTTGACACACCCCATTTGTTTGATTTATTGTTTAATATTTGCATTCGGTAGGGACAACAAGAGTTTCCAGCCGGATGATCATTTGTATTCTGTTCCCAGTTTCCTAAAAATCTATTTGATCAAAACCTTTTTGCCGTTCATAATGTACATGCCCTTTTTGGGGTTAACAATGCGGCGACCTTGGAGATCGTAGATGATAGTAGATTCTTGACCGCTCACGATAGTCTCATCAATGTCTGTTGTGCCTTGTTCGCCCTTCAAATAGATATGGATGGTTTGCAATGCTTCATCCGCCTTTACAGGTGTTCCGTTGCGGTTTGTGACCTTAAGATAGAAGCGGAAGGGATTCAAGTAACTGTTGGCTGCAATGGGCGACCATGCACCCTTGGCTGTGATGGCATAGCAATTTTGGAGGTCGCTACCCTCATGACGCTTGTAAACGCCTGTCAATTCGAAGTTCATGTAAACCGACGAAGTCGTTAAACTGGTGCAATAAGACGCGTCAGTATTATAAACTGTAACATCAGTAAGTTCCAGGTTCATATTTTTTGCTGCTTCGTTTTTAGCACGGATGAAATAAGGATGGTTGGCGTGGAGTGTGCCTTTAGCAACGCGAATCACCTCCATAGCCATTTCATCGATTGTGCCATCATCGTCGCGGTCGTAAGCATGCATATTGTTGAAGTATGCCACATCGTAGTTCTCACTCAATGCCGAAACGGGAATTTCCACGGGCAAGTAGAGCGCGTTCCACATCAAATTGGGTAACGTGCGAGAATAAGTCACAGAATTGGCTTGGAAAATTTCACCATTTTCATAGTCAATCGTTTCTGTAAGCACAACATCTCTAATTTCACTCTCTTCCCCCATCTCAACAATATTGTTGAAACGTTTCCATCCGTCGGTTGTTTTATACGTTTCCTTTGCACCAATGGGCACAGTTAAGACACTGTTACTTGGAAGACCGTCGAAAGTATTATAATCAATAGAGAATAACTTATCCGCTGGTATATAACTAATAACTTCTGCTAAACTGGAGCAACCACTGAATGTTTCACTTCCTATGTTTGTCACGCTATCTCCGATAGTGACAGAAGTCAAATTGGAGCAATATTGGAAAGCCCCGTACTCAATGCTCTTCACGCTATTAGGAATGTTGATGGAAGTCAAATTGTAACATTTATAGAAAGCTAATCTCCCAATGCTTGTCACACCATTTTTAATAGTGACTGAATTCAAATTGAAGCAACCTGAGAAAGCACTCTCCCCAATACTCTTCACGCTATTTGGAATGACAATAGAAGTACAACCGCAATTTGAGAAAGCACCATCCTCAATGCTTGTCACGCTATTTGGGATGACAATAGAAGTAAAACCGCAACCTGAGAAAGCACTCTCCCCAATACTCTTCACGCTATTGGGGATGTTGATAGAAGTCAAATAGGAGCATTCATAGAAAGCATAAGGAGATATTGACTTCGTCCCCCCTTTGATTTCAATAGAAGTATTTGCAGGCATTGTTCCTTTATATTTATACAACGCCTTTCCTGCATAAACCACACCATCTGATTGTTTGTCATACCATGCTGTTTTATCTAAAGCCTTTTCTCTGATGCTTATATCGCCATCTCCGATGGTTATGGAAGTCAAATTGATGCAACCATAGAAAGCTTGATATCCAATGTTAGTTGTGCCATCCCCAATGGTGACTGAAGTCAAATTGGTGCAATCTGAGAAAGCTTCTTCCTCGATGTTTAGACCTTTTACGATGGTTATAGAACTCAAGCCAGAGCAAGCTTGGAAAGCCCTCTGCGATATTGACACCGTACCCTCTTTGACTTCAATAGAAGTATTTGCAGGCATTGTTCCTTTATATTTATACAAAACCTTTCCTGCATAAACAATGCCCTGTGGTTGGTTCTCGTACCATGCTGTTCCAGAAAAAGCACTATACTCGATGCTTGTCACGCTATTAGGGATGGTTATGGAAGTCAAATCGGAGCAACCATAGAAAGCACCATTCTCGATGCTCGTCACGCTATTTGGAATGTTGATGGAAGTCAAACCTGAGCATCCTTGGAAAGCACCGCGCTTAATGCTTGTCACACTATTAGGGATGGTGATGTCAGTTAAACTGGTGCAATATTGGAAAGTTGCATTCTCGATGCTTGTCAAGCTATTTGGGAGGGTGATAGAACTCAAACCTGTGCATTCAGCGAAAGCCCAAACCCCGATGCTTGTCACGCTGTTTGGGATAGCGATGGAACTCAAACGTGAGCAACCAGCGAAAGCCGAAGACCCGATGCTTGTCACGCTATTAGGGATGGTGATTGAATACAAAAAGTCACAATTATAGAAAGCATCTAACCCGATACTTGTCACGCTATTTGGGATGGTGACAGCATACAAACGGGTGCAGCTACGAAAAGCATAATCTCCGATGCTTGTTACTCTATAAGTATTACCGCCATAAGTTACCGATTCCGGAATCGTGACCCGATCTGAATATTCATTAGAATACTCAGATGAAGCACTTCCCTTATAAGTCACCGCCACGGTCAAGTCATCTGCCGAAGTGACGTTGTAATAAATACCATTCACCTCAAAATCGTGAGCAAAGAGGGGGGTGCTACAGAGCATCGCCATTAGGACGAGGAGCATCGATTTGAATTTAAATTTCATAATTTTCATAATATTTATATGTTTTAATAAAAGATTTAATTCTCTTTTGTTATCGACCACAATGAGCCAATTTTTTGAATATTCTATGACTTAAAGAGCATTTGGGAGAGAATGATTTTTTACTTTACAACATTAGTGTCCCATTAAAAAATAGGGACAAGTTAAACATTAAATAAATTAGGCCCATTAAAGCCGAATTGGTCTTTGTCATATTGAAATTTAGTTTTGTCAAAGAGGTCTTTCAAGTGAGTTTTGTCTGTCAGCGAAATGC
>JAGBYN010000061.1 GCA_017628775.1 Bacteroidaceae bacterium | reverse complement strand
GTACGATGGCGCGGTCGAAGGGCTTGAGTTGATGAATGCGTTGGTAGAGCATTTGGATTTGTCGCGTGTCTTCGTCCTTGTCGTGGAAGAAGTCAATACCCATTTCCAACGGGATGTTCGCCGTGCGCTTCTTTTTGCGCTCCTGCGAGATGCAGGTGTTAAAACTCACGCGCCAAATCCATGTCTCCACTTTGCTTTCCCCTTTGAAGGTAGGAAATCCCCTCCAGAGATTAATGAGCACCTCTTGAAAGAGGTCGTTCACCTCATCGGAGTCTTTCGAGAACATGAAGCACACCGTGTAGATGCAGCCCCTATGCTTACGCACCATTTGTTCGAATTCCAATTCCAATGTTTTCATTGTTTGCAAGTTAAAAATTATCTTTTGCCCATTAGACGCATAATATCGTATCAAAACTACAAAAAAAAAGAAATTTTTTTTCCTCTAATTTGAAAATACTTGTTTTTAGCATACTTTTCACCTTTCTCCATCCGCTCAACAATAATCCACACTATCATTTATGGCGCAGAAACTTATAAACGTGCATAGTCGTGCTACTGCACCTCTTAATAAGTTTTAGCCTATAAAAGGAGCTATCTTTATTTAACCGTATGAAGGTTCACATTCAATGCTCGGGCGACCACGAAACGCACATTCCGCTGGTCAACCCGGAACATAAGAACGTTTATGCTGGATTAAAAAGGAATTAGCTGAAACTAAACGCGAGTTAGTTAAAATCAAACGGGAGTTAGTTAAAATCAAACAAAAGTTAGTTAAATGCTCGCTAAACTAGAACAGAGGAGGGGTGTTAGCATACCGAAAATTGCGTACAAAACAACCTTAAGTAACAACAGAGGGGATAAGCATTATCGGCTTTGCATTTTTAGCGTGACACGTGACATGTGACAACAACATGACAACGTGAATAAAAACAACACATCGGATATGGTAAAAAAAACAATCACTCAGGATACTTTGTTATAATAGAAAAGGTTAACTAAAGCGAATGAAAACTGGATTACATCAAAATGCGTAAGTTTTCAGCAATTTTTCCACCTCAAACAGAAATACTAACATTGCGTTATCTAAAAAAAAGAAAAATGATTTGCACAATGTATTTTTTCACTTACCTTTGCAACTAGAACAAAAACATTAACCATACAATCAAAATGGAAAACAAGGAACTTATTCAAAAATGCGAACAAGTGGCTCAGGTATGGGCTACGTCTCCCTACTTTGATGCAGAAACTCAAGCCGAAGTAAAGGCTATGTTGGAAAGCGAAGACAAGACTCCGCTTATTGATGCTTTTTATCAAAACCTTGAGTTTGGTACTGGTGGTTTGCGTGGCACTATGGGTGTGGGCACAAACCGCATGAACAAGTATATCGTGGGCATGGCTACACAAGGCTTTGCCAATTATATCAACAAAGCCTTCCCCGAAGGCGGACAAAGCGTGGTTGTGGGACACGACTGCCGCAATAATGGCCGTATGTTTGCTGAAAGCGTTGCTGCTATCTTTAGTGCCAATGGTATTAAGGCTTATTTATTTGAAAGCCTTCGCCCAACTCCTGAAATCAGTTTTGCCATTCGCCAACTCGGTGCTGTGGCTGGTGTTAACGTTACAGCTTCACACAACCCCAAAGAATATAATGGATACAAAGCATATTGGGCAGATGGTGCACAAGTTTTAGCTCCCCATGACAAAGGCATCATTGACGAAGTTAACAAGGTGAAGATTGAAGATGTTAAATTTGAACCCAACTGGGACTTGATTCAAATCATTGGCGGCGAAATGGACTTTGACTACATGACAGCTGTTAAAGAGGCCATGATTGACCAAGACGTCATTTTACGCCAAAAGGACTTGAACATCGTTTATAGTGCAATGCATGGCACTGGACGAGTTATCGTTCCCTTGTGTTTGCGCTCTTGGGGATTCCAAAACATCAATGTCGTGCCCGAGCAAATGATTGTGGATGGCGACTTCCCCACCGTGGTCAGTCCTAACCCCGAAAATGCAGAAGCTATGACTTTAGGCATGAACCTCGGTACAAAATTGAATGCCGACCTCGTGGTGGCAACCGACCCCGATGCCGACCGTCTGGCTATCGTTTGTCGCAATCCTCAGGGAGAATGGCAAATCATCAATGGCAATCAAACTGCTATGATGTTCGTGTATTACATCATCAAGAACAAGATTACCCTTGGCCAATTGAAACCCACAGATTTCCTCGTAAAGACTATCGTGACCACAGAAGCTATTGCTGAAATGGCTAAGAAGAACAACGTTGAGCTTCGCGACTGCTACACAGGATTCAAGTGGATTGCTCGTGAAATTGCACTCTCTGAAGGTAAACAAAAGTACATTGGTGGTGGTGAAGAAAGCTTCGGTTTCTTGCCCTACGACAAGGTGCGCGATAAGGATGCACCAGCGAGCATCTGTCTCATTTGCGAAATTGCAGCATGGGCTAAGGATCAAGGCAAAACGCTCTACGACTTACTCATGGACATTTACAAAGAATATGGTTTCAGCTTCGAACATACCATCAATGTAACGAAACCGGGTAAGTCTGGAGCTGACGAAATCAAGCAAATGATGGTTGACTTCCGCGGCGACAAGGCACCTAAGACCATTGCCGGAAGCCCCGTGGTTTTAACTAAGGACTACCAAAGCCTCATAGCGAAGGACAATTTAGGATGCGAAACAAAACTTGACTTCCCCGCCACAAGCAACGTTCTTCAGTTCTTCTGCGAAGACGGCACTAAGATCAGCGTACGTCCTTCTGGCACAGAACCTAAGATTAAGTTCTATTGCGAAATCAAGGACACTATGTCATGCGCATGCGAATACGCATCATTAGTAGAAAAAGCTAAGGCAAAAGTTGAAGAAATTAAAAAGTCATTAGGACTTTAAAACTTGCTCTACATCGTTATGAGCAAAGTTTAATAACACATACACAAAATTGGTTTCGTGCAAGTGAGAGGACTTTAAGAAATCCTCTTCGCTTGCACGAAAATATTTTAAAGAAAGAAATGAACTACTTTGCATTTTGTCAAGGTGACATTCTATTATGTTCTAACAACACCATTCCACAGAGTATAGTAGATGTATTAGAACTTAAACCTTGGCACACACAAATTACGTTCAATGCCCCATCAGGGACGCCATGCATAGCCATTAAGCTAAGCGAGCCGCTTTGTAAAGATGGCTATAAAATGACGGGGCTTCGCGAATCATTTGAAGTGCTTGATGCTGAATCTTACACGCTTGCCGGGAAAGCTCGTGAATTGCTATATTGGAATGAAAACACCCTATATTGTGGTATGTGTGGCAGTCCAATGAGGTTTCATACCAATATTTCAAAGCGATGCACAAATTGCGGCAAAGAAATATGGCCCGCCATCGCTCCAGCTATTATCGTAGCCATAACTAAAGGTGAAGAAATCCTTTTAGTGCAGAGCAAAAACTTTCGTGGCAACTATATGGGACTTGTAGCAGGATTCGTTGAAACAGGCGAGACACTTGAGGACTGCGTCAAGCGCGAAACTCTTGAGGAAACAGGAATCACCATTAAAAACATACAATACTTCGCCAGTCAAGCATGGCCCTACCCCTCTGGTTTGATGATTGGTTACACCGCAGAATACGAAAGCGGAGACCTACTCATTCAACGCTCTGAACTAAACAAAGGTGGATGGTTCAACCTCAGGAATCTGCCAGAAATTCCAGGAAAGGTAAGTCTTGCTCGACAACTAATTGATTATGTACAAATTAATATAACGAAAACGCCACAGAGCCATCAAGGTTTATCTTAAATTTATTTTAGCTATTAAAACCTATTTAATCCATGTATTCATTACTTAAATTCATTTGTCAGTCTCCCCATCTTCGTCCCCAAAAGGATGAATATGCCAAGATACACGATTTCATAAGTAAATGTATTGAGGAAGGTGCACCCACAAAAAATGCCTTTCAACACGATCGCATAGAAATGGCTCTTCGTACGATCCAGTTGGTGCACGACAGAATTGGATTAAAGGGCGAAGAACTTACAGCTTACCTCTTGCATTGCATTATTGATACAGACAGTCAGCGAGAAGTTGCCAAATCAATATGGAACGCAAATATAAGCACAATTTTAGACCGCTTTAAGGGAATCACCACCCTACTTCTCCGGAGCGACATGTTTAAGGAAGAAAACTTCCGAAATCTCTTTGTACACCAAGCAGGAGATATGCGCATCATTCTCATCCTAATTACAGAGAGCGTGATGCTTATGCGTTATGCTAAAGATACGGAAAACATTGAAGCTCAACTCAAACTATCACGTGAAGCAGCATACCTCTACGCTCCACTGGCGCACAAATTAGGCCTTTATCAACTGAAGCGCGAACTTGAAGACCTCTCCTTGAAATACATGGAAAGCGAAGCCTATTACCACATCAAGGACTGCCTCAATGCCACAAAGGAAAGCCGCGATGCCTATATCGATGAATTTATCGCCCCAATAAGGCAACTCCTTGATGAAGAAGGACTTAAATACCACATCAAAGGGCGTACAAAGTCTATTCATTCCATTTGGCAAAAGATGAAGAAGCAAGGGTGTGGCTTTCATGGCGTTTATGATCTTTTTGCCATCCGCATCATCCTCGACTCGCCCTTTGAGAAGGAAAAGGAGCAATGCTGGAAGGTTTTTTCATTGGTTACAGCCAAATACGAAAGTAGCCTAAAACGCTTACGCGACTGGCTCACGGTTCCCAAAAGCAATGGTTATGAAAGTTTACACATCACCGTGCGCGGACCTCAAGACAAATGGGTAGAAGTGCAAATACGTACTGAACGCATGGATGAGATAGCTGAACACGGACTTGCCGCTCACTGGAGATACAAAGGTGTCAAGGCATCAGAAAACGGCATGGATTCATGGTTAGCAAACATAAGAACAGCCCTTGAAACGGGGAATGACCAACTTCTTACCGACAACTTAGCCGTGAGTGGTAAACAGGATGTTTACGTTTTCTCACCGAAAGGCGATCTTTACAAACTAAGTCCTGGCGCCACGCTCCTTGACTTCGCCTACCACATTCACTCACGCGTAGGCGACCATTGCGTGGGCGGACGCATTGATGGGAAAGCCGTACCCATACGCCAACCTCTTGAAAGCGGAACCACAGTTGAGGTACTCACACAAAATGCACAAACTCCAAAACTTGAATGGCTAACCTTTGCGGCAACAACTCACGCACGCGCTAAAATTAAAGCAAGCGTACGCGACTTGCAAGCCAAAGAAGCCGTCATGGCACGAGAACTTTTTGAGCGCAAACTCAAAAATAAAAAACTTGAATGGGACGAAAGCGTCATTAACATCCTCATAAAAAAACTAGGTTTTAAGGAAGCAAGCGACTTCTACAAATCGCTCACCGATGGCCGACGAGATGTCAATGAAGTTATTGAACGTTACATTGAGCTCACGAAGCGCGAAGCCGGACTATTAGAACGCACAATGCCCCTACGACGCGCCGAAGAATTCAACCTCGTACAAGAAACCGATACGAAACGCAACACAGAAGCAGAGAGCGACGTACTTATAATAGACCAAAACCTTAAGGGTATTGACTTTCAAATGGCACACTGTTGCTCTCCAGTTTATGGAGATGATGTTTTTGGCTTTGTCAATTCGGGTGGAGGTATCAAAATTCACAGAAACACATGCCCAAATGCGCCAGCACTTAAAGAACGTTTTCCTTACCGCATCGTTCGTGCACAATGGGCAGGAAAAGGTGGAAACACATATCCAATCACCCTTCACGTCGTTGGACACGATGACCTTGGTATTGTAAATAACATAACCAGCATTATCTCGAAAGAACAGCAAATCATGCTACGATCTATCAGTATTAGTTCTACCGACGACGGACTCTTTTCTGGCATCCTCACCGTTATGGTACGAGACACCGTCGTACTTAATCAACTCATAAAAAAGCTACGCACCGTAAAGGGCGTCAAGGCCGTGAGTCGCACCTAAATCCGTTAAACATATAACAGGTCTATCATATCCGCATCTCCTTTTATTAATGGTGATGCGGATATCTTTTGAGGAACAAAAATTATAACTACTAATAAATTATTGGACATAAAAGTTAGCGAATTCGTGTTTATTATAAAAACGTTTGTCAATATCAAAACAAAATACGTACTTTGCGTACAATTTTCTCATCCTCGGAAAACAATGCACCCTCCCCACAAACGTCTGTAAAACATGAAGAAAATACAGTTATTCATAGCGTTACTTATCATTACAGCATTGTGCAAATCAGAATTAAGCGCACAAAACGAGATTTATGAAAAGGCTACATTTAAACTCACAAAGCAAGCAACTGGGCATTACACCCTCCCAATAGTCTTTAACGAACAGACAAAAGCTGAAGCACTACTTGAATCTGGGATACATGCTATGCTTATTGATTCAGCATTTGCATTCAACTACCTTAATCACCTAAACCTTGAGCTTACGCCATGCACAAAGCAAATAATGAATTTGGGCGGAACGAAGTATCGCATTTCTCATCGGGCACAAGTTGAATTGCAGATCAACCCAAGCGTTATATTTAAGGGTGAATTGTTTTTATTAGCGGATTTTCATCAAACCTATGAAGTGGCACTTCCCATCCAAAAAATTTATCACGCAAAAGGCAAGCGTTGCATTAATCTAGATTTACGCAACAATGCAATTCACGTACTTGCTTCATGCGACGCCCCAAAAACAAAATGGGATACATTCAACATCAACACCAACACATACCTCAACATCCCCGCCATTACCTCAGAACTCAATTTTAAACACCCTAAATACGACGCGACCTTAAAAGGCAATTTCAACCTTGATTTAGGCAATGCCTCATTGTTATTTCTCTTCAATCAAAGCAAAGCCGTACAAGACTTCCTAAACTCACAAACAAACATTGAAATGCAAAAAGGATACGACAAGAAGGGCAACCTGATTGCTCAAGCTTTCTTGCCTGAAACGCTAAATATGGGCAACATTTCTATAGACGACCCCGTTGTTGCCATCACAAAGTTTCTTCCCAAATTCACAACCGATGGTTGCTTCGGCATAAAATTCTTTGAAAAGAAGGAAGTGATTTTCGACTTCGACAACAATAAGTTATACATCAAAAAAGAATAACGTGGCAGGGATTTTTCTCGCCCCTAAAAAAGAAAGCATTATGGCAGACGGCAACTTCAATCGTTCTCCACTCACATCAAACTCCTACCAAAGCGGCGTCAGAGCTGGAAAAGCAGCCATGCGCACCATTGCGCTAAAAGCATTTGAGCAACACCTTAACGAGCGCCTCACCAACGCTTCTGCTGAAGAAAAGCAAACAATACTTGCCGAATTCAAAGAGCACCTAAAATAAACAAACAACTCATGCAAATCAACGTATCTCCAGAATTTCACAAAATATGCCCTAAATTCATAGGCGGAGCAATCATAGCCGAGGTTACCAACACCCCAACTACACCCGAACTTTGGACTGAAATAGAGCGCATAGCTGAAAAACTGCGTACCAACTACACTACGGAAAGCATTAAAGAACAAAGCGGAATAGCAACCACACGAGAAGCTTACAAAAAAGCAGGAAAAGACCCCAGCCGATACCGACCAGCATGCGAACAATTGGTACGACGAATCCTACAAGGAAAGCAGCTCTACAGCATCGACCAATTAGTTGACCTTGGAAACCTTATCTCGCTTTATTGCGGCTATTCAACAGCCATGCTCGATGCCGACAAGATTTCAGGACAAGTGTTAACCCTAAGCATCGGCACAGCAGGTGAACCCTATGAAGGCATCGGAAGAGGCACACTCAATATTGAGCACCTACCCGTGTATCGCGACACACAAGGTGGAATAGCCACACCTACAAGCGACAGCACACGCACAATGATCACGCCACAAACAAAGCGCATCCTGCTCCTGATTAATTGCTATGATGGACATCAAGCCACACTTGAAGACGTGCTCAGCTACTCAAGCCATGCCTTAAGCACATACGCAAAAGCCAATACAAACATGACAATATGGACCTACACACACCAGGCTGAGTAAAATTATATTTCAACACATGGCTACGTAAGTTAAAAAATAATTAATCAACCTGATTTTAGAACTACGGCTCACACACTTTGCAATAAAAATTGTACCTTTGCGTAAAATTTAAGTTTATGGCAAAGAAACACAAAAACAGATGGATTGTTCCCAACGGAGAACCCATGACCGAACTTGACAAACGCATACTTGATTTTCAGAGCAAAGGCGCACTCGTGCCTACACGCAACCTCATAAAAACACCCGAACAAATAGAGGGCATACGCCAAGCTGGACGAATAAACACAGCAGCCCTTGACCTCGCGCAACGCGAAATCAAAGCAGGCATGACCACAGGCGAACTTGACCAACTCATTCACGACTTTATCATTGCTCAAGGAGCCACCCCCGCATGCTTGGGTTATGAGGGATTCCCCAAGAGCTGTTGCATCAGCATCAATGAAGTGGTATGCCACGGCATACCATCAGACGAGGAAGAATTTTGGGAAGGCGACATCGTTAACGTTGATATCACCACGATCTACAAAGGCTATTACGCCGACGCCAGTCGTATGTTCATCATCGGCAAAACATCGCCCGAATGCGAAAAGCTCGTGCGCGTAGCTAAAGAATGTCTTGAAATAGGCATGACAAATGCAAAGCCATGGGGCTATGTGGGTGAAATCGGAAAAGCCATTGAAAAACATGCCCATAAGAACGGTTACTCAGTCGTACGTGACCTTGCTGGACATGGCACTGGATTAGCCTTCCATGAAGAGCCCGAGGTAGACCATTACAACACGCGTCAAAAAGGCATGCTCTTAGTGCCAGGCATGGTATTCACCATTGAACCAATGATAAACATGGGGACCTACGAGGTGTTTGTTGACGAAGAAGACGGATGGACAGTTGTGACCGAAGACGAAAAACCCTCAGCACAATGGGAGCACACCTTCCTCATGACTGAAAATGGATTAGAAATCCTAACACACTAAATTCAAAAAGAAAATCACACATGAGTATCATTATACTTGGCATAGAATCATCATGCGACGACACCTCGGCTGCCATCATCAAAGACGGAGTACTCCTGAGCAACGTCACGGCGAGCCAAGCCATACACGAAGCATACGGAGGGGTTGTTCCTGAATTAGCATCAAGAGCACATCAGCAAAATATAGTGCCCGTTGTTGACCAGGCACTAAAAAAAGCAAATGTGAAAAAAGAAGATCTTTCAGCCATTGCCGTAACATTAGGTCCAGGATTAATGGGATCATTACTCGTAGGCGTAAGTTTCGCCAAAGGATTAGCGATTAGTTTAGGAATTCCACTGATTGAAGCTAATCACTTACACGGGCATATCTTAGCCCACTTCATCAAAGAAAAAGGCGAACCTCACACACCTCCACCCTACCCCTTCCTATGTTTGCTTGTAAGTGGCGGAAATAGTCAAATTGTAAAAGTTGAGGCCTACAATAAAATGCAAATACTGGGGCAAACCATTGATGATGCAGCAGGTGAGGCCATTGATAAATGTTCAAAAGTCATGGGATTAGGATACCCAGGTGGTCCCATAATTGACCGCTTAGCACGACAAGGAAACCCAAAAGCTTTCCAATTCAGCAAACCCAACATTCCTGGTTTGAATTACAGCTTTAGCGGACTCAAAACAAGTTTTCTCTACTTCTTGCGCGACAAAATAAAGGAGGACATAAACTTTATTGAAAACAATAAAGAAGACCTCGCAGCATCACTCGAAAAAACCATCGTTGACATACTCATAAAAAAACTACAACAAGCAGTTAAAGAAACAGGAATAAACCACGTTGCTCTTTCTGGAGGTGTCTCAGCCAATACTGCACTGCGCGAAGCATTCAAGATGCGCGGACAAAACAAAACATGGAATATATACATTCCCAAATTTAGCTACACCACGGACAACGCTGGCATGATTGCTATAAACGGCTATTACAAATTCCTTGATGGGGACTTTTGCCCCATAGAAAAACCTGCATTCGCTCGCGTAAACGTATAACATCCCTTATAAATCCCACAAATATGGAATTAGACCTCAAACTCACATCAAAAGATATCAACGAAATCATGTGGAGCTGTGGCAAAACACTTTCAACAGCTGAAAGTTGTACAGCAGGACGCATCTCTGCTGCAATAACAGCAGTACCAGGCAGTTCTGATTATTTCAAAGGTGGACTCATCTGTTATGCAGATGAAGTAAAACAAAATCTACTCAACGTAGATGCCTGTATCATTCAGGAAAACACTGCCGTATGCGAAGAAGTTGTCAAGCAAATGGTTATTGGTGCCAACGAACTCTTCTGCACAGACTATGCTTTGGCAATAAGCGGATTCGCAGGTCCCGGAGGCCCGGATGGTGGACGAAGTGGCGTTTTAGTTGGCACCATTTGGATCGCTGTTGGCAATAAAGAAAACATCATTACACGCAAGATTGAAGAAGACAACGGACGCGACAAAAACTTAGCATCGGCCACATCCATAGCAATACACATGCTACACGATTTCCTAAAAGAAAATTGTCCAAAAGAAGAGAAAATTGAAGAATATCAATAACAAATAAGAAGTTTATTACATTTATTATGCTTTTTAACAGCAAAAAACAGTTAAAACATTTGTTTGTTAGGAAATAAACTTTTAATTTTGCACCTCGTATTGAGAGAATACCAAAAAGAAACCTAAAAGAGAAAAGATAGCAATGTCTAAAATTTGTCAAATTACTGGAAAAAAAGCCATGATCGGCAACAACGTTAGCCACTCAAAGCGTCGTACTAAGCGAACTTTTGACGTTAACTTGTTTTCAAAGAAATTCTACTATGTAGAACAAGACTGTTGGATTTCACTTAAGATTTCAGCAGCAGGTCTCCGCCTTATTAACAAAGTAGGCCTTGATGCAGCGCTCAATAGCGCAGTAGCTAAGGGATATTGCAATTGGAAAGAAATTAAAGTAATCGGCTAAGATTAAATAACTATGGCAAAGAAAGCAAAAGGTAACCGCGTTCAAGTGATTCTCGAATGCACTGAACACAAAGAAAGTGGTCTTCCTGGAACTTCTCGT
>JAGBYN010000060.1 GCA_017628775.1 Bacteroidaceae bacterium | reverse complement strand
GACTTCTTAGAGTCGTAAGAGAAGTATGCCTGACAGCGCTTGTCGGTGTTGTCACCGATAATCTTTACAGAGTTCTTGTTCGCACCTACCGTACCGTCAGCACCGAGGCCGTAGAACTTCGCCTGGAACATGCCGTCGCCACCCATTGCGATTTCTTCCTTCTGAGGAAGTGAAGTGAAGGTAACGTCGTCCACGATACCAATCGTGAAGTGGTTCTTGGGTTCGGGAAGCTGGAGGTTTTCGTAAACGCTGAGGATTTGTGCGGGCGTTGTGTCGTTAGAACCGAGACCGTAACGACCACCTACGATAACGGGAGCATCCGCCTTGCCGTAGAAGGCTTCCTTCACGTCGAGGTAGAGGGGTTCGCCGTTTGCACCGGGTTCCTTTGTGCGGTCGAGCACGGCGATGCGCTTACAAGTAGCGGGGATGGCGCCGAGGAAGTGCTTTACAGAGAAGGGACGGTAGAGGTGAACGCTCACCAAACCTACCTTTTCGCCCTTCGCCATGAGGTAGTCGATGGCTTCGCGCGCAGCTTCGGTTGCCGAGCCCATAAGGATAATCACGCGGTCGGCATCTTCAGCACCGTAGTAGTTGAAGAGGCTGTACTTACGACCTGTGATTTCGCTGATTTTCTGCATGTATTCTTCCACTACTTCGGGCACTGCGTCGTAGTAGGGGTTGCAGCTTTCGCGGTGTGCGAAGAAAGTGTCGGGATTTTCCGCCATACCGCGTGCCACGGGCTTTTCGGGCGTAAGGGCACGGTTGCGGAATTCTGCCAATGCTTCCTGGTCAACGAGGGGAGCGAGGTCTTCGTTTTCTAAGAGTTCAATCTTCTGGATTTCGTGTGATGTGCGGAAACCGTCGAAGAAGTTCACGAAGGGCACACGGCTCTTGATAGATGCCAAGTGGGCAACGCCCGCGAGGTCCATGACTTCCTGCACCGAACCTTCTGCCAACATTGCGAAACCTGTCTGACGTGTTGACATTACGTCCTGGTGGTCACCGAAGATACAGAGTGCGTGCGAAGCGAGTGTGCGCGCTGAAACGTGGAATACGCAGGGCAACAATTCGCCCGCAATCTTATACATATTGGGAATCATCAGGAGCAAACCCTGTGATGCCGTGTACGTAGTAGTCAAAGCACCAGCCTGAAGCGAACCGTGAACCGCACCTGCAGCACCGCCTTCCGACTGCATTTCCTGAACGAGCACAGTTTCGCCAAAGATATTCTTGCGACCCTGAGCAGCCCATTCGTCAACGTATTCCGCCATGGTTGAAGACGGAGTGATGGGATAGATGGCAGCAACTTCGCTGAACATATAAGAGATGTGCGCAGCAGCCTGGTTGCCATCACATGTGATAAATTTCTTAGCCATATTAGTTTTGTTTTATTGGTTTCTAATTTACTAAAGGAACGAGAGAAAGCACTTCATTCCTTTTTGACAAGGCAAAATTACAATTTAATTCGTACGGCAAAGCAATGAGGTCCAAAAAAGTTTGTTAAAATCCCAAAATAGATGAATTTAAACCAACGATCAATACACAAAAACTCTAAATACACACACTTTTAGATAATTTAACGGCTATATCAAAACACTATCAAAAATAGTGGCTACCTTTGTGCTATAAAAACTACGAAGCTAAGACATTAAGTGCCATAACCTCTAAACCACAATACGATGAAAACATTTAGAATTGAAGCAGCCATCATTGGCTTATCCTTAATCATTTTAGGAATATTCTTGGCAAGCGGTCTCAACAACATCGCCAACGACAAGCGCATCGTTTCCGTACGCGGATTGGCAGAACGCGAAGTGCAGGCGGACTTTGCCATTTGGCCCGTGGTGTATAAAACAACAGGAAACAACCTGCAAAGTATCTATGCCGATGTACAAAGGGCAAACTCGGGCATCATGGCATTCCTTAAGAAGAATGGCATTGAAGACAGCGAAATCAGTGAATCGGAATTGAAAATTGCAGATAAGCAGGCAGAGCGCTACTCATACGACCAGCCAGGTGAGCGCTACACCGTTACCTCGGTCATCACCGTAGCAACAAAAAAAGTAGAACTCGTGCGACAACTACTCACACAGGTGGGTGAACTGCTTAAAGAAGGCATCGCCATTTCAGGTGGTGACTACGACAGTCGTGTGCAATACGAATTCACCAGCCTCAACCAAATAAAACCCGAAATGATTGAGGAAGCAACACGCAACGCACGCGAAGCCGCCGAGAAGTTTGCGGCAGACTCAGGTAGCGAACTCGGTAAAATCCAAACAGCCAACCAAGGTTTATTCTCAATTAACGACCGCGACCAATACACTCCTTACATCAAACATGTCAGGGTGGTCACCTCTGTAAATTATTATTTGGAAAACTAAGTGACAGATTAACCTGAGAAGTTTCGCGAGTGCCAACTTCTCAGGTTATAAGGTCTTAAGGGTGCCATGCGAACGCACAATACTTAGCGATACAAACTATAAGACTATAGAAATGATGGGATGACGGGCCAACACGAGAATCGACCCCTACACAACATCCATGGCGATTGATGCATTGGATGACGACGGGCCGACACGGGGATCGGCCCCTACCTCTCCTCTCTTAACTTCTTAACGAGCCAAAGGCTCCTCTTAACCTCTTAACAGACCTTTAGGTCCCTCTTAACGAGGCGAAGCCTCTTCTCTCCTCTCTCAACTCTAAACTCTCATCTCTAAACTCTAAACCCTGCACAATCACCCCACAAGCCAACGGTTCCTTTGATTATTTCTGTAAATCTTTGGGTTTTCCACAGATAATATTTAAATTTGCTCGCAATTTTTATACAACATCACAACATTCTACGAATATGAAGAAAAAACTAAACTTAGGCACAATGTGCATACATTCAGGATGGACCCCAAAGAAGGGTGAACCCCGTCAACTTCCTGTTTACCAAAGCACAACATTTAAATACGACACCAGCGACCAGATGGCTCGACTTTTTGACTTAGAAGAGTCGGGATATTTCTATACGCGCTTACAAAACCCAACCAACGATGCTGTAGCAGCAAAGATTGCTGCATTAGAAGGGGGTGTGGGCGCCATGCTCACTTCTTCGGGTCAGGCAGCAAGCTTCTATGCGATTTTCAATATTTGCGAAGCAGGCGACCACTTAATCTCTACCAATAATATTTATGGGGGCACATTCAACCTCTTTGCAGTGACCCTGAAGAAATTAGGTATTGAATGCACATTCGTGGATCAAACATGGAGCGACGAAGAAATTCAAAAACACATTCGCCCAAACACGAAGTGCTTCTTCGGAGAGACCATCTCAAACCCTGGATGTACGGTGCTCGACATTGAACGCTTCGCACGCTTAGCTCACGCCAATGGCATGCCCCTTATCGTGGATAATACATTTGCCACACCTATTAATTGCCGTCCTTTTGAATGGGGCGCAGATATCGTCACCCACTCTACCACAAAGTATATGGATGGTCATGCCACTGCTGTGGGTGGGGCGATTGTGGATAGCGGCAACTTCGACTGGGAAGCACATGCTGAAAAATTCCCTGGTCTTTGCCAACCCGACGAAAGTTACCACGGTTTGACCTATACAAAAGCATTTGGCAAGATGGCATACATGACTAAGGCTACCGCACAACTCATGCGCGACTTAGGTTCTATTCAATCGCCTGAAAATGCATTTCTCCTGAACCTCGGTCTTGAAACCCTCCACTTACGCATGCCTCGCCATTGTGAAAACGCACAACGCGTGGCAGAATACCTCAATGCACACCCCAAGGTGGCATGGGTCAATTTCTCTGGGTTAGCAGACAATCCTTACCATGAATTAGCACAAAAGTACTTGCCTAACGGCGGTTGTGGCGTGATGGCACTTGGATTGAAGGGCACACGCGAAGATGCCATTAAATTCATGGACGCATTACAACTCATCAGTATCGTGACACACGTGGCAGACGCCAAGAGTTGCGTGCTTCACCCCGCAAGCCACACACACCGTCAGCTCAGCGACGAACAACTCCGCGAGGCGGGCGTTGCTCCCGACTTAATTCGCCTTTCTGTGGGTATTGAGGACGTGAACGACATCATTGCGGATATTGAACAAGCATTGGCACAAGTGTAAATCTGTAGCGCCTATAACATCTAAAGAGGATGTATCGAAATGCAAAATCTCGATACATCCTCTTTAATTTTACTAATCATGTCTTTTTGAAGCAGAAAAGAGAAATATGCCTCTCTTTGCCAAGTTGTTCAGTTTTATTTTCTTCATATTGTAGTGCTTTTATTATTAATATTCATATTTGTTACATACCGATACAAGACGATGAAGCCGAAGAAAAGCGCTCGGAGGATGTCATTACACCGAGGGGGTGAGGAAGACTCGCCAACGACCGTATATCCATCAGTGAAGCAATATTTATCACCGAAATGGTGGTCAATTAACCACCTTTTTAAGTGATACAACAAAGAGCTGGATTGTCCAAAGAAACGCCTACTTTTTCTTCTTTCGTCTTGTCTTCAGTATGTCAAAGAACGCTTTTTATACATCTCCCACAGATGGGCACTGATTACCGCTGACTATATCTCTCACGGAGTGCCTTATTAATCTCACGCGGATTTCACTCTAATAAGGTTAACAAACAATTAAATTTTGTATTAAACGCATTCAAATTTCACGAATTTTCCATCTGGATAGTATTCCTGTTATTTGTTTCTGCTCAAAAAAAAAAATTATTGTTGTCCGGTAAAATAAAAATAGTCCGAACGGCTACGCCCCTGAAGGTAGGGTGTTTAAAATAGCAAAAAAAGACAAGCGTGTTTTGATTTGAATATCTACTAATCCGCATGGCAAGACGCCGAAGGTGTCTCCGCTCAGTAACCGGAGCGTGCGAGCGTTAGCGAGTACCCCCGGACACAGATGCTCCCAATCAATGCACCCCGAAGGGTGTGCCCCATTAATAGGACCATGAATCAATAAACTCCTATTTGGATAGAGGTTCGTCGGCTTGTTGACTTCTCTAAATCGGGCTTGTCTATGTTGAAACATCAATAAAACAACGAGTTAAATACTTTTACCGGACACCAATATAAAGAAAATGTCCCGACTGCTATCGGGACAAAAGGACTTGATTTATTTATTTTTCTTTTTAGCCGAATCTTCTATCGTTTTAATCGAGAATAAATAATCTCGCTCAACATCGCTGATTGTACGCTGCTTGTACTTGCGGTATTCAGTTGTAGCATGCTCCATAGCCTCTTCGTGCGAAACACTTCCTGCACCTTGTAACAACTGTTCACCAGACATTGTTAGAATCCTATCCAAATAAGCAGCCCAGTCGTTCATAGTCATTATTTGTTCGCGTTCAGCCTGACGTTCTGCAAAATCCAAGTATCCCGACACGAGTAGCCCCATAGCACGGAGTTCTTTTTCGTTCAGATAGTTCTTTGCGGTTTTTGCCTCAATCAATGTTGGATGATTTCCCTTAAATGTCAGCAATCCCATAAAATCTTTTTCGGCATCGGCACGTTCCACAATCAGTTCTGCAACCGTATGTCCGTGAATCGCATAGTGTATTTTATTTTGCACCTTCTTGAAAAACTCTTGCGAAACCTGAGCCCGTGGATCATAGTCAATACTTGTTGCGTAAATTTCCAGTATTTGGCGATAGAGAACCTTTTCTGTAGCACGAATATCTCTTATACGTTCCAGCAATTCTTTCCAATAGCTGCCACCTCCCAACTTTTTCAACCGTTCATCATCCAGTGTAAATCCTTTCACGATATATTCTTTCAGGCGTTCAGTAGCCCACTGACGGAATCTTGTGGCAATGATGGAACGGATACGATAACCCAAAGCTATAATCATATCCAGGTTATAATATTCCACCTCACGTTCCACTCTACGGGAACCTTCTTGCTGAACTGTTCGGAATTTCCGAACAGTTGCCTCTTTCGAAAGTTCCCCTTCCTCAAAGATGTGCTTAATATGCTCACTTACATTCGATTTACTTGTTTGATATAATTCGCACATCTGGGTCTGTGTGAGCCATAATGTCTCATCTTCAAGCTTTACATCAATCCTTGTGTTACCATCATTGGCGGTGTATATAATAATTTTATTTTCTTTCATTATTGTGCTTATTTTCTGGAATGTACGATAATCCTGCCTATCAGACAAGCATTCTTTTACCTTTTTGATTAGATCGTTTGCTTGACGGTTTTGAACTGCATTGTAAATGGAGGCTGATATAAAGAAAATGCCCCGACTGCCGTTTGAGGGCTATCGGGACAAAGAAATAATGTATTTAGCAAAAAATAATAAATATAAAAAATACTCACAAAGGAATATTGTACATCAAAAACTATTTGAAGATATTACTGTCCGGTAAAAAACTGGGGCCATTTGTCTAACTTTCTTTTCCCGGACAGCCGATGTAAGGGAGGTATAAATGCTCCATTAATGGGATAAAATGACAGAATTAAGCTTAAAGTGGCCAAGTATGAGCATATATCAAG
>JAGBYN010000005.1 GCA_017628775.1 Bacteroidaceae bacterium | reverse complement strand
GTGTGGTCATCTGCACTACGTCCCTTCAAGAGTTCCACCCAATCAGCATTGGTCATTGTTTCTTGATCCCAATAACCCTGAACAGGCGCATTAACGAAGTGAAGCTTTACATTAGGTGCAGTTTCGAAATTGCTTGTGTAGTAATCAACAAACACGTTACCTTCAGAAGCAGCTGTAATGTAGTTAAAGCCATTCTTAAGACCATATTCACTGTAGTTTTCGTTCGTGTACCAGTTCTTAATTTTCAAGCCAACCGAAGCACTTTCAATACCACTGGCAACAACAATACATGATTCACCCTTCTTGAGGTAAACCCCTGTTGGGTTTTCATAGTTGTTGTACTGACTGCTCACCTTCAACATATTGCGAAGGGTGCTTGTCGGCATATAAGCTTCATACTCACCCACACGGAACTTCTTGTATTTGTCGGCATTTGTAAGGATATTGTCAACGAGTTGCTTAACATCTGCATCTTCAATACCTTCGCTTGACGTCACCTCTGGCTTAAGTTCGGTGTAAAGATCGTCCACAAAGTAAGCTGCAAACGCGTCACGCTTTGTATTATCGATTTGATACACTTCAATTTCAGCAGCTGAAGCAACATTAAAATAGCCTCCAGTGATTTCAAAACGAATTTGTCCACACTCTACACCACCTAAGTTAAATTCAGATGCAGAAGAGGTGCCGTTGGGCTGAAACTCACCAACTTCCTTAAAAGTAGAGCCTGTTGTTTTGGGCGCATAAGCCACCTTCACCTTGATCCAATTACCATTTTGATTGCCATCACAACGAGGGATGTACTTAACGTAATCAACCACTGACACTTCCTTCAACTTCACAGTGAAGCGCACTGGGAATGTTGTACCATTGTACGAGCTGTGCCACATCGTGCTGTAGTCACCATCGATGGCATACTTCGCTTCTTCATTTTTTTGCGAAGAGCTTGCCGATGCCGAAGCGATTGCAACCTTCTTGTCTTGAGCACTTACTCCCAAAGCCATCATGAGCATCAAGAGTAAAAAAGTAAATTTCTTCATTGGTTATAAATTAATATGATTTTGAATTTCCGTGCAAAGTTACGCCTAAAAAACGGATTAATTAACAAAAAGTCAGGTGTTTTTAAGGAAGACAACAAGACTCGTCAACTTCGCTTTAGCGACTATTTCACAATAATCTCGTCGGCAAAGATCCATCCGCCATGCTCTGAGCGATATGCCTTGATACGCAAATACCGGCCTTCGGCCTTGCCTTTCCAAGTGTAGGTTTGACAAGCCTTACGATCATGGCGACCAATGGTGTAGGTTTGCTTTCCTGCCTCCACAAAGTTTTCATTATCGTCGGACACATAAATCTCATAGGTTGCAGGCAACCACACCTCTGCCCCATTGGCTTCAATAAACCCTGTTGACACTTCACGGATCTTTTGACGTTTACCCAAGTCAATAGTCACATCGAAGCATGCGCCCTTGATAAAACCTTGCCAGCGCTGATCGGAATAAGTCCACCCACCACGCAAACCATCGGTAAGAGTTGTGTCACCACCTGCTGTATAGTATGGTGAATAAGGTAAATTATACTGTACTTTACACCCTACCGCCTTATGCTTTACAGGTATTTTATATTCCTTACGAAGACCTATTTCTTCGGCCAAATTAAAACTATTCACTCCTTGCTGGCGGAGTGAAGCCACCGCAGCGAGGGCGGTTTTGTGGAAGTCTTTGTATGCAGGGCGTTCTTCACCATTCCAACCGATTTCGGCAATTGCCAAAGCACGTGGGTAAAGCATATATTCTGCATGCTCGGGCGTTGGGATATACTCTGCCCAAAGATTACCTTGAATACCAATCACGCTTTTGCGCTCTTCAGCATTCAGTTCATCCATCGATACATTCTTATACACCTGTTCTAAAGGAAGATAACCACCGATAGCCTCGGGTTGGAAGGGCGGTGCATCCTGGTAATAATCAAAGTAGCAATAAGCGCTGGGTGTTAGAATAACCTTAAGGCCGCGCTGCACTGCCTCGCGCGCCAATGATGTTGAGCGCCAATTCATGATGTGTGTACCTGGAACGAGTGTATCAGCCAGCACCTCATCCCAACCCACGAGTGTACGTCCATGCTTCTGCAAGAATTCATTCATGTGACGAATCAAATGCCCTTGCAGTTGCTGTACTTTTTCAAGTCCCAGCTCTTCAGCTTTTTTCTTACATAATTCACATGTGGGCCATGCTGCCTTACCTGCCTCATCGCCGCCCACATGAATATACTGAGCAGGGAACACGTCCATCACCTCAAGTAACACGTTTTCCAAAAAGTCGTACGTACCAATATTACCAGGACAGAAGTCTGCTGCCTTTAAAGGGATATGCGTACATGAGAGTTCGGGGTAAACCGCCAACACTTCCTCAGAGTGACCAGGCATTTCGATTTCAGGAATAATCGTAATACCCCTTTCCTTGGCATACGCAACGAGGGCGCGCAATTCATCCTGTGTGTAATAACCACCTGCGGCACCCGGTTGTCCTTCCTTCATATATTCGCGCCCGCCATTCCACCATTCCTTCCAATTTTCCTTAGTGCGCCATGCAGCCTCTTGGGTCAATCGTGGATAACGCTTAATTTCCATACGCCATCCTGCAGCATCTGTTAAATGGAGGTGTAGTGTATTCAATTTATATTGCGCCATAATGTCAATCTGCTTGCGAATATGGTCGAGCGTAAAGAAATGACGCGACACATCAAGCATCACACCGCGCCATGAATATGCGGGGATGTCTTCGATGTCAACCACGGGGAAACCGCCCTTGGGCAATTCAAGTTGTTTGAGTGTAGCGGCACAACGCACCAAACCGTCCTCGTGCGCCACGCGCAGAAGCAGCGTATCGGGAGTGATACGGAGTTGATAAGCCTCAGCCGTTGGGGCGCCATTCCATTTTTCAATGCACACAACGGCCTTGCCTTTTGGTGCGGTACAATCCTTTAAAACCTGGGTCAAATAGGCCGACGTGTAGGGAACATCAGCAGCATACTTGATTTGCAGTTGAGGATTCAACACACAAGTACCTTTACCATATTCCACTTTTGTGGGTGTGGGCAATAACGTTTGTGCCGAAACATTGAATAGTACGCAACAAAGAAATAAGAACAAAAATGTAAGATGCTTCATAGGTTGTGAGGTTATAAGGTTATAAGGTTGTGAGGTTGTATTTAGAGAATAACTGACAGAGTACAACTACCGTTCGGACTGACAAGTTGCATCCCAGATGGTCGCTCACCGTTAATCGTTAATCGTTCATCTGTCTACATGGTTCTTAAAACCTTACTCCCCAAAGACCTAACAACCTCGAATCTTAATACTATGCAAAGGTAGGCAATCAAAAAAGAACGTACAAAAAAAATCTTATGAAATATATAATATTCTGAAGAATATTGCGTTAAATAGATGTAAGGTTGAAAGAAGGCTAACTACAAGACTAAGAGTCAACGAGTCAACGAGACTACGAGCTGCCATCCGGATGGAAACTTCTCACATCTCACAATATTAACTTTCCCATTTGCCTATGATAGATTCTACTCCTGTTTATTGTTACAAACCCAGCGAAAGACTTTTGAACCAAATCCGCGCCTTTGCTCGTGCATATCGTGGAGAGATGGATTACAACAGAGCACCGAGCACGAAGGTGAGCGGCGAAAGAGCATAGTGCCGTGCATGGTTTCGCGAAACGCCCAACGCCAAACTCTATGTCGTGCTCTAATAATTGAGTCTATTTTTCGCTTGTTATGATTTTTATTTATAAATTTGCAATCGTGTTTGCGCCATTCAAGGCACAAACACGATTGTAGGTTTATATTGAAGTCAGAAACTCCTTGAGAAACATGAAAAAAATACTTCTTCTTGGCAGT
>JAGBYN010000059.1 GCA_017628775.1 Bacteroidaceae bacterium | reverse complement strand
GGAATACGACAAGGACGGTATGCGCATGCTCCGCAAGGCCAAGAATGTGCTGACCGTGCTTAGTGGCATGACCTATCAAGAACATTTGGAGGATAACATCCGCACGTACTCGCCCCTCGTTCCTTTAACAGAAGAAGAACAGGAATTCCTTTTCGATACTGCGAAATTGATGGAGCACTATCCCACGATTCCTTGCAATTATTGTGCGTATTGCATGCCTTGTGAGTATGGATTGGATATCCCTACGATTTTTAGTCATTATAATAAATGCGTGAATGAGGGTAACGTGCCCGAAAGCAGGCAGGATGACAATTATAAAGAAGCGCGACGCGCTTTCTTGGTGGGGTACGATCGTGCGGTGGAGAAGTTGCGTCAAGCTGACCATTGTATCGGATGTAATAAATGCAACAAACATTGTCCGCAAAACATCAATATCCCCAAAGAACTGAAACGTATCGATCAATTTGTGGAACATCTCAAGCAAGACACATTGTAACTTTATGAATGAGATTATCAACATACTCCATCAAGGAAACTACTCGTGTGTGGTGAAGGGTGAAGATGGCGTTCGCACGTTCACCCGCCGTGGCGTGGCGGATTTATATGACCTTTATGCACAGACCCCAGAAGTGCTCATCGGTGCTACCGTAGCTGATAAGGTTGTGGGCAAAGGTGCTGCCGCTTTAATGGTTTTGGGCGGTGTGCACTCCGTATATGCTGATGTGATTAGTGAGGCAGCTTTGGAGTTATTCCAAACTTATCACGTAGAAGTCAGCTATGCGCAACGCGTTGAGGGCATTATCAATCGCAGGAAAGATGGTCCGTGCCCAGTGGAGGACCTCTGCCGTCCACTGCAATCCTTAAATGAGATGTTGGTGGCCATTCGTGGCTTCCTTGAAGCACACACTGACCTCGTAATAACAAAAGCATAAGCTTTTAATGATTTAGTACTCACCCTTTTTTTATATGTGGGACGAGTTGATGAGAACTCTGTTCGAACACTTTATAGTGCCCACCTTAACTTATGTTTCATACTTCAGTATTTAATTTCAGTCGTGTCAGCACTTACTTGCTCGCTGCCCTTTTTGTGTTAGCCAATGTGGTGCTGCCTCAGTTATTTCATTTAATACCACTTGGTGGGTTGTCTTTTCAACCGATGTTCTTGCTGGTGCTTGTTGCCGCATTGGTGTGCGGTTGGCAAGTGGCATTGATCACAGCCCTCGCGAGTCCGCTGGTTAACACCATGCTTTTTGATATGCCAACGCTGACGATGCTGCCCGTGTTGCTCATTAAGGGGGGAGTCATGGCGTTTTTATTGCGCTGGGCGCTTCAATCAAGCGTGCGTCTCGGCTTTCGTTTGGCAGGGGCAGTCGTTGCCACACAGTTGATTGGCGTGTTTGTGGGTTGGGGTATGCTCGGACAATCTGCTTCCCTTTTGCAAGACTTCTACACCATCTTGCCTGCCATGCTCCTACAATTAGCGGTGGTTGCTATAAAGGTCAAGAAGGTCTTTTAAGGAACGCTTGCCTTGTTCTTGAACCACGCGTTGCCTCAATACGTTTTAACTACATAACTTCATAACCTCATGTTTGGAATAGGATTTCAGGAAATCATCATCATAGCCCTTGTGGTGCTGCTCTTTTTTGGTGGCAAGAAAATACCCGAATTAATGAAAGGACTTGGTAAGGGCGTTCGTAGCTTTAAGGACGCGATGAATGGTAAGGACGAAGAGAAAAAGACCGACGAGTAAGTAACAAACCCTTTATTCACGTGTCAAGTCAGCAAAGTTTTTGGGATCACCTGGATCAACTGCGTGGCGATATCATTAAGATGTTGCTGGCGGTTGTTGTGGTTGCGCTTATCGCCTTTTGCTTTAAAGACCCACTTTTTCGTGTGATTCTCGCCCCGCAGAGTGATTCGTTCATCACTTACCGCCTGCTTCAGGCGTGTTCGCAGTTCTTTGTGCCAAATTCCGAGGCATTTATGGCGCCCATGGATGTGGTGCTGATCAATACCGGATTAGCGCAGCAGTTCATCCTTCATGTTAAGGTGTCGTTGTGTGTGGGCGTTTTGATAGCATCGCCCTACATGATTTATTTGCTTTTCCATTTCGTTGCCCCTGCACTTTATCGCCATGAACGCCAATGTGCCCTTCGTTTGGTGCTTAGTGGTTCTGTGATGTTTGCTCTGGGTGTGGTGCTCACCTATTTTTTGTTTTTCCCTTTAATCTTTCGATTCTTGGGCACCTATCAAGTGAGCGATGTTGTGGCGAACACCGTGACGTTAGCCTCTTACCTGGAAACCCTGATGATGCTTTGTCTTTCTATGGGTATTGTGTTTGAGATTCCTGTGTTATGCTGGATCCTGGCTAAGATGGGCTTCGTGAAGGCCACCATGATGTTGCAGTATCGTCGCCATGCCGTAGTTGTTTTATTGATCTTAGCAGCAATCATTACCCCCACCTCAGATGCTTTCACCCTCCTCCTTGTTTTTGCGCCTATGTGGTTGCTCTACGAACTCAGTATTCTTATCGTTAAAGTGACGCAAAAAGAATAAAGTGCTCCACTTTTCGATTGTTTTTTTTGATTGCAACTCGCTTAACCGCATACAAATATGCCCACACTTCCTACAAACGCAGGAGGTGTGGGCATATTTATTTCTGATAGCAGAGTTTTATGGATGTATTCGGAGTACAGAGTACAGAGCACAGAGTACAACTGCCATGCGGCTTACTCAGAAGTTAGTCTGCATGGCAAGATGCCGAAGGTATCTCCGCTCTGTAACCGCGGCGGTTGGCGCAGAGCGCCTACCCCCGGCCCCAACAGTCCACCATCGTAG
>JAGBYN010000058.1 GCA_017628775.1 Bacteroidaceae bacterium | reverse complement strand
TTCTGTGAATGTTATTCTTGCAGCTGCTGCATATAACTTCAAAAGAGCAATGAGAGCTCTTTTGTGGCTTATACAAAAAATCAGAGAAATCCTAATTAATGATAGAATTTCTCTGAAAATGGATTTTTAAGGGACGACTATTTATGATATTATCCCTCTTTTGTAGTGCGACATCGGAATATCGTAAAAAAGTAAAACAACAGAAAAGAAACACGTCTCTCACTCGCTCGAGGTAATCTTGTTGTGATTCATAATTTCAGAATTTCTTAATTTTATCACAAATGCGATAAATGATAGGGTTATCCACCTCTAAGAAAAAGTAGAAACAGATCTGTTTGAATTTGAAAAAGATTTTATAACTTTGTTGAGTGTCTTTATTTAATAGTGAATATTTGATACGTACATATTTCATTATGAATTACAATCACATTTCACGTTTCAAATGGATGCATCCATATAGAACGAGATAATGTGTTTGATATGGATGAAGGTGAAATGACTTATTGTATTTAAGAGGTGTTTGAGGATAACAATATCTCTTTCCTTCATTTGAATAAGGTTGAATCTAAGGTAGAACAAAACGTAAATAATTGGTAATTATGATGGGTGGAGTAGTATTTGTTTGGCTAATCGTCGTTTTGTTTTTGATATCAGGAGAAGGAATATGGATTCCCTTCGCCATGTTGATTCTAGCTGTTGGTGTGTTCTTCCTACAAAAATGGCTTAGTTTTAAGTGGGAAGAATACAAGCACGAAAAAGCATGGAAAGTTATTGCACTAAGAGAAAAGCGAGACAGACGTATTAAGCCTACATTCCTAACAAGATGTAAGGACTTTATGTATTGCTTATTTTTTGACATAGACATGTGGGCAGGATACAAATATTACAATGACCAATTCAATAAAGAATTAGGAATAGAAGAAGATGACGAAGAAAACGATTGCAGCGTGATTTAGGCGGGATCAAAAACGTGGCTGTTTATGACCGCCTATGACGCATTATGACAGAAATAAATAGTGTTAAGCGTACTGTCCGTCAATGATTTACATTTATAGGCAATCACAGAGAATAAAAGCTTGCTTTTATCAGGCGCACAATAAAAAAGAGAGGTCTTGGCCTCTCTTTTTTTTGTTTTAGAAGAACTTTGATGTATGTTTAAAGGAAGACCGGTACTAACGTAGGAAGGAGAAATGACTTGATGGTCATTTCTCCTTCCTACGTTTTTTAAATGAGGGGTATGCCCAACGATGCACATTCCTGGCGCATGTCTTCGGGCCAGATGCTGGCTTGGATTTCTCCAATGTGGGCTTTCTGCAGGTAGAGCATACAAAGGCGCGATTGGCCGATACCACCACCAATGCTCAGGGGAAGGGTACTTTCGAGAAGGCGACGATGGAAGTATAGCTCCTTGCGCTCTTCTTTACCGCTTTCTTGGAGTTGGCGGAGTAGGGCGGTTTGGTCAACACGAATGCCCATAGAACTTAATTCAACAGGGCAGTCGAGTACATCGTTCCACACCAATAGGTCGCCATTCAACCCAGGGAATACAGCGTCAGGAGCCATTGTTGAGTAGTCGTCGTAGTCCGGAGCACGCATATCGTGGGGCTCTCCATGTGATAATTTACCACCGATGCCAATGATAAACACAGCACCAAATTCTTTTGTGATCAAGCTTTCGCGTTCCTTTGCGGTGGCATTGGGGTAGCGTTGCAAGAGCTCTTCTGCATGAATGAAGTGGAGCGACTCGGGCAAGGTTGGATGGAGTTGGGGGAAACGCTCGCAAACCAAAAATTCAGTGCGCTTCATGGCTGCATAGATACTTAGCACGGTGCGTTTCAGATAGTCGATGGTACGGTCCTCGGGCAGGATAACACGTTCCCAATCCCATTGGTCAACGTATAGAGAATGTAGGTTACCTAATTCTTCATCGGCACGAATGGCGTTCATATCGGTATAAATGCCGTAGTGGGGTTTTACCTCGTGGTCGGCTAAGGTGAGGCGTTTCCATTTTGCCAGTGAATGAACGACTTCTGCTGGTGCATCAGCAAGGTCCTTTACGGGAAATGTGACAGGGCGTTCCTTTCCGCTTAGGTCGTCGTTGATCCCTAAGCCTCGAAGCACGAACAACGGACCGGTTACACGGCGTAAACATAAGGCCGTGGCTAAATTTTCTTGAAAGAAATCTTTGATGACTTTAATGCCTTGCTCGGTTTCGTTTTTGTTGAGCACGGCTTTATAGTGATGAGGATGTATGAGATAGCTCATTGGTTGAAATGAGTGTTATAGGGTAATTACTTAGTTGAAGTTTTGTAAGTGATTGACTTGTGTGGGGCAGAGGGGCCTACAGAGCGGCAACACCTTCGGCGTCTTGCCATGAGTTCAAATAAGAAGTAAGCTGCATGGCAGTTGTACTCTGTGCTCACTCATTCACTCGCACCTCGCTTACTTGACTACAGGCTATTTATCAGAGGTAAGATCCTGATTCCTGTTGAGGGTGGCGCAAACACAGCTGCCGTGTAACTGTGCCCCAACGATGGGGGGAGCAATTTTTGTAACTTTTGTTTCTGCAGATACAACTAATGGAAATTGTTCCAAAAGTTGCACGTTGATGCGGTGAACCAAATGTTCAAGTAATTGTGAGGGACGCATCATTTCAGTGCGAACCACTTCAAAGACTTTTGCGTAGTTAACGGTGCCTGATAATTCATCGTTGAGGTATGCCGTTTTGCAAACGTTTGTTTGGAGTTTTAGGTCCACTTCGTATTCTGCACCCACTGTGTTTTCTTGCGGTAGAACACCATGATAGGCATAGAACCTCATGGCGTTCATCTCAATATTCATTAGCATAGGTGTCGTGTGTTATCCACAACGGCTTGAGCCGCAATTTTTACAGATTAAGCATCCTTCTTGATAAATAAGCGTGTCGTGGCCGCAGTTAGGACAAATTTGACCGTCGGCAGTTTCTCCATCTGGCACATACTTCTTCAAAGCTCTCGTCACGCCATTCTTCCAAGTGTTGATACTTTCTGAGTCCAGTTGAAGTTGGCCGATGAGCTTGAGCACGTTAACGATAGGCATTCGGTAGCGCAATACACCAGAAATGAGTTTTGCGTAGTTCCAGTATTCCTTATCAAACTTTTCAGAGAGTCCTTCTACGGTAATTTTATATCCGCGTTTGTTTTGGAATTGGAAGTCATAACGCTTCGTGCCATCAGGGTTTTGGCATTTGATGATAAACCCTTCAGTGACGTGCTTAGGAAGCATGATTCCTTCTTCGTCGTCCATAAGTCCGGTGAAGATTTCATAAGGATAACCATCGAGTAATCCTACGAACGCCACCCATTTCTCGCGTTTGTTTTGGAACCTTACGACGTCGCATTTCAAAACCTCAGGACGCACTTCTGTGACTTGAGGCATCACATTGTTCTTTTGGACGTCGGCTTTCTTGGCTTTCTTTTCCTGTTCCACATTGACTAAAACGCCAGCTCGGCTACCATCGCGATAAATGGTACAACCCTTGCATCCGCTCTTCCACGCTTCAACGTAAAGTTCGCCAACTAAAGCTTCGCTCACGTCGTTAGGTAGATTGACAGTCACTGAAATGCTGTGGTCCACCCACTTCTGAATGGCGCCCTGCATCTTGACTTTCATCAACCAATCCACATCGTTTGCCGTTGCTTTATAATATGGTGATTGGCTAACCAACTCTTCCATCTCGGCTTGTGAATAACGCTTTTGAGTGTCCAGTCCGTTAACCTTCATCCATGTGAGGAATTTGGGGTGATACACGATGTACTCTTCGAAAGAATCGCCCGTCTCGTCGGTGAAATCAACTTTGACTTCAGGGTCGTTTGGATTAACCTTGCGGCGACGTTTGTACATGGGCATAAATACAGGTTCGATGCCGCTTGTGGTTTGTGTCATCAAACTTGTGGTGCCCGTAGGTGCAATGGTGAGGCATGCGATGTTTCGACGACCATATTGCACCATGTCGGCATACAGTTGCTCGTCGGCTTGCTTAAGGCGATTAATAAAGGGATTTTCTGCTTCGCGCGCAGCGTCAAAGATTGGGAATGCACCACGTTCGCGAGCCATCGCTACCGACGAGGCATAAGCTTGTGTGGCCAATGTTTGCTGTACTTTAACGGCAAAGTCGGTTGCTTCTTGAGTGCCATAGCGCAAGCCCAAGGCTGCAAGCATATCGCCTTCGGCAGTGATGCCCACACCTGTGCGTCGGCCCTTAATGGCCATGTTTTGAATTTTCTTCCAAAGGTTGAGTTCTGTTGCTTTGACTTCCTCCGATTGTGGATCACTTTCAACCTTGGCAATGATGCGATCGATCATTTCAAGTTCAAGGTCGATGATGTCGTCCATGATGCGCTGTGCCAGTCGGGCGTGTGCGCAAAACAGGTCAAAGTCAAAATAAGCTTCAGCAGTGAATGGGTGCTTAACGTAGCCATAAAGGTTTATGGCCAACAAACGACAAGAGTCGTATGGACAAAGGGGAATCTCACCGCAGGGATTTGTTGACAGCGTGCGGAATCCCTGATCAGCATAGCAATCGGGGATGCTTTCGCGGATGATGGTGTCCCAGAATAGGACACCGGGTTCAGCACTGCGCCATGCATTGTGCACGATCTTTTGCCATAATGCAGAAGCATCGGCTTGTTGCTTAATTAATGGCGTTTCAGAGTCAACGGGGAATTGCTGAAGGTAAGGTTTCTGTTCAAGCGCACAACGCATAAAATCGTCGTCGATACGCACGCTGACATTAGCGCCTGTGACCTTTCCTTGAGTCATCTTTGCATCAATGAAGGCTTCCGCTTCAGGGTGCTTAATGCTTACGGAAAGCATCAAGGCACCGCGTCGGCCATCCTGTGCCACCTCGCGTGTGGAGTTGCTGTAGCGCTCCATGAAGGGGACGATGCCCGTTGAGGTGAGTGCAGAGTTTTTTACAGGCATTCCCTTCGGACGTAGTTTTGAAAGGTCGTGTCCAACTCCTCCGCGGCGCTTCATGAGTTGCACCTGTTCTTCGTCCTCCTTCATAATTGCTCCGTAAGAATCAGCATCGCCTTCCACGCCAATGACAAAGCAATTAGAGAGTGAACCCACTTGGTGGGGGTTGCCAATACCTGTCATAGGGCTACCAGCAGGAACAATGTAGCGGAAATGATCAAATAATTCAAACAATTGCTCTGCTGCAATGGGGTTGGGATATTTGTTCTCTATACGAGCAATTTCATTGGCCAATCGCCAATGCATGTCGGCAGGTGTTTGTTCGAAAATCTCGCCCTGGCTGTTCTTGAGTGCATATTTGTTGACCCATACGCGTGCTGCGAGTTCGTCGCCTTCAAAGTATTCAAGTGACGCCTGAAACGCTTCGTTGTATGTGTATTTTTTTGAATTCATGGTGTTCTGCTTTTAAAATGCGGCTACAAAATTAATTTTATTTTTGTATTTGTAAACGATTCTTGGTGCTATCTTCTGGGTTAGTTGTTGCATTTGTTTCTTTTGTATGTTCCTGTTCGCCTTGTTTGCCCACTATTTCATGTGCTTTTCAAGTACGTTGGTTAAATCAATGAAATCCTGCACGGAGAGTTGTTCGGGGCGTTTGGTCAGAACGGGTAAACTTAAGAAGTCAGAGTGATCGCGTTGCTGTCCGTTTTCATTGTCGATTTGTGCCAAAAGTGGTTTGATGGAACCTCTCATCATTTTTCTTCGTTGGTTGAAAGTGGTTTTAACCAAGCGTCGCATCAATCGTTCGTTGCATCCGCAGTCCGTTTTGTTGTTTCTTGTCATGCGAATCACGGCACTTTTGACCTTTGGGGGAGGGTTGAATACGCCTGGTTCAACGGTGAAAAGGTATTCCACGTCATACCACAGTTGGACGAGCACGCTCAGAATACCATAATCCTTGCAGCATGGTTTGGCTGCCAATCGTTCGGCTACCTCCTTTTGAATCATTCCCGTGCAACAAGGAATGAGATGGCGGTATTCCAGCATTTTAAAGAAGATCTGGCTACTGATGTTGTAGGGGTAATTTCCCGTAAGCACAAACGACTCGCCCTTGAAGGTGTTTTCAAGGTGCATCTTAAGAAAGTCATCTTCAATGATGTTGTCTTCTAATTGTGGGAAATGCTCTCGAAGAAATGCCACACTTTCAAAATCAATTTCTACAACTTTGGTTACTCTGTCTTTGGGTAAGAGAAATTGTGTGAGTACGCCCATACCTGGTCCTACTTCCAAAATAGGGAGGTTGGGACATGCATCAACGGTGTCGGCAATGGCTTTTGCCACATTTAAGTCCTTCAAAAAGTGTTGTCCGAGAAATTTTTTGGGGCGTACAAGTTTCATATCATTTGTTTTTCCTAATTTTGTAAAATCTATTTGCAAAATTATATAAAACTTAGAACTTTGAAACATTTTCTCCGCAATATATTAAACATTGGATTCCCATTATTGCTTGGAGCTGCTATTCTGTGGTGGATGTATCGCGACACGGATTGGAGTGATTTTCTATACACCTTGCAGCATGAAGTACATTGGGGTTGGATGGCGGCTTCTTTAGTGTTTGGCATTCTACCGCAGGTTTTTCGTGCATTGCGTTGGCGTATGGCATTGCTCCCCACAGGCGAGAGCCCCTCAGCGCGTACATGCATCAATGCGATATTCCTGTCGTATGCTTCAAGTCTTGTGGTGCCTCGCATTGGTGAAGTGACTCGCTGTGGTACCCTGAAGAAGAAGGACGGTATTCGTTTTACAAAAGCTTTGGGCACCGTTGTCACTGAGCGCGTGGTTGATTCACTGTTGATGATGTTGATTGCTGGAGTTGCTTTCATAAGTCAGTTGCCCACCTTTATGCAATTTGCAGCACAAACGGGTTTTGATTTGGTGGCATTGCTCCATCAATTTACGAGCACGGGTTATCTTGTGACTTTGTGTTGCTTGCTTTTCCTCCTCGCTTTGGCTCTGATTTTGGTGTTTCGCTACAAGATGTTTTCAAAAGGTCGCGAGCATGCCCTTGATGTGTGGACAGGTATAAAGTCGTTGCGCCATGTTGAAAGTGTTGCCCTGTATTGGTTTTATTCCATCGGTATTTGGGTGGGTTATTTCTTTCATTTTTATTTGGCATTCTTTTGTTTTGACTTTACGTCAAACATCGACCCTATGGCGGCATTGTTAATCTTTAGTGTTGGTTCGTTTGCCGTGCTTGTTCCTACACCGAATGGAGCCGGTTCTTGGCACTTCGCCGTCAAAACCATGCTGGTGATTTATGGCGTAGCTGAAACCCCTGCAATTCTATTTGCGCTTGTTGTTCACACCATTCAGACGATTGAGGTGATTGTGCTTGGCGCTTACGGATTAATCGATTTATCGTTGTATAAGTCTAAGAGTTGAGAGTTTAGAGTTGAGAGAGGAGAGAAGAGGCTTCGCCTCGTTCAGAGGGACCTAAAGGTCCGTTAAGAGGTTAAGAGGAGCTTTTGGCTCGTTAAGAAGTTGAGAGTTGAGAGAGTACAGATAACAGAGTACAGAGTACAACGCCATCCGGAATGTGTAGGGGCCGATCACCGTGTCGGCCCGTCGTGGATTAACCGTCAATCCATTAATCCCCGTGTCGGCCCGTCGTCAATCAACTCACGAATCGTGCCAAGTCGTGTTGGCCCGTCGCCAATCAACATATCTATAGTTAATATAAATAATAACCTTAAAAATAAAATTATGTCAGAAATTAGAAATCTTCAACCCAAAGCTATTTGGGAAAACTTTTACCTCCTTACACAAGTGCCTCGCCCAAGCGGACACCTTGAAAAAATTCAAAAATTCCTTCTTGATTGGGCTCAAGAAAAAGGTGTTGAAGCTAAACTTGATGATGCAGGTAATGTGATTATGTATAAGCCTGCATCTCCAGGTATGGAAGATTGCAAGATCGTTACGCTTCAGGGCCATATGGACATGGTGCCTCAGAAGACTCCTGATTCACCTCACAACTTTGAAACCGACCCCATTGAAACATGGATTGATGGCGAATGGGTAAAGGCAAAGAATAAGACGCTTGGTGCTGACGATGGTATGGCGGTGGCAACCATCATGTCAATTATGGAAGACAGTACCCTCAAGCATGGTCCCCTCGAAGGCTTTATTACTGCCGACGAAGAATCAACCATGGGTGGTGTGAACAACATGGCAACAGACCTCCTTAAGGGTGAAATCCTTTTGAACCTCGATAATGAAACATTCGGCGAATTCATGATTGGTTCGGCTGGTGGTATCAACCTCACTGCTTCTTTGGAATATAAGGAAGAAGAAGTGCCTGCAGGTGATGTTGCTGTAACCATTGGTATCCACAACTTGCTCGGTGGACACTCTGGTCTTGAAATCAACGAAGGTCGTGGTAATGCCAACAAGATGATGGCACGCCTCGTGCAGGATGCAATCGCAAACTTCGAAGCACGTCTCGCATCATGGCAAGGCGGTAATATGCGCAATGCGATTCCACGTGATTGCGACGTAGTGCTCACCATTCCTGCAGAGAATGTTGAAGCGCTCAAAGAAGTGGTTGATGAATGGCGCGAAACATTCAAGGGTGAGTACGGCTTTGTAGAAAAAGCTTTGACGCTCGACATTGCCGATGCTGCGCTTCCTTCAGCCCTCGTTCCCGAAGAAATTCAAGATAACCTCGTCAATGCCCTTTGCGCTTGCCACAACGGCGTGATGCGCTTCATTCCTGAAGTGCCCAGCATCGTTGAAACATCTTCAAACCTCGCTATTGTTGAAATTGGAGGCGGAAAGGTGATGTTTAAGGTGCTCGTTCGTTCATCTCGCGACAGTATGCGCGACTGCTGCTCTGAAACCCTCGAAAGCGTGTTCTCTATGGCTGGCATGAAGATTGAGCTCGATGGTGCTTATCCCGCTTGGCAACCCAACCCCGAAAGCGAAATTGTTGCGCTTATGAAGGATGTTTATAAGGAACTCTTCGGTGCAGATAGTAAGGTTCAGGTTATCCACGCAGGTTTGGAATGCGGTGTCATTGGTGCGAAGTATCCTAAGATGGATATGGTGAGCTTCGGTCCTACTATGCGTTCGCCCCACACACCCAACGAACGTTGCTATATTCCAAGTGTTGAAAAGTACTGGCAATTCGTACTCACAACGCTTGAACGTACACCTAAAAAGTAATATTTTTTGATAGATGAATATTTAGAAAGTATAGAAAATATAGAGCATCTAAAACCTCTAAAGTTTCTATAACTTTTTAGAAAATCAAGAAAATCTTAACCTCAAATAGATATGAACAAAAAACTTATTCTTGCCTCACTCTTATGCTTTGGCGCTTACAGCGCTTCTGCTCAAGTGAGCAACATCAATCCCGTTCCTCAGCAAGTGGCAAACGTTGGTGCTCTCGTAGATGTGCCTGCAGCTTGGAACATCGTTAAGGAAAAGGGTTACGACGCCTCTTACGTGCTCGACGCACTTGCTACGGCAAGCCCCGAAGTCGTTGTTGACAAAAAAGCCTTTCAACTCACCATTGGTTTTGGCACTCAAAAGGTTGTTAAGAAGTACAAGAAACTTATCCCCACGAAGGCTGAAGGTTACTACCTCAAGGTGACCGACAAGGAAATCGTGATCGCTGCAGCTGATGAACGCGGTGCTTTCTACGGTGTGCAGTCGCTCCTCGCCATGATGCGCGAAGGCAAGCTTGAACTTTGCGAAATTACCGACTTCCCTGATGTGGCGTTTCGTGGTGTTGTTGAAGGTTTCTACGGCACTCCTTGGAGCCAGGAAGACCGCCTTTCTCAATTCGAGTTCTACGGCCGCAACAAGATGAATGTTTACATCTACGGTCCTAAGGACGACCCTTATCACCGTGATAAGTGGCGCGAACCATACCCTGAAGCAGAAGCGAAGAAAATTCAAATCCTTTTGGAATCAGCCAAGAAGAATGGTGTGAATTTCTATTGGGCCATTCACCCTGGGGTAGATATCAAGTGGAATGATGCCGACCGCGACGCCATGATGAATAAACTCGAAATCATGTATCAACTCGGTATTCGTTCGTTTGCTGTGTTCTTCGACGATATTTGGGGCGAAGGCACAAAGGCTGATAAGCAAGCGGCACTCCTTAACTATGTGAACCAAAACTTTGTGCTTGCCAAGGGCGACGTGGCTCCCCTCGTGATGTGTCCTACAGAGTATAACCGCTCATGGGCAAACGAAGAGAAGGGCTATCTCCGCACGCTTGGTAAGGACATGGATAAGTCGGTGAACATCATGTGGACGGGTAACACCGTGGTTCACACCATCGACAAGCCCTCAATGGAATGGATCAACGAACGCATACAGCGTAAGGGTTACATCTGGCTTAACTTCCCTGTTAGCGACTTCGTGCGCGACCACATCCTCCTCGGTCCTACCTATGGCAACGGCCTTGACATTGCCGACGATCTCTCAGGTTTTGTGAGCAACCCCATGGAGCATGCTGAGGCTTCAAAGATTTCGCTTTACAGCATTGCCGACTATACTTGGAACATGGAGGCTTACGACTATATGAGTTCTTGGGATAAGGCCATTAAGGACTTGATGCCCCACAATGCTGAGGCGCTTAAGATTTGGGCTTCTTACAATGAAGACCTTGGTCCTAATGGTCATGGCTTCCGTCGTGATGAAAGCCGCGAACTTCAACCTATCGCAAAGGCTGCAAAGGAAGGCGACAAGAAGTCTATCGCTATGCTTTACAAGAATTGTAAGGAACTTGAATTAGCCACAAACCTTCTGCTTAATGACAAGAGCAACCCCGCTTTGCTTATTGAAATGAAGCCCTGGTTGCTTTATGGCAAGATGTTGGCTCAGTTTGGTGTTAATGTATGTTCTGCTGCATTGATAGATTGGTCTAAGCCTATGGATGGTTTTATCTTGGATTTTGATCATCTTTACCAAGAAGCAAAGTCAATTCAAGCACAGCTTTATGAACTTTCAAACGATAAGAACGTTCTTCATCCTTTGCAACCTGGTATTAAGGTTGGTTCTTTAGTCCTTGCGCCCACGCTCAACGAAGTGTTTGCTAACACAGTGAAGGCTTACAACAAACTTCATGGCACAGACTATGATCCTGTTTGCGAATACCAGCCTTATAAGAGTACAACCAGCGTGAAGCAGTTGGCTCAACAGTCGGTTCGTGGTCAAGGTAATAACGTTCACGTGAATGGTATCCTTGAAGTTGTTTCATGGAATCCTGGCGATGCCTTCACCATTGAAATTGACCGTCCTATAACCCTTCAGGGTATGGACTTCAACTTCGGTGTGAAGGATGTAGCAAAGAACTTTACGCTTGAACTTTACACCACAAACGGTGAATGGAAGAAGGTGAGCTTGCTCCATTATTCGGCAGACGATGTTGTGATTCACACAGGCAATGAACTTGCAGGTATTGAAGCAACAAAGATTCGTGTAACCAACACAAGTGGTGCCGAAGTTAAGGCTTACTTCAAGAACTTTAATTTCGTGAAGCGTTAATCAGCTTATCCACGTCGCAGGGGGCAGATAAAACCCTTGTCGCATTCATATACATAACAAAGCGCAAGCGAACCTGCACCAGGCTTCGCTTGCGTTTTTCTTATAAGCGTTTTGAGTTCAGAGCAGAGCCTTTGGCTCGTTAAAAGGAACCTTCGGTTCGTTATCAAGTTTAAAAAGCGTACAGAATATAACTGCCGTGCGGCTGGCAAAATGCTGGAGGTGAAACTACACTGTTATGGAGACGCCCCAATGGGACGTCTCACGAATAATGCTGGTATTTTCTCTCAACTTTCAACTCTCAACTCTCTCATAACACATTTAACATTTTGCTTTGATCCTTTCGTTATTTTTGTAAAAAGGGCGAAAAATCAAAATGAAAGTAAAAGGATCAAAAAAGTTTCATTTTGTAAAGTTTTTGAAAAAGGCGTTGATCCTTTCGGGTTTTGGCACGGTTTCTGAAATTTGGATTTTCCTGGAATATATAGTAAATTTGTG
>JAGBYN010000057.1 GCA_017628775.1 Bacteroidaceae bacterium | reverse complement strand
CTTTGCAAAGCATCGCAATCATAACAAAAATTATAACCAACGCTTAACAAGGACGAAGATAATTGCAAATCAACATTTTGTAACGCATCGCAATCGTAACAAAAATTATAACCAACGCTTAACAAGGACGAAGATGATTGCAAAGCAACACTTTGCAAAGCATCGCAATCACAACAAAATGAATAACCAATGCTTACTAAAGACGAAGGCAATTCAACACTTTGTAAAGCATCGCAATTATAAAAAACATCATCACCTATAAAATACACATTTTCAGGAATGGTGATGGACGTGATACTAAAATTTTGCAGCGCACCAGAAGCGATGTATCTTAACGTTTTAGGAAGTTGAACGGACTGAGTGGCATTATTAAAATCACAAGCCAAAGCCACAACAGTGTAGTCCACATCATTGTAAGTCACCGTTTCAGGAATTACAATATCCAAAGCATTTTTGTTGCACGACGAAAGTTTGGCTACTCTGTTGCCCACATCAAAATACCAATAACAACTGTCAACGTATTGACTCCAATAGTCCCAGTTCCAATCTTCATAAACTTGTTCGGTAACAGGAGTATTCGTTTCACTTTCTTGATTGGTAATATTCCCAGAAAACATGAAGTTCACATTCATGCCGAGAAAAAGAACAGTTAAAATAATACCTTTTGTGCTCATAACTGTAATATTTTAAATGATTTATAAATTTTGCAAAGTATGCATTACAACCACAAATGTAGGAGATTTGAAAATAATACACCAACTTTTTAACACTTTTGTGAAAATATTTTTAAAAATGCGCACATCATTCGTTAAAAATGCACTCAAAACTTTATTTTTGAGTGCCAAGCCACCGCGAAGCAGTAGATGCTTAACGATAAAGGATAGAGAGGCTATAGAAATGGATTGAATGAGGGGGCGACCTTGGATTGGCACGAGTCGTGCGTTTATTGACGACGGGCCGACACAGAGATCGGCCCCTACTTCTCTCAACTCTTGAATCTAAACTCTCAAAATGTTATAAATCTATAAAGTATTTTAAATGTTAACTTTATTTATTCAAAACTTATTAATTTTACAATCCGAAACAAGTCATGAACATCATAAAACTAAACTAAATGAAAGAATTTTTTCTAAAATCAATGGTATTGATGATATGCGGCGCATGGTGTTGTGTCGTAACATTTGCCCAAAACATCAATCCTTTATTCATGGATATTGATAAGTCGAAGTGCTATCGCATAGTGAATGTGGAAAAGGGCGATGGAGGCGTGGGAATTGGCGCGCTTCATAACAGCGATATTGTGGTGAAATACGTTGACGCCACCGAACAAAATACGGACGATTGTTATTGGTTTATTGAATGCCATGAACAAACCATTCGTTTTCGCAATAAAGCCACAGGGCAGTACTTGACTTACACGCCTGAAAAGGACTATGAAACATTTATCAACCTGAAACTCTTGCCCACACCATCTGAAGAATCGGAATGGCACATATTGGCGCGCGAAGGTTTCCTGACGTTCTACCATCAGGCGGATGAGAAGTATTACATGGGTATAGAACAAGCAAAGAACATGGTTAAAGCCAGTTCGGGCATGCCCGATCATGCTTCAAAATACTTTTATATGGTGGATGAGCAGGGCAAGGCTTTGAAAGTGCCTGCCATAACACCATTCTCGGCATACATCAATCATTTTGCATTGGACGGACAACGACCCATTTTCGAAAATAGAAAGGCGCAATTCATGTATCCCTTACCAACACCATATATGGAAGGTGGAGACTATGCCCCACAAGTTTCTTTCCAGGCTGCCGATGATGCGCACTATGAACTGATTACGGAAAGTAAAGATAAACTGGTGTTTGACGATGCGGCAACTGCTAATGGATTTGTTATGCACCTTATGCGTGATGGCGTTAAGGTGGCTGAAGCGCCCATTGTTTTTTCACCATTACCACTTGTTGAAATCACAACAATACTCCCTGACGACAAAGAAAAAGAGTACCGCAATGGTACCCTTCATGTGTTGAATCAATCCACAGCCGACTCCATAGGGGTGGAACAAGAGTTGCCCGCCTTTTTCCGCTATAGAGGCGCCACAACACTGAATTACCCCAAACGTTCGTTTAATATTAAGTTGAGAGATGATTTGGGCGAAGACCTCGACACCACATTCTTTAATATTCGCAGTAAAGACAAGTGGATTTTAGACGCGATGTCGATCGACCAAATCAACATGCGCAACCGCGTGTGCTTTGACATTTGGAATGCATATTCCAAAACACCCTACAGCACTGAGTTTGGCGGACGTAATGGCACACAAGGTCAATTCGTGGAAGTGATTCTCAATGGTTCATACAATGGTATTTATTGCTTCACCGACCGCATTGACCGTAAGTTGCTCGACTTAAAGAAATACAAAGAGGACATGGAGGGCAATGTAACCATCAGAGGACTTTTGTACAAAAGTAATTTGTGGGACAACACGGGCTTAACCAACACGCAGCTCAACCCTGACGCTAATATCGACAGCGTGGAATGGAACAACTGGGAATTGCAATACCCTGATGATTTTCCAGGACAAGACACGTGGGAACCTTTGCGAAGACTTTACGATGTGTGCAGTAGCAATGAATTAATGAATAACTCAGTGGCTTATTTCTATGAAAATAACGTTATTGACTTCCATCTTCTGGTGATGGCGCTTAATCTTATTGACAACGGCAATAAAAATATATTCCTAAGCAATAAGAACATCACGAAAAACGAACCCTTTGTGTTTACACCCTGGGATATGGACACGTCGCTTGGTGGTTATTATGATGGCAGATATTCAGGAGGAACCTACGATGAAACAAGAGTTTCGGACCTTCGCATCCATAAAAATGAACCCTTCGCTACGCTTTGGAACCACAACGTGGGGCAATACAAAGAAAAGCTTGCCGCACGTTGGAATGAAGTGAAAAAGTCATCACTCAGTGTTGATTCTATTCAAGCCCATTTGCAACACTATGCCAATATCTTTACGAAGTGTGGTGCTTGGCAACGTGAATACACCAGATGGCAAAAAGAAGAAAAATATGGTTGCCCAACGGTTGAAAATCTAAAGAATGAAATCAACTTAATCGTGGCGTGGTATCAATCACGACTGAAGCAAGTGGATCAGTTTATTCAGGAAAACACCACAACTGCAATAAAACCTTTATATACACCACAGAACAACAATACGCCAGTTTATTTACTCAATGGCGCGCAAGCCCCAAATCAGGGCAACGGCATTGTTGGCATATACATCAAGGACGGAAAAAAATATATGAAGGTTCAATAATCATACGGCAACAGAGCCGAAGGTTTTTCCACATTACAATCAAGAGGTATATATATATGTAATAATGAGTGCACCCAAAAGATAAGTCCAGAACTTTAATAGGGCATTCGCACGACAGTTTTGGTCTTTAATCTACAAAAAAAATGGCGGGCAGGTCTCCAATATTTGGTTTGACCTATCCGCCATCTTTTTTGATAATATTTATTTATTCGCAACAGGGCGAATGCAAAGACCATTATAACGAGGCATTTCAAATAATTGAGCTTTGCTGCTCATACCAAAGGTCAAAGCAAAGGCTTTTTCTTTTTCATTGCGTCCTTGCTTATGTGTTCCTGACCAGTAATAACCCACTTCATTGAAAGAGTCGGCATTTTTGAATGAACCTTGTTTTAATCCACCTAAAGGCAAGAAAATGACTTTACCGTTAGGACCTTCTACTTCATAACCCACCTGATCATCATCGCGCTTAACCTTAGTCCAAATGCACTTTTCAATGAGTTCATTAAATTCCTGACTTGTTGGTAATCGCCAAGCACCGCGCCATAACTTACGCGCCACATCATAGTCAATATTACCTTGTAACTCTCGTGCAAATGCCTTTTGGTAAGTCAAACAATTATTCTTTGAGAAGGTTGTTTTAGTGGTATCCACTTCACCCCAAGCCATATACTTGCCACAATCTGTTTCAGAAATAGCACCCATATTTTCTGTGGCCCACAACACGCTCAAACCTAAGTCAATATAACCGTGTCCGTTGATTTCGCCATCGTTATTGGCTGGCGCAGGAGTTTCGGGAGCGAGCTGTGTTACAGGTTGGGATTGTTCCACAGGTGCTTCTTCAATATCTTCACTGTTGCTTGCCATGAACAAGAAGAAGCCAGCCACCGATGCACCGATACAAATCAAGAAAGCTATGATCCATCCCCAGATGCCGCCTTTCTTTTCAGGTTCTTCCTCTTCGAAAGCGGGCGTTACTTCGGGTTCTTCGTTCATATCCATTCCTGCTATTTCTGTGCTTTCATCATCGTCAACAGCATATTTATTTGTTGAAGATGAAGTGCTGAGCATACTCAAAAACTCGCCAATGGTCTGTGGACGGTCCTTGCGGCGGGGTGCCATAGCCTTGGTGATGGCATCAACCACCGACTTTGATAACTTCTTAGGTAAATCAGGCAAACCTTCATTGAGCACGATACTTGCCTTTGGTGGGCGCTCGCCCGTTACGAGTTTAAAGAACGTTGCACCAAGCGAGTAAATATCTGTGGCTGCAGAGAAAGAACTTACCCCTTCGCGGTCGTACTGCTCTGAAGGTGCATATCCCTCACTCACCCCAACAGGAGTAGAGCTGGTTTGCGAACCGCCCTTCGCATCGTAGTGCTTGGCAATACCGAAGTCAATCAACACCGCTTCGCCATTCTGACGCACCATTACATTGGTGGGCTTAACATCAAGGTGAAGAATATTCTGACTGTGGATATAAGACAATGCATCGCCAATCTGACGGATGTAATAGATTGCATCCTTTTCATTCATACCACCTTCAGGAATGCGGCTTTGCAAGTCGCCATCGCCTAAGTATTCCATCACATAATATGCCGTACCGTTTTCTTCAAAGACGTCATAAATATTGATGATATGGCGGTTGTCCATACCTGCAATGGTTTGGGCTTCCTTAATAAATTTTTGAAGGAATTTTTCAACATTAGCACGACTATTGGCTGTTCCGAGCGTTACATGAGATGTGTCTGAATCGCGCATGCAATGCTCGCGCATAAAAAATTCCTTAACAGCTACCTTACGGTTCAAAAATTCCTGAGTGGCCAAATACGTGATACCAAATCCACCTTGACCAAGAATTTTTTCAATTTTATACTTTCCGCCCTGTAGCTTGCTTTGAGGCTTAAGTTGCATAAAACTATCTTTATTTATTTTGTTGCTAAGTAAGTAATTTATAATAGTTTGCAAAATTACTTAATTTTATGATAATCTTAAAGGTTATTAAAATAATTTACGCGTTTTTTAACATTTTCAAAAGTCATTTTTGCGGCTCACATTTCAATTTATCTGAAAAACTGTTTTATTCATCTCTTATATCACTCATTTTTTGTACATTTGCACGTAGGGTGCAGCGCTTTTAAAGGCACTCCAGAACATTAACTTCAGAACCTACCATAACTTCAAAAAACTATGCTTCAAGAAATTCAAAGTCGTTCCGCACTGCTGTTAGGTCAAGCATCGATGCAAAAACTCTCAACCTGCCGGGTGATTGTTTTTGGTGTAGGCGGTGTGGGAAGTTGGGCGGCTGAGGCTTTGGTGAGAACAGGACTGAAGCACATCACTATTGTGGACTCTGATGAAGTAGCACCTTCAAACATCAACCGACAATTGATGGCCAATGTATCAACCATTGGAAAATCAAAGGTCGATGCCCTAAAGGAACATTTGCTTTTGGTTAACCCTGAAGCTGAAGTTACAGCCATTAATGGCATTTACTCAGCTCAAACTGCCGAGCAGTTTCAACTTGAAACATACGACTATGTGGTGGATTGCATCGATAGTTTGGAACATAAAGTAGCGCTCATCCTTCATGCCACTTCGCTACCCTGTGAATTTTACGCGTCGATGGGTGCAGCCTTAAAATTAGACCCCACAAAAGTCAGCGTGGCTGAATTTTGGAAGGTGAAGGGATGTCCGTTAGCTGCAGCATTGCGCCGTAGAATAAAGAAAGGCGGCCGCATGCCCCGAAAGAAATTTAAATGCGTGTATAGCGAAGAACTGCTTCAGAATGCTACTGATGTTGACCTATTCTTAGGTGGCACATGGGACGATAAAAAAGCACAAATCAATGGTTCGCTCATGCACATCACCGCCTTGTTTGGCATGACCTTAGCGGGATTGATCCTGCAATCTATTTACAATAAAACAGAGAAATAGACGAAAAGGAGCCATATGGCCCTTAAAAACTCATAGACCATTCAACCATGAAAACAAGAATACTTTTTCTTTTTAAATTTTTCCTGACCGCCCTCTTTGTAGGGATTTTTGGTAAAGTTATTTTTCTGCTCTACAATGGATGGGGCAGGGACATATCGTTTTCGGACGTATTCAATATCTTTTGGCATGGGTTACCTCTTGACGTATCGTTTTCGGGTTACCTTTCTGCAGTGCTGTGGATTATTCTCCTTGCGGCTTATTGGATAGGTGTTAATCGATGGATTTTCTACATCTATTTCGGCATCGTTGCTTTATTACAAGCCGTTGTTTATATTGTTGATACTGGGCTTTTTGAATTTTGGAATTTCAAGTTAGACGCTACGATATTTAATTATTTAGATTCACCCACTGAAGTTTTTGCATCGGTCAGCACGCTTTATACGATCTTAAGTATCGGTTGCATTTTATTGGCAACAATAGGTTTGTTCTTGCTCTTTAAACGCACACTGACTTCAAAGAGCAAAGAACGCATTGCCATGTGCCGACTCAATATTGTGCAACGCGTTGTAGGTACTGTGTGTCATTGCATAGCAGGCGCATTGTTATTCCTGGCCATTCGGGGTGGATTAGGCGTTTCAACCGCTAATCCAGGCATGGTTTATTTTTCAGATAAACCCTTCCTCAATGCTTCGGCAGTAAATCCAGCGTTCAATCTTTTTTACTCTATGTCGAAAATCAAGGACTTTTCTAAACGTGGACAAGCTTTTTCTGAAGAGGATTTTTCAAAAAAGTGGATTGAACTACAAATGAATACTGAAAGCAGGGGAACAATCTCATTGATCGACACGCTGCGTCCAAACGTACTCCTTGTTATCCTTGAAGGATGCGGACGCGCCCTTTACGATGCACCCAACGTGATGCCTAACCTCAAAAAAGTAGCTGCCGAAGGGGTGGAATTCATTAACTGCTACGCCAACTCATTCAGAACCGACCGTGGCGTAGTGTGCACACTGAGTGGTTTTCCTGCATACCCCGACGTGAGCGTGATGAAATTAACGGAAAGTAAAATAAGTCATTTACCCTCAATAGCACGCTCATTATCACGCGCTGGCTACACCACTGAATTTATTTACGGGGGCGACATCAATTTTACCAATACCAACGGCTATTTACTGTCAACGGGCTACAACCGCACCTATAGCGAAGTAGATTTCCCCTCTGAAGAACGCAACAACACCAAATGGGGCGTTCACGATGAATTTGCCTTCCGACGCACCTTAAAAACAATTGAAGCCTATCCCACTGATAAACCGTGGATGCTGACCTTGCTCACACTTTCAAGCCACGAACCATGGGAAGTGCCCTACAACCGTATTGAAAACGATGAGATAGATAATGCCTTTGCATACCTCGATGAGTGCATTGGTGAATTTATCCAAAATTTCAAAAAAACTGAAGCATGGGAAAACACACTTGTGGTGTTTGTGCCCGACCATGGGTTATCGCATCATTTACCTGAAGAAACCATGGCCATTGAGAAAAATAAAATTCCATTGATTTTTTCAGGAGGCGTGATCAAACAAGAGGCTGATATCGATATACTCTGCAATCAGTCGGACCTTGCAGCAACGTTACTCGGACAATTGAATATTGCGCACGATGATTTTATAATGAGTCGTGATGTGCTCAGCATGTCGTACACCAATCCATTCGCCATCAACGCATGGAGCCAAAGCATTGTATGGATACAACCCGATGGCACTTCTGTTTACGACCTGAATACAAAGGAAGTTACTCAAAAGGTGGGTAACCCTTCAAAAAAACACGTTGACCATATTTTAACCTACATGCAATCCGCCTATCGATTGCTCAAGTAATTGACAATACTATGGTACCAGTTCTTATTCTTTTCTTCAATAATCCCGATAAGTTAAAGCGGGTGTTTGAGCAAGTGCGTTTGGCACAACCTACTCACCTTTTTCTTTATCAAGACGGACCGCGCGGACCACACGATGAACCCGGAATTGAGGCTTGCAGAAAGGTGGTGGAACACATCGATTGGGATTGCCAAGTACACAGAAATTACCAAACGGTTAATGCAGGGTGCGACCCCTCAAACTTCAGAGCTCAGAAGTGGGCGTTCTCCATTGTTGATAAATGTGTCATCCTGGAAGACGACAGTATTCCGTCAGTAAGTTTCTTCCGCTTTTGCCGTGAGATGCTCGATCGCTATGAGCATGATCCACGCATCTCCATGATTGCTGGCTTGAATTACGATGAGCAAACGCCCGATATGCCCTACGATTATTTCTTTGCTTCAACATTCTGCATTTGGGGCTGGGCTTCTTGGCGCAGAGTTGTGGATCAGTGGGACGAACATTACACGTTCCTGGATGATGCCTACAACATGAAATTGCTCAGAAACTTTATTAAGGAACGCAAACAACAAGAGGACTTCGAAGCCTTTTGCCATTACCACCGTTCCACAGGAAAAGCTTACTACGAAACCATTTTCCACGCTTCAATATTCTTCCAGTCCGGACTTTCCATTGTGCCCAGGGTAAACATGATTCAAAATCTTGGCGCTACGGGCGACTGCACACACTTTGAAGGTACCAACGAAGTACTGCCAAAGGCTTACCGCAGAATCATGAATATGAAGCACCATGAACTTGAGTTCCCTTTGCGCCACCCGCGCTACATTATTGAAGATGTGGCATACAAAAACCGAGTGTTTAAAGTGCAGGCCTGGGGACATCCCTGGATTAAAGTGTGCCGCTCGTTTGAAGAACTTTGGCTGAATCTCTTGCATGGCAATTTCAAACGCATCGGCTCAGCCCTCATTAACCGCATCCGCATCTGGACCGGACACCGTAAATGGGATTAATTTTTAAAAAAACGTCACTTAATGAATTCACAACAACATGCTTCCACGCTCATCTAAAATTTATATCGCAGGCCATCGTGGTTTGGTAGGTTCGGCTATTTGGAAAAACCTGCAAAAACGCGGCTATACAAACTTAGTGGGACGCACCCACGCTGAGTTAGACTTACTCGACGCTATAGCCGTTAAAAAATTCTTTGATGAAGAACGTCCTGATGCAGTAGTGCTTGCTGCTGCGCATGTGGGCGGTATTATGGCTAATCTAACTTACAGGGCAGATTTCATTTACGAGAACCTTCAAATCCAACAAAACGTAATCGGCGAAAGTTTCCGACACAATGTCAAGAAACTTTTATTCTTAGGATCGACATGTATTTATCCAAGAGATGCAGCGCAACCCATCGTTGAAGAAGCATTGCTCACCTCACCCCTTGAATACACCAACGAACCCTATGCCATAGCAAAGATTGCTGGACTCAAGATGTGTGAAAGCTTCAACCTGCAATATGGCACAAACTATATTGCGGTCATGCCCACAAACCTATACGGACCAAACGATAATTTCCACCTTGAAAACAGCCATGTGCTCCCGGCTATGATTAGAAAGATACACCTTTCTAATTGCTTGACGCAAGATAATTGGGAAGCAGTGCGCTGCGATTTAAACAAACGTCCCGTTGAAGGCATTAATGGCGCAGCTACCGAAGAGGAGATAACCGCAGTCCTGGCACGCTACGGTATTGAAAAAGGAAAAGTGACGTTATGGGGCACAGGAAGTCCGATGCGCGAATTCCTGTGGAGTGAAGATATGGCCGACGCCAGCGTTTATGCCCTCCTGAATATAGACTTTAAGGACACCTACGAACCCAATGCCAAAGAAATCCGAAATTGCCACATCAACGTAGGAACGGGTATTGAAATAACCATTCGAGAATGTGCCGAATTAATCGTCGATACAATTGGCTATCAAGGCCAACTATGCTGGAACACGGAAAAACCTGATGGCACACCACGTAAACTGACCGATGTTTCTAAACTTCATAAACTCGGGTGGCGCCACACTGTGGAACTGCCTGAAGGCATCAAAAGCTTGTATCAATGGTATATTGAACATTAAACCATCATCAACAATTATGGGTGTGCTCGCTTAAAAACCGAGCACACCCATATATATATTATTAAAAGGGCGTTTAATAGTATCTATTAGAATCTAAGGCATCTATTAATTCAAAAAATCTACATATCCCCTCTGTGTATAACTCGGTGGAAAAGTCGTG
>JAGBYN010000056.1 GCA_017628775.1 Bacteroidaceae bacterium | reverse complement strand
CCTCATTGCTCGAAGGCATCCGCATTCGCTACACCCCTTCGGCAAACACGCAACGCCAGCTCTCGAAGAAGTTCATCACCTTCCAGTGTGTGAACAAGCCTGAAGCCACCGACGAGGCAGGCGAGTAACCTAAAAAACCGACGCGGCGGGCAGTGCCTATTTTCTGGGAATCCTTTGGTTTAAATCCACGACCTCCTTTCCCTAAAAAATAGCAAATTATAAACTGCATAGATTAGGGCAAATTCGAAAGGATTGCCCTATTTATTTGACTTCATCACCTTCTTGTTTTTTTCTAGAATTTGAGAATTTTTTATTCATCCATGAATTTTCTATTGACATACACTGCGCAGCCAATTATTCGCCAAGGCTCATCAAACCGTCTCAAATTATTCGCTTTCGCTCATCAAAACGTCACAAATTCTAGATTAAATAAATCAAGTCCTTCTACCTTCAAGTGTTTTTCTTGACTAAAAAAACGGAAGGGAAGGAGATGAAGGAACAAAAAAAGAGGGGGGCTGTGTCATAAAACTGGATGTGACATAGCCCCTCTGCTTAATATTCAAAAAAGGTTGCTTAGAAATTACCTTCTTCTTCTTCAAAATCAAAGTATGCCTGAACAACGAAGAAAACATCGTCGGCATTGAATTTGGCGAAGTTGTCCTTTTCAGCCGTCTTCACAATGTAAGCTGAGATTTCAGCTAAATCAATTTCGATGTACTCATCGTCGGCCTGGCTCAATGTTGGGCTTTCGGCAAGGAAAGTTTCAATGAGGTCGAGGCAATAATAAAGTTCATCTTCACTGAATGTTTCTTGCAAATCGGCAGGGATGTGCGTTTGCATGTATGCTACGGCCGAAGCATCGTGCTGGGCGTCAAGCATGATTTCGTCTTCAAATGAAGCCATAGTTTTAGAGAATAGCTTGTAATTTTTCAACCAATACGGCTTTTGTGGCAGCACCTACTTGCTTGTCCTTAACCTCGCCATCCTTGATGTAGAGGATTGTGGGCACGTTGCGAATGCCGAATTGCATGGTGAGGTCGTCGCATTCATCAACATCGCACTTGCAGATGATAACCTTGCCTTCGTATTCAGCTTCAATCTCGTCCATGATGGGTGCAATTTTCTTGCAGGGGCCGCACCATGCAGCTGAGAAATCAAGCACGATAGGTAAACCTTTTGCTACGACGTCTGCGTAGTCCTTGTCTGTAATGTGTAACATAATGATTAATTTAAAAGTTGAATAATGTATTAAGAATTTTAATTGATGCTGTAGGTCATCGTGGTGCTTTTGTCAAGATAGCTTATTAGCTTTTTCGAGAGGCTAATCTTGTATTTCGACGAGAGCAAACGGAGGTTGGCCTTCGTTTCGTGATCGGTGATGTGAATTTGCAATTCGGTGTTGCCTCGTTCTTCGTATTCCTGAATGATGGTGATGAGTTCGTGCACCTCATCCTCGTGCGCATTGGCCAGGGGCAGATGAATTGTAATCTTATTGATTCGATTGTTTTTAACGTCGCTCAGGAATTCTATTTTTCCGATTCTGATGTCGAAAGCGTTGGGATTAAAGCGTTGTGGTTCGACCTTGGCGGTGATGAAAAGGGCATTGCCTTGGGTGAAGTAGCCACCCCAATGTGCCCAGTCTTCGCCAAAGAGCGCCAGTTCGCTCGATCCGCTATAATCTTCAATCTTCACGATGCCAAAGGGTTTTCCGTTTTTGGTGACGCCGTTGCGCACGATTTCGGTCACGATGCCGCCGAAGGTGATGTCCTGATTGGCATAGTCGGCTCGGTTTTGTAGTTTATCGAGCGACACTTGGCACATTTTGTTGAGTATCACCTTATAGGCGTCGAGCGGATGAGCGGAAATGTAAATGCCGATGAGGTCGCGCTCTTTGTTGAGCCGTTCCAGGTCGGACCATTCCTTGAATCGTGGTGCGGGTTTGGGCTTGGCGATTTCAATGTCGTCCATCGTGCCAAACAACGTTAGCTGATTGCATAGCTTGTCGGCTTGATATTGTTGCCCGTACTTGACGAGAAGGTCAAGGAACGTGTCGCCCGAATCGGTGGGTGCGAAGTATTGCTCGCGCTTGAAGTCGGTAAAGTTATCGAAGCCTCCAGCCAGGATGATGTTTTCAATGTTCTTCTTGTTGCACGCATTCAGGTTGATGCGCTCAAAGAAATCGTAAACCGACGTGAACGGGCCTTTTTTGTTTCTCTCCTCCAGAATACTTTGAACGGCGGCTTCGCCCACGCCCTTAATGGCTTCAAGGCCAAAGCGGATGTCGCCAAGCGCATTGACGCTGAATTTTCGTCTTGACTCGTTAATGTCGGGTGGGAGCGTGCTGATGCTCATGGCTTTGCATTCTTCCATGAGTTTGGTGATGTCGGTGATGTTGTCCAAGCTTCGGCTCATCACGCCCGCCATGTACTGAGAGGGGTAGTTGGCTTTAAGGTAAGCCGTTTGGTAGGCCACCCAGGAATAGCACGTGGCGTGACTTTTGTTGAAGGCGTACGATGCAAAGGCTCGCCAGTCCTCCCATATCTTCTCGAGTATCTTGGGGTCGTAGCCGTGGCGCTTTCCGCCCTCCAGGAACTTGGGGTACATGTGGTTCAGCTTGTCAATGAGCTTCTTACCCATGGCCTTGCGCAGGTTGTCGCTTTCGCCGCGCGTGAAGTCGGCTATTTCTCTTGAAAGGAGCATCACCTGCTCTTGATACACCGTAATGCCATACGTGTCCTTGAGGTATTTCTCCATGCACGGCAGGTCGTAGGTGATGGGGCTTATTCCCTTCTTGCGATTAATAAAGTCGGGAATGTATTGCATTGGCCCCGGACGATAAAGGGCGTTCATGGCGATGAGGTCCTCAAACACGGAGGGTTCAAGCTCTCGCAAATACTTTTGCATACCGGGCGATTCAAACTGGAATGTGCCCACGGTGAGGCCGTCGCAATACAGCTGATACGTTGCGGGGTCGTCGATGGGGATTTGGTCGATATCCACCTTCACATGCAGGCTGTCTTCAATATTCTGAATGGCTTCCTTGATGATTGAGAGGGTCTTAAGCCCCAGGAAGTCCATCTTGATCAGCCCTGTTTCTTCAATGACCTTGCCTTCATATTGCGTGCAGAGCAGTTTTTCTTTTGTCGTTTTATCGTCGGCCGTAGAAACGGGCACCCAATCAGAAATGGGATCCTTACAGATGATTACACCACACGCGTGCACGCCCGTGTTGCGGACGTTGCCTTCAAGCATTTTGGCATAGCGTATCGTGTTGTGCAACAGGGGGTCGGGCGACGCTTCTGCTTCTCTTAACTCGGGAATGGCGGCAATGGCGTTGGGCAAATTCATTTTTGGCACTTTGCCATCGGGCCCTTCAGGCAGTTTGTCGGGAATGAGCTTACACAGGTAATTGCTCTTGTCGAGGGGTAGCTTTTGCACGCGTGCCACGTCCTTGATGGCCGATTTTGTGGCCATCGTGCCGTAGGTGATGATGTGGGCCACGCGGTCGGCTCCATACTTTTCCGTCACCCATTGCAGCACTTTGGCGCGCCCGTCGTCGTCGAAGTCAACGTCGATATCCGGGAGCGATATACGGTCGGGGTTAAGGAAACGCTCAAAAAGCAAATCGTATTTGATGGGGTCGATGTCGGTAATTCTCAAGCAATATGCCACCGCACTACCTGCCGCCGAACCACGCCCAGGGCCTACGCTCACGCCAAGCTCCTGGCGAGCCACCTTGATATAATCCTGAACGATCAAGAAGTAGCCCGGAAAACCCATGGTTTTCATGATGTGGAGCTCGAATTTTATTCGTTCCCTTGTGTCGTGATCCAAGGGGTCGCCATAGCGCCATTTCGCCCCTTCGTAGGCTAATTTGGCAAGGTAGTCGGCTTCAAGCTTAATTCTATAGAGCTTGTCGTAGCCACCCAATTTCTTGATTTTCGCCTCGCCCTCTTCGCGCGACATCACGACATTGCCGTTTTCGTCTTGCGTAAACTCATCGTAGAGTTGCTCTTCAGTGATGTTCTTGCGGTACTCTTCTTCGGTGCCAAACGATTCGGGAATTTCAAAGTTTGGCATGATCGGACCATGGTCGATTGAATAATTTTCGGTCTTCTCGGCCAGTTCGCACGTGTTGGCTAAAGCTTCGGGAATGTCGGCAAAGAGCTGATTCATTTCTGCTTTTGTTTTGAACCACTCTTGCTTGGTGTAAACCATTCGGTTGGGGTCGTTCAGGTCCTTGCCCGTTGACAGGCAGATAAGGCGGTCGTGGGCTTCGGCGTTTTCTTCGTTCACGAAGTGCGTGTCGTTCGTACACACCAGCTTCACGCCGTGCTTCTTGGCCAATTCCACGATTTTCTGATTGCATGTTTCTTGCAGGGGATAGACCTCGCGGTTGGCAAATTGAAGCGGGTCGGTCACCTTGTGGCGCATCAGCTCCAGATAATAATCATCGCCAAACACGGTTTTGTACCATTGGATCGTTTCTTCAGCCCCTTCAATATCGTTGTTTGCAATTTTCTTCGACACTTCGCCCGCCAGGCACGCCGACGAAACCATTAAGCCTTCCTTATACTTGAGCAGCTCATCGTGGTCGGTTCTGGGGCGCATGTAAAATCCATCAATCCAAGCGTTGCTCACCAATTTGATGAGGTTTTTATAACCTGTTACGTTCTTGGCGATCACGATAAGGTGATTCCCTGATTGGTCGATCTTGCCTTCCTTTCGTTTTAGCCCACGTCGGGCAACGTACATTTCGCACCCTATGAGGCGCTTGAAATTCGCAATTCGGCTTTGTTTTTCGATCGCTTTTAAAACCTCGGCTTTAATCTCGTCGATCGATTTGTTGGTTTCGGTTGGGGTGGGGGTGTATTCGCCATTATTGATGGCTTCTAATTGAGCGTTCAGGCTTTTTAATTCTTTTTTAGCCTTGCCAATAATCTTTTCGGTGTAATTATAAAAGTCTTTTATCCCCATCATGTTTCCATGGTCGGTCAGCGCCATGCCACGCATGCCGTCGGCAATGGCTTTGTCAACCATCATGGGAATAGAGGCTTGTCCGTCAAGAATAGAATACTGCGAGTGGACATGAAGGTGGATAAAATCTTCCATGATTAAGCGGGTGTGTGAATGAGTTTAAAAAAGTATAGTTTCTGATTTCTGTGTTGATGGCGAAGCTTGTGGCGGCAATCAACGCTATATATTTTTGACGGCATTTAGTTGATGAAATTCCAACTTACCCCAAATCGGATAACTCTTTCATTCATCGGATAATGCGGCAAGTGGAACGCATGCTTCTTATTGTCGGACGAGTTGATGTGCGATACCATGATGTAGAAGCGAGTGCGTTTCAAATGGAAATTAGCATATAAATTCACAATTGGATAACCGCCAAGCTTGTTGATTTTTGATTGATCCTGAATCACATATTGACCAATAATTGGCGAATAAACAGGGGCTTGATAGCGCGTGAAAAAACTAACGTCGCTACCGATTTCTGTGTTCAGCACTTTTGCAATTTTAAACTTCAGGAATAAATTGCTATACACGTTGAGCGCTGGCACGGGCAGGAGGCTCTTGTCGGAAGTGGTTTGGAAGGTAATTTCATTCTCCCAATTAAGGATGCCCCAATTCAGCCAATTCGTCAATGTGGCTTGCAGGCGTTGAACGGGCTTTCCGTTTTGAGCGGCTGCGACGCTATGCAAAAACGCATTTGGTGCTTCATCCATTGATTTAGAATCTGTTAGGGTTTCCTGGAAGTAAGCTAAATCATTGACTTGCTCGGCGTGCAGGCTGATTTGCGTGCGTTTGTAGCGTAATGTGGCACCTACGCGCAGTGAGGTTTGATGGTTGAAATGCTCGTTGTCCCACCAGGCGTTGCGGGCGTGATAGTGGCGCAGATAAAACGTGGGAGTTTCGTTAAGAATCTGTCCGTAAAGCTTTACCCTTAATGTGTCGTTCATCAAAGGGAGGTTGGCCGTTCCGTCAATCCGGATATTAAATTCACCCCATTCAACGCCATCTCTTGTGCGCAATTCACCCATCAGGTCATAGTCAAAATATTTTCCTTTTTGACGCATAATTTGCGCACCAATGTTGAAATAGTTGTAATGATAGTTCGCGGTTGAGGTCGGGTCGCTTGGCAAAGTGAATTTTTGAAATTCGTGAGCGACAAACACGCGTGCGCCAACCTTCAGCCATTTCTTCCAACCTTCGTTTAATTCAAAGGCAAGTGTGTTTTTTATACTGATGTTTTTTGTTTCATCCCTCGACGAATCGGAGGGCAGGTAATAGTCCTTAAAGTAGGTGGGCGCGTATTGGTTGGTTTTGAAGTTGCTCAGAAACAACCTGTCGTTGTGGCTTAAATTCAGTGTGTGAACAAGCGTAAACGGCGCGTCTGCACCATAGACGTTGATTTTTGCACTGTCTATTTCGGCAAGTATGGGTTTGCCTGAAATGGAATCAATGCCAAGGGTGTCGGGCGTCGCATACTTGTTTCTACCAATCAAAATGCGTTGCGAAAAAAGCAATTCGTTGATGTTCAGCTTGTTCCATGTCTTCTTGAGATTCGTGGGCATGTCCCAAGTCTCGTAGGTGGTTGAAAATGATTCGGGGTCGGTAAGGTATCGGTCGTCCTCTAAACCGCCATTTTCTGAAGTCTTCAAATGATGAAGTTGGTACAAAAGATGAGCCGTGTAATAGGTGTTGATGTACGAACCATAAATTGAGCCCTTAAAGTGGGCGGTGTTTTGCGATTGATAATAACCTCGGCCATACATGTAATCCAAATTAAATCCCAAACCTAAATGCTTATTGACGTTGGTTGCAAACATCGCCTTGATGCGGTCCTCGCCATGTTCCTTATCGCCACATTCGTGATAAGTGATGTTCGTGAAGGGCGACTTCGTATTGGTGTATAAATGATTGGCGATGGGCTTAACAAAGAAATCGTAGGGATTCTGAAAGATGAATTGAGAGGCGAAGGGCGTGAGCTGACCATCAACCATATATCGGCTAAATCTTGGAGCGCCCAAATTGCCCGTCGTGTTGAATTCTCGCTTCATGCCTTCCGTAAACGATTCATTTTGAAAGGCATGATGCACGGTGTCTATCTCGGCGGGTTGGGTTAAGCCAAAACGGGTGTCCAATTTCCACACGTAGATGCCCTCGGGTATATTCTTTTGATTTTTTGTTGAATCCGCATTGATTTCATTCCATCTATTTTCTTGATTGCCTGGATTATAGCCTGGATTGAAATCATTCTTAAACACACTGTTAAAGCTGCCTTTTGTTAATTGCGCATACGAGGTGTAGCAAGTGGCACACAATAATACTAAGGTTGAAAATATTTTATTCATTTACGCATTCGTTTATTATTATGCAAACTTACATAAAAAATGTTTGATTTCTGCCTTGAAAAACAAAAATCAAACATTAAAAATTTCAGACGCGATTTAATTTAGCTTGTTGGATAGACCTTCATGATGCAATTTTTGCAATCAAATGATAATTTAAATTTACGCCCATCAACGCTTTTAAGATAGAATGGCTCTTTAAATGATGTGCCATTAGGTTTCGGCGCGGTTTTCGAGCATAAATTGATTTGGCGTTTGATGCAATATTTGCAGAACATTATGGCGCTATCCTTGGATTGGGGCTCAATTTCGTAGGCTGGGTCGATATGAGCGTAACCTAATTTTTGATACACCGCCTTTGCCTTGGAATTACTCACATTTGCCGTGTAGCTAAGCCCTGAGCCCGCGTTCTTGGGGTTTGCTTGAATGTTAAACGTGGTTGGTTGGCACAGGGCGTTGGGATTGATGCCCGACAATAAATGCTCAATGACCAATCGCTTGGAATTAGCAAGTAACGACGAGGGGATGAATAGATTTGTAATGTCCTTGTCGATATCAATGTTTTGAATGGCGTAAGGCGTTTCGCCCAATTTGCTGAGTTGCCTAATGATGTTCTCTTCTTGAGGCGTTTTGGCCGCAATGAGATCTGAGGTAACAAGCACCTCTGACGCGCGGTTTAGCTCGTCAATCGCACTCAAATAAATCCCCTCATTTTTAAGATATATTCGAAAAGAAACCAAGAGTTTTCGAGATGCTGACGTTTGGCTCAGGTCTTTCTCAAATTGTAAATCGTGGTTGCGGTATAATTGAATATCGTGATGGATCGGTTTCTTTATTTTTGAATATTTTGCCGCCCAGATTGGTGCGTTGGGGCCAAATAAGATTTTGTATTCTCCGCCCACTCCTGTCTTTAAAACTGAGTTCGCTCTAAAACCGATTAATTTCTCTTCAAAATCAATAAAGCATAAGCCATCGCCCGCATTAAGCTTGATGGTGTTCGATAATTTTACAATAAGCGAAAGGGGAGTGAATTGAACAATTTTTCCAACATATTCGCCCATCGATTTGGGGGTGATAATGCTTGAAAGGGTGGATGGCTTGTTGTCCAAGAAATATGATGTAAAACCTCTATTAAAGCTCTTATCTAACTGAGGATTAAACTTATATGAGCACTTGCCTTTTGAAGCACGACAATATTTGTCGGGCGATTTTGCGATGATGTCGTCAAGCAATTGGCTATAGTACGACGTTACGTTTTTAACGTACGACATATCTTTTAATCGGCCTTCAATTTTAAATGAACTAACGCCCGCCTTGATTAAGTCCTCAAGATGCTCAGAGCGATTCATGTCCCTTAACGAAAGTAGATGTTTCGACTTCACGATGGGTTTATTCTCCGAATCTATCAAATCAAAGGGAAGGCGGCAAAATTGTGCACATTCACCTCGATTGGCCGACCTGCCGAAACAATGTTGCGAAGCATAGCATCTGCCACTGTAACTCACGCATAAAGCGCCATGTATGAAGGCTTCTATCTTTACATTTGGACATGCATCGTGAATCTCGTTGATTTGATTCACGTTTAATTCTCTTGCCACAACGATTTGCTTGAAACCCATCTCATCCAATTCAATCGCTCGCGAGGTGCTTGAAATGTCCATTTGCGTAGAGGCATGAATTTCAATTGGAGGCAAATCCATTTGAGTGATGGCTAAATCTTGAACAATGATGGCATCCACACCAACGTGGTACAATTTGTGTATCAGTTCTTCAGTGGCTTTTAATTCATTCTCATATAAAATGGTGTTCAGCGTGACATAAATGCGGGCACCGTAGATATGAGCATGATCGCAAAGAATTTTTATGTCCTCAATACTATTGCTTGCCGAAGCGCGTGCCCCAAAATTCGGACCACCTATATATACTGCATCCGCTCCATGATTAATGGCTTCAATACCAGTTTCAATATTGCGTGCTGGAGATAATAATTCTAATTTTTGAAGCATACTTCTATTTATAGAAACTTAATTTGGCTAATCAATTAACGATATCTCAAGATCTGATTATTGCTTGGACATGGTTATTAAAAGTTCCTCGTTGTTTTTCGTGTTCTCAACTTGTTTTAATACGCATTGCATCGCTTCGATACAATTCATGTCCGACAAGAAATTTCTAAACACCCACATTCTATTGATGGTGTTTTCATTCAGCAATAAGTCGTCTCTACGCGTGCTTGAGGCAATAAGATTAATGGCGGGGAATATGCGCTTATTGGCTAATTGACGATCAAGTTGTAATTCCATATTACCAGTACCCTTAAACTCCTCATAGATCACTTCGTCCATCTTGGAGCCGGTGTCAATTAATGCCGTTGCAATAATCGTTAATGAACCGCCCCCTTCAATGTTTCGCGCCGCTCCAAAGAAGCGTTTGGGCTTTTGAAGTGAGTTGGCATCAACACCCCCGGACAGAATTTTGCCCGATGCGGGGGCTTCGGTGTTGTAGGCTCTTGCCAAACGTGTGATCGAATCTAAGAAAATAACCACATCTTGGCCGCATTCAACCATTCTTTTGGCTTTCTCAAGCACAATACTTGCTATTTTTACATGGTTTGATGCAGGTGCGTCGAACGTTGAAGCAATCACTTCTGCATTAACGGTTCTTTTCATATCCGTAACTTCCTCAGGACGTTCGTCGATCAAAAGCATCATTAAATAGGTTTCGGGATGATTTTCTGAGATGGCATTGGCTATGCTCTTGAGCAACATCGTTTTACCGGTCTTCGGCTGAGCCACAATTAAAGCTCTTTGTCCCTTACCAATTGGGGCAAACAAATCAACAATTCTGCAAGAGTTGTCTTTACTGTTCGCTCGTGTTAAATTGAATTTTTTATCGGGAAATAATGGGGTGAGGTGTTCAAACGCAACTCTGTTTCTTACCTCTTCAGGCGTCATGCCATTGATTCGTTCTACATTGTGGAGAATAAAGAATTTGTCTTCTTCACGTGGTATCTTTACTTTACCTTCAATGATGTCGCCTGGCTTTAATCCGTATTGTCGTAATTGTACGGGTGAAACGTAAATATCATCTGGCGATGTTAGATAATTGTAGTCAGATGAACGTAAGAATCCATAGCCATCCTTTGTTAATTCCAAAACGCCTCTACCATTAAGCAACACGTCGTTGTAAATGTTCTCAAGTGAGTTTTCGTTTGAGCCTGATTTCTCATCTTCGGTGTTGCATTTTTTTGCATCTTTCTCAACGCTGTTATTAACGATGGGATCTTCGTTGAATTTTCGGAATTTTGTTTGAGAAGGGGCATCTGTATTTTGAACTTCGCTTGGCTGATTTTCTTCGTGTGGGATATCCTTAATGATATAGAAGTAATCATTAACCTTTGTGCTTGGCTTTAGATTGATGCTTAAATTTTCTTCCGCTTTCTCGTTTGTTTCAATCTCGTTTTCTTGAGCTATGGTTTGAACGTTTGTTGACGTCGAAGTTTCCATGGCGTTGATTGAAGATAAAATCTCATCTTCATTGATTTTATACGTTTCTGCTTTTGAAGGCCTACCGCGTTTTCTCTTGGGTGGGGCTACCTTTGTTGATTCAGCTTTCGTAAACTCCAAAATATCGGCAATTAGAACTTCTTTTAATTCGCTTGATTTATTGGGCGTGTTGAGTTCTTGAGTAATTGATTTTAATGTTTCTATATCAACCAAAACCAATTGTTCGTATGTGTACTGTGTCATAAAATTTTAGGGGGATGAAAATAAACATCATTTACAAGCCAAAATCATAAGGTAAATTATAAACAAAAAAGATGAGGTCTTGTAAATATGGCGCAAATATACTTCTTTTTTTGTTGAGCGACAAAATGATTTACTTAAAAATGAATCAAAGTGATCTTTGAAAATTTATTCTAAATCGTTGCTTTTCTATAACGCGTAAATAAAGAGACACAAAAAAAGAGGATAATCCTAAAATTATCCTCTTCTGTACACCCTCAGGGATTCGAACCCAGGACCCACTGATTAAGAGTCAGTTGCTCTACCAACTGAGCTAAGAGTGCATGATGCGCGCATTCTAATTGATTTTTTGTACACCCTCAGGGATTCGAACCCAGGACCCACTGATTAAGAGTCAGTTGCTCTACCAACTGAGCTAAGAGTGCATGATGCGCGCATTGAATTGATTTTGTACACCCTCAGGGATTCGAACCCAGGACCCACTGATTAAGAGTCAGTTGCTCTACCAACTGAGCTAAGAGTGCAGCGTTGTTTTTCAATTGCGATGCAAAGTTAGATAAAAAAGTTTAATATTCACGAATCTTTGTGTGATATTTTTTTCTTTTAAAATCTTTTTTTTTTGTTTACTATTTTATTTGATTGTTAGAGGTGTCAAATCTTAAATATAACAAATTTGGATGGTTGCGTTTATGAAGGCGAAAATGATAAATGCATTCTTGTGGTAAACAAAAAAACTTAAATCACGAATTATGAGGATTCCATTTTTCATGACTTAAGTTTTTATGATGTTGTTATGATATTTTTTATATTTCTCTAATAGGGTAACCCTACGGCAAAGTGGAAAGTAAAATCTCTTGAAAATTTAGGTGAGAAAATAGGGTAGTGGTCCTTCCTGTTTTGCTTTGCAGGATTTATGGCTTTCATACCGCCATCTAATCGTAGTATAAAATAACCAAGATTGAAACGCAATCCTAAACCGTAGGCTACGGCGAGCTCTTTATAGAATGTGTTAATTTTAAATACTTCATCGCCACTTGTTACGTTCGATGTGTTCCAAATATTTCCTGCGTCTAAGAACACTGCACCATTTACTATGCCAAAGAGATGTGTACGATATTCTAAACTTAAATCAATTTTTAAATTACCTGTTTGATTTATAAAATCAGCTTTGCCATTTTTGCTTTCATAACGGCCAGGGCCTAATCCTCTGACGCTCCATCCTCTGACGCTGTTTGCGCCTCCTGAAAAATAGCGTTTTTCATATGGGAGCGCATCCGAATTACCATAGGGAATGGCAATCCCAAATGCGGCATGAAAAGCTAATGAACTTTGAGACGTGAGCAGCATGCTCTTTACAAAATCAAAGTCGGCTTTAGCATATTGTGAATAGGCAATGTTAAATATTTTGTAAGATCCGTTAGCTTGCTTTTCTGCATTGATGAGCTTTCTCGTTAAGTTTAGTAAGTTGCCTGCTGTTTCAAAATTTCCTTTTAATTGCCAGGCGTTAACTTGATAGGTGCTGTTAGATGTGATTTTATTGGAATTGTACACAAAACTATACCCCGTTTTCATGATAAAAAGGTCTTCGTAGCTATAACGAAGTATGGCGTAACGTGGGTCCTCGCCTTCGAGGTAGTTTTTTCTAAATGTGTTAGAAATCCATGGCATGAACATATAGTTTAAACTCAGCACATCCCATCTGTGTTGGAGTTTTTCTTGCTCATTTCTTTTCCAATTAAATGAATAACTCAACGTAAGTAACTGACGATGAAATTCAGGTCGTTTTTGCACGTCATAAAGCAGTGAGAATTCAGATGTAGATCTATGTGTGAATCTCGTCGTGTTATCTTTTTTAAATAATGAGAGTATAGGTATTTGAAGTGCTGGTATTTTGATTTTTCCTTCAAGGCTGTACTCTGTATAGTTTTTATTGTTGTATCCTTCTAATTGTGTGATTGCTTCGTAGGCGCCTCTTAATTTTAATTCAAAGAGTTCTCCTCCGTTAAACAAGTTTCGGTGTGTGTATGTAGTTGCTGCAGCTGCTCCTAAATCTCCGGCGGTGTTTGTTCCTTCTACTTCAAAAGAAAATCCATGTGGTGTGGATTTGTGTGAGAATATGGAATAATCTATGTGTGCAGAGGTGTCGGAGATCGTAGTGATGATATTGCTGTATGATATGGCTGGTAATGTATTTAAAGCCTGGTAAGTGGATGTAACTTTACTTTCCGAGAATAAACTATCGGGGCGAATGATAATCAAACCATCATAGGTGCTTTTCTTAATATAGTTTTGTTTGTTGTCGTAAAAATATTCAATGTCTTTATATGAGGTGCTCTCGTTTGATTCGCCTACTTTTGCGTCTTCATAAACTTCAACATTGCGAATCTTAAAGGGTTCGTAAGCAAATAGAGTATCGGTGTTTTGGGGCTTACTAAGTTCTATTTGAACGTAGGTTTCCTGACTATCAGAAAGAGTGTCTATTGTAAAAGTGATGAAATTATGATTTATTTTGTAATATCCCATATTTCGAAGCTTTTTAAGAATTGAGCTTCTTTCAGCTTCAAGCAGGGATATGTCTAGTGGCATTCCTGGCTTTAATTTAGAATCTTTCTGTATGCTATCCATTACAGAGATCATTTCTTTTTGGTCGCTTGTATAGTTGATTTGCTTGATATAACTTTGGGGACCGCATTTGATCTCGTATTTCAGATAAAGTTTGTGCTTTTTTGTTTTGGTGCGTGTCTCAACCTTGGCTTGTCGAAAGCCTTTATTAATCATAATCTGCTTAAGCGACTCGCATGAGGCTTTTGTTTTTGTTGTGTCGTAAACGACGGGTGCTTCGCCTAATTTTCTTATCCATTTAGCGATTTTGGTTTGACTATTGCCCGTCATGCAATACATGCCTAATGGTACTTTTGAAATATTAAACCATTTGGAATTGGGCTTTTGTTTTAAGGATAAGTGTAGGGGAGCTTGTAAATTAACTTTTGTGTCTGTTTTTATATTTACATCTGCCAAGAGATATTCTTCTTGATCTAAAAAAGATGAAGAAGAACATGCCACAAAGTTTATGCAAAATAATGTGATGATTATTGTTGACGTGATATTTCTAAAAGTTTTGAAAACCATCGTGTGTATGTTAAGGTGATGATTCCGTCAATTCTTAAGTGTCGGCTTTTTGTGTTTTGTTGGCAAATGGGGCCTTAAAATTATACGGAATATCGGTTTCAAATTGAAGTAGTTTATTTGTTGTTGGATGATAAAAATGCAACCTATACGCATGTAATGCTAAGCGGTTTATGGGATTCTCTCCATTTCCATATTTTTCGTCTCCGCAAATGGGGCACATGATGCTTTGACAATGTACGCGTATTTGATTTTTTCGTCCGGTTTCCAAGTTGAATTCAACTAATGAGTATTGTCCATTACTTTCTAATGTTTCGTAATGTGTTATCGCCAATTTCCCTCCATTGTCGGTAGGTGAGGAATAAATGAAGAAAGCTTTGTTTTCGGTTAACCAACTTCTAATCGTTCCTTTTGCGGGCGATGGTGTGCCAGCGCACAAGGCTATATATGAGCGTTTTGACGTGATTTCTTGCCAATTCTTGATTAGGAATTGTTGTATTTCAATCTTTTTGGCATAAAGTAGTAATCCCGAAGTTTCTCGATCTAATCTATGCACAACATGAGCGGTGCATTTTTGTTTGGAATGCCGGAAATATTCATCAAGAAGGGTTTTCACACAAAAAGTATGGTGCGGTGTTCCCATTGATAGAATGCCTGGTTGCTTTTCAATAACGATGATGTCTTGATCTTCGTAAATGATTTTAATATATTTGCTTTTTATGGTGTCTTGAGGTTTGCGTTTGAGGATTTCTACACACATACCTTCCGATAAATTGTAATCGTGTTTTTTTATGATACGTTGATTAACTCTTACGCCGCCATTGGTTAGTATTGATTTTGCTTTGTTTCTGCTTATCCCGTTCAATGCATTGATAATAAAAGGTAAGAGTGTGGTAACTTCTCGAACGAAAAATTTGGTGTATTGTGATGTGTTGTTATCTGTTTTCATGCTCAAACTTTATTGTAGGTGTTTTTAATAACATAACAAGTGCAAATTTATTAAAAAAGGAAGTTTGTGAGCTGTTTGTAAACAAATAAATTGTAATTTTGCATAACGTTATTTGTAATAATTGATATTTTTTGATCGATGAATATACCCAATAAATTACATGATTTAGATAAACTCAAAACAGATGTGTTGCAAAGTTTCTGTAGTTTTGGTGTCGAACAACTTAATTTAATATCACCTTACACAGATGCAAAGATCGTTTCAAAGGGCGATACGATATTAGCGAAGGGCCAAATAGCTCGTTATGTATATGTCATTTGTGATGGACTTCTTCGTCAACATGTTGTTCATAACAAGAAAGATGTTACTCAGAAGTTTTATGTAGAGGGGGATGTTATTATTTCGGCGGATAGCTTGTTTTCAGAAGAACCTTCAGATATAAATATTTCAGCTTTAACTGAGTGTGTTTGTGTAACGTTTGATTTTGATAAAATTATTAAACTTTCAGAAAAATCATTGGAGGTTGCCGCTTTTGTTCAAAAAATACTTAAATCATCGCTATTGCTTGAACAATCAAAATGTGACGATCGCTTGTATTCTTCAGCTAAAGATAGATACATACATTTCTGTAAGACTTATCCAGTCGTATCGCTTCAAGTCAATGTAAGTTATATCGCTTCATATCTGAATATGGCTCCTGAAACTTTAAGCAGATTGCGTTCAACGACATTGATTGATTACGATATCTCAAAAGATAAAAAACAAACTTTTTAGATTATAAAAAATAAAGCGGTCCATAGAAATATGGTTCGCTTTAATTATAAAGTGTTTACTATTTTATACAATTAAACAAACAATATGGATTTTATTTCATTAGGAAGCGGTAGTAGTGGGAATTGTTACTTTCTGATTGATATCGAACATATATTGCTGATTGATTTAGGGTTGGGCATACGCACTTTCAAGAAGAGATGTGATGAATATGGCCTATCAATGGGTAAGGTAAAAGGGGTATTGGTGACTCATAATCATGTTGACCATACGAAAGGTGTTGCTAAATTTAGTAATGAATTTCATGTGCCCGTTTACACAACCGAAGCTGTTCATCAAGGGATGCATAATCACATTTACTTACCTCAGAAGATTGTTTTGTCCAATCGTAAAATCATTAAACATGGTGAGCGTTTTGAAATTGGACCTTTTAAAATAACGGCATTTGGGGTTCCTCATGATAGTATGGGCAATAATGGCTATTTTATTGAAATAGATGATATTAAATTTTGCCTGATTACTGATATGGGGCATTGCACTGATGCGGTAAAAGAGTATGTTAGCCAAGCTACGCATTTAGTTGTTGAAGCAAATTATGACCCTGAAATGTTAGAAAAGGGCCCTTATCCATTGGTGTTGAAACGAAGAATAAAGGGGCCTTATGGACATCATTCAAATCCCGAAACCGCCGATTTGTTGACTCAGCATCTTAATCCTTGCTTAATCAAGCATATATGGTTGTGCCACTTGTCAGAGGAAAACAATTCGCCTGATGTTGCTCTAAATACGATTCGTGAAGCGCTGATTAATGCTGATTTTGATATTGATGGTGAGCTGGAATTAGAAGCATTGCCTCGAACAATGCCTTCAAAGCGTTTTTGCTTGGAATAAACTCTGGAAACGTTTTAATGAATTAAACTGAGTATTTCATTAATCTTGCTTTCAGTGGTTTGTTCTCCATCAACCCAATGGATGGGAACACCGCGCTTTTCCATGCCTCTGAACCATGTCATTTGGCGCTTAGCGAATTGATGTATGGCAATTTCAAGGCGTTCTTTCATTTCTGAAAAACTTAGTTCTCCAATGACATGCTGAGTTAGAAATTTATATTCCAAACCGTAGTATATTAATTGCTCTGGCGAGATGCCTTCGTTGAGCAAACCTTTAACTTCGTTGATCATTCCATCTTCCAATCGCTGATCTAATCTTTGGGAAATACGTTGGCGCCTTGTTTCTCGGCTTATGTTGATGCCTATAGTTAAGGAGTTTATTGAAGGGAAATCACGATTGGGTGCGGGATGGTTTTGCTGATAATCAGCTATTTCAATGGCGCGAATGGCGCGTGCTGTAGTATCAAAGTCGGTTGTGTTATGAATGAAAACAGGATAACTTTTAAGAATGTCTGCCAACTCATCCAGTGATTTTGATGCTAAAGATTGGCGCAATTCAGGGTTTTGAGGTACCGGGCTCAAATTATATGCTCGTAGAATACTTTCAACGTACAACCCTGAACCGCCACAAAGAATGATTTTCTTGCCTCTGCTCTTAATGTCGTTGTAAGCCTTTAGGAAATCCTCTTGAAATTGAAATAAATCGTATTTCGTGCCAGGTTCAACAATGTCTATCAAGTGGTATGGAATCTGCTTGCCATCCACGTTATAGTCGCACAAATCTTTACCTGTGCCTAAATCCATTCTGCGATATACTTGCCTTGAATCGCCACTAATGATTTCTGCATCAATTTGAAGCGCTAAACGTGAAGCAAGGCTTGTTTTTCCAGAAGCTGTGGGGCCAATTATAGCTATTAAATCGTATTTTGTGACCATTTTGAATGCTTGTTTTGTTTGATGCAAAGATAATGAATTCCCTATATATACATTCTTCATTGATTAAATACTTTATTTCTTACATGTTATTTGTTAATTTTGGCCATGATATTCACAGAATATCACTAACTTTGCAAAATAAATAAAAATAGAATATTTTACAAACATTATAGTTATGACTAAGCAACAACTTATTGACAACATCCGTGCGAAGAAGTCTTTCCTTTGCGTAGGTTTGGACACTGACTTGAAGAAGATGCCAAAGCATCTCTTGGAAACAGAAGATCCTATTTTTGAATTTAATAAAGCAATAATTGATGCTACCGCACCTTATACGGTGGCTTATAAGCCAAACTTGGCATTCTATGAATGCTTCGGTCTTCAAGGTTGGATTGCCTTTGAAAAGACAGTGAATTATATCAAGCAGAACTATCCCGACCAATTCATCATTGCCGACGCAAAGCGCGGGGATATTGGCAACACTTCAGCGATGTATGCACGTTGCTTCTTCGAAGAAATGGATATCGATTCGCTCACCGTGGCGCCTTACATGGGTGAAGACTCTGTGACTCCCTTCCTCCAGTATGAAGGCAAGTGGGTGATTCTCTTGGCTTTGACAAGTAACAAGGGATCTCACGACTTCCAACTCACGCAAGATGCTGAAGGCGAACGCCTCTTCGAAAAGGTGTTGCGCACATCTCAGCAATGGGCAAACGACGAGCAGATGATGTACGTCGTAGGTGCTACTCAGGGCAAACTCTTTGAAGACATCCGTAAGATTGTGCCCAACCACTTCCTTCTCGTTCCCGGTGTAGGCGCTCAGGGCGGTTCGCTCGAAGAAGTATGCAAGTATGGCATGACTAAGGATTGTGGATTGCTCTTCAACTCAAGCCGTGGCATCATCTATGCCGACACAACTGAACGTTTTGCTGAAGTAGCTGCTGAAAAGGCACGCGAACTCCAGCAGGAAATGGCGGCTTTGCTTGATAAGATGAACTAATCCGACTATTTATTATTCAATACAGTGGATAAAAATCATTGCAATCTAAGGCAAGCGCCATTGCTGCTTTAGATTGCAAGTTTTTCTGAAATATTTAGTTTGATGCAAGAAAAAGAAATCTACAAAGGACTCTCAGAAGCCGAAGTGGCTGAGAGTCGCGCCAAGCACGGCGCAAATATTTTGACCCCTCCCGCAAAGGAGTCGCTTTGGGTGAAGTTCCTCGGTAAGTTTGCCGACCCCCTCATCCGCATTCTTATCGTGGCGGCGGTTGTGTCGGTAGGTATTTCCTTCTACGAATTTTTCGGTCATGAAGGCACGGGAATGGAAGTATTTCTCGAACCCATCGGTATCATCGTTGCGATTCTCCTTGCCACAGGACTTTCTTTCTACTTCGAAATGAAGGCCGACAAGGAATTTGAACTCCTCAATCAGGTGAATGATGACGAACCCGTGCAGGTCATTCGTGGTGGCAACACTACGGAGGTGGCGAAGAAAGACATCGTAGTGGGCGACATCATCGTGCTCTCAACGGGTAACGAAGTGCCCGCAGATGCCCAGTTGCTCGAAGCATCGGCCATGGCGCTTAATGAATCAACGCTTACGGGCGAACCCCTCTGCCGAAAGACTATCCTTAAGGAGGAATTCGATGAAGAAGCAACCTTCCCCTCTACCCCCGTGATGCGTGGCACAACGGTGATGGAAGGTCACGGCGTAGCTCGCGTGTTTGCCGTGGGCGACCATACGGAGAACGGTAAGGTGTTTGTGGCCGCACAGATTGACAACAGCGTGAAGACGCCCCTCAATGAGCAACTCGACGGACTCGCCAATAAAATTTCACAGATCAGTTACACCTTTGCGGGCATCATTCTTATCGCACGCCTTGCGGCCTTCCCTTGGGGCGCTGAATTCGACACGATG
>JAGBYN010000055.1 GCA_017628775.1 Bacteroidaceae bacterium | reverse complement strand
TAGCCTTGAACGACGCTGGAGTTTTTCTGGGTTAGCCACAATGCTTAGGATATCCTTGATGTATTATCTCAATATATACACATTCTTCAATAAACCAGAAGAAGATCTTAGACAGATGCTTATGGAGGTTGCAGAACCACCACCAAATGAAGAACTAAATTTATAGAGGAGGGCTTGTCATAGATAAAAAAACTCCCAACTACTCTTTTTTAGAGGGTTGGGAGAGAATTGTTGTGTTTAGCGGACAGTAATATATTGAAATAATTTCGGAAGATTGAAGTAAAAATCGTTTATGGCGTATAGGTTAATCAATCTTGCGAAATTTTATTGGGGAATATAAAATTAGCACCCGAAACCGTCTCCGCTCCAAGGAGCATCTACAAGCCGTCGTTTCGAGTGCTGATGGTAAGTAAAAATAGAAGACAACTCTGTGGAGAAACAGAGTGCGAAGCAATAACGTGACGCCCTTAAACTATTTCTTAAAGATTGCCTTGATAATTGCGGCGCCAATTTTGCGTTCAAGTCCACCTCTGGTGAGGGGAATCCCCGTCTTTTTGGAAATTTGTTGTTTGACCTTGGTGATGCCTAAAGCACGCTTCCAAGAAAAGGTTACTCCTGGGATTTTCATAGGGGAGAGGTTTTAGGTTATGAGGTTATACGGTTCTGAGGTGTTGAGGCTAGGCAGAGTGTAAGGTCTTCAAAGTTTTTAAGGTTCTTAGTCTGCATGACCTTACAACCTTAAAACTAAACTGTCTTCTTGCGTTTCACATTGCTGATGTGGATTTCCGTGATGAGGTTATGTCGTATTGTGAAGTCCACACGGTCAACGTTGCCTTCAGGGGTTGTTAGTAGCAGGTAGGGTAAAGACGTTTGTTTGTCAATAAGAAGGTCTGCCTGTATGTTCCCTTTGTCAGATTGGCGGTTCGCTTGAAACTCTCTATTAAGATAAAGCAGGAATTCATCTCGAGTGATAATAGGATCGATTAGATGATGCGATGTCATATAGAGGTTCTTGTGAAGTACCTTACAGAGCGGGAAAGTGTGGCTGTTTTGGTATGCTTCGAGAAGAATCTGCGAGAGGACCTCTGGTTCGTATGAATCGCGCGGCTCCATGCGTTGACCTGGATACATAGAGCCATAATGTAGCTGTGCGGTATAAGTACCACCCTTTAGCCATTGGCATGGGTTGCCCATGGTGTCGTAGAGCGAAACATAAACCATAATGGGAAAGCGTCCCATCTGGTAGCTGTATGACAACGCATGGAAGATGTCTTCCGTTTTGAATCGTTCCGCGGCACGGTAATCTTCGTCGCTCTTAACCCATATGGCACCTCGGCGCGAAGTGATGATGTCGGGTAACTCATCATTGTGGGGCTCTTCTAATCTCTGACCTAAAAACTGACTCATCAATTTTTTTGCGAATTCCTGGCGCTCGGCTGCGCTCATCTCTGTGCCTGCCTCTGATGGTTTGCATCTGTGGGTGAAGCATCGGGGTGTTCCTCGCTGGGTGAGTGGAGTGAAGGAATGCACTTCTTCGCTGGGACGTTCGTCCATGCTCATCTCCATTCGCATTTTGCCCATCAGAATGATTGTGCCCTCGATGGGTGAGCCTTTGTGAAAGTCCTTTATTTTTTCCTTCATTTGATGCATCGGGATGAAAAGCGATAAGCGGTGCTTCTTCCCAACAAAGATTTCTTGGTAAGGTATTTCAATTCCGACTTCAAAGAATGTTGGTGATTTGATTTCAAAATCAAGAAAGACTTCTTTAATGGGCGCTCTGAAATGGCAAATTTCAGGGTGTGACTCATCAAACTGAATAAAAGAATAAAGTGGCTTTTCGTTTGCTGCCTGCTTTCGAGATTCCGGTACGGCATTCACGTTGTAACCCATTCCGTAAAGGTCGAATGCATAGAGATTTTCTGGAAAGTACTGGTTGTGGTTTTTTAGGTATTCCGTGTCGTAGAATGTGATCTGCGTGTCGGGGTCGTCAGCGAAATGGGCTTTGATTGAAGCTTCTAGACCATTGGCACGTTCGTACACTTTATCTATAATAAGGAAGTGCGAATTTGAGGTTTCAAGACGTGGTATTGTAACCACTGCTTGGGGGCTATTATCATCAATATGAAAAATGGTTTGAACATTGGCGTTGTCATTGAAGATAACTTTGTGGTAACAGTCCACCTGGGGTTCAGAAGCATCATTCTTGTGCGATGAAATGATATTGCCATCGATGGGTATTCCACTTTCAAGACACATGGCTGTCCAATGATCCAATGGTGTTTGCTTCGAATGTTGGTCGCTTGCCGGAAAAAGATGGTTCCACATGTCTTCGTTCCAAGCAAATTCTCCCATATACTTCGCCTTTACTTTTATTTTCTCTATCATGTAAAGACCAATGATAGCTCCAGCATTCATGGCAACAAGGCAAGCATAGTCTCGATGTTCGGGGATTGATAAATCAAAGTGGCGTAATGCCATATCGTAGCAGCAATCGCAGAGTGCCAACCATTGGGAATGTTTGTCGGATTCACTTGAGAACCAAAGCCCAACGGCGTCTTCAATGTATTCATCCATGGCATCTTCTCCGCGAGGCGAAGCCATGAGGTTGAACAAATCATCTGCGGTTTTCACCTTTGGTCTCTGAAAGTAGTAAAACCATGCGGCGCCTACACCTACGGTTAAACAAAAGCGTAAGTCGGTTTTGCGACGATATTCCTGTGAAAATTCTTGTCCTTCTGTTACAAACCATTGATCCAAAGAGTGTATCATCAACGCATTGATGGCAGGCAGTAAAGAACTTAGGTTTGAATTAATTGATTTTGGTTCGACAGGTGTATAATTGAAATCGTGGATCAGCTCCAGTAAGTCTTTTTTGAATAGATCCCCTCTCTGAGTTTTCATAGTTTTTTTGTGCTAAATCGTGGACGTATTTTGCTGTTATTCCACTTCCATTTTATTTATTCCTCAAAGTTAAGATTTTCTTTTGGGTTCGTATTCCAAAAAGACGGTTTCTTTAGAGAACACGGTGCGAAAAAATATTGAGGCTGGTGTTAAAACCCAAAATGGGAGGAACTTTCGTTTGGGTTTTCGCTTCTATATAAAAATCAGGACACTATGCTTTTCCTCCTGTCTTTTTATTGATGTTTGTTTGTCTAAATGATTGCTAATACAAATAATACTAAAGTAATCAACGGCCAAATAATACAGAATATCCAAATATTAATTTCATTATAGGTCATCCCAATATAATTAGCAACTATTACCAAATAATTTACGCATGCTGTAAACAATTGGTCGATCTTATTATCGGGTATTACGCTATATAATTTTGTTTTCCCATTAAAGAAATGCCAAACTCTAATTCTAATATTTTTAAGTATCAAAATAGAAATCAATATAGGTATTAATATGATCCCCGACATGAGGATTATTATAATCTTCTTCATTATAGATAGATGTGTGATAAATTATTTGTTGTTCTACTATGCATACTCTCTGTAAGCAGTAGTGTATCACCTAATTAGCCATCATGGCGTATTTGAGATATTTGCCTGGTTTTGCTCTGTAAAAAACGAAACGATATAAATGAAACAGTTTTTTAGTTATTCTGCATGAGCAGCAAATCCTGTAACCTTTGTTTTTGCGGGAGTTTCTTGTTCGTTTGATGTGTTAAATCCGATAGGTCCTCTTTTTGCTTTGAGCCAGGGACGGTCTTTTTGAACATTTTCTATAAAAGTCCTTTTGCAGTTCAGCATATCACACATGAGACTCTCCAGATATATGTGAGGTTGAAATTCGGGGATTAGAGTTTTACTTGCAGTGAAGATATCTCGCATGTCATTTTCATCGGGGTCACCCATAATTACAGACATGTTGGGGTGTACTGCATTCGTGTCGTTAAGTGCTTCCAAATATTGACGCATAGAAGGGTCTGTTGACTTAATACTATGCCACGCTAAGTCATAAATATTAATGTACAGATATTCTGGAGAAGCATCTATTACGAATTTGTCATCCTGATAAACACCAAAGATTCTCATTAAGTTATGTTCCTTATCCCATTCTGTATTTTCTATGGAGAACCCAAATTTTGGCAATATTTTCTTCATAATTCTTGTAGGCTTGCGTTTCTCTCTGTTATACGTGTCCCAAATAACTTTGCACCAAGGATAACATCCGAATAGGACAAATAAAAAGGCTATGGGATGAAGGATGTTGATGATAATAAGGTAAATACTGGTTGAGCACGCTAAAAGTATTGCGAGCAAAATGAGAATGCCTTTCAGTTGTTCGTTCATGTTCATACTAAAATTTTGTTGATAAAGGTTAACATTTTACTAATAGCGATTTTCGTGCCAAGATTAGTTTTTCGCCCAACTTTCATTTGCGAAAGTTGGGTAAGGATATAGATTGTTAGGTCGCCTCTTGCTCAAAAACTATTTACAGCATTTACTACCATACCGCTTCTCAAACTCGATGATGATGTTTTTGAACCCTTCGGGGAGGTAATTTAGGGCTTGTTCTTGTAACGCTGTGGGCACTCCGAAGAATGCTTCGGCAATGCCGCCAGTGATGCTTCCGAGGGTGTCGCTATCACCTCCAATAGAGATTGCGTTGCGAATGGCGTCTTCAAAGTTTTCTGAATCTAGGAATGCAACGATGGCTTGTGGAACGGTGTCTTGGCACGAACTGCCCCAGGTGTAGGTAGGGCGGATTTCGTCGCAGGTGAATTGAATGTTGTAGGCAAACGTTTGCTCTATCTCCGTGCGTATTTCTTCTTTGCTATGTCCTTGTCTTGCCATCATAATAGCCAGGGCTGTTGCCTGCGCACCTTTGATGCCTTCGGGATGGTTGTGGGTACATTCTGCGCTCTTCTTGGCAAGGGCAAGAACTTCTTCCTTTGTGTTGCACACCCATGCTACGGGACTAACACGCATAGCAGAACCATTACCATAACTGTTATAGGGGTTGTAGATTTGCTTGGTTATTGCTTGGACGGACCATAATTTGAATCCGCCGCCATATCCTCCCATTGGCCAAGGATATTGTTCTGCATATTTTGCGTAATAAGTTGCGATCTCGCCCCCATTCAAAATCCAATCTGCGGTGGCTATTGTAAGGATGCTATCATCGGTGAAACTTCCTTGCGGATGGAAGAATTCAAATTCTTTAGTTTTGATGTTGTTAAATTCGTAAACGCTGCCGACTATGTCGCCTATAATACTTCCGATCATTGTTTTTAGGTTTTAAGGTTAAGAGGAACCTTCGGTTCGTTAAGAGGTTGAGAGGACCTTTCGGTTCGTTAAGAGGTTAAGCGTAAAGTTCTCCTAGTTCCTAAAATTTTCATGCTTTGAAAATTTTATTTTCACGCCTGGTAATTTTATTTTCAAGGCTTGAAAAAAATATTCTCACGCCAGGAAAATAATTCTATAAAGGATACAGTTTCGTGAAAAGCCTATTTCACTTATCATTTAATGCGCAGTGTAATCTTCAATCATCTTGCGCATCGTTTCGAGTAAGTCATTGAGTGCTTTTTGAGAAATCTCTTTGGGAATCCCCATGATGTTGTTGCTATCGCACGCGTGTTAGAATTCAATGCGGAAGCCTCGTTGCTTGAGTTCAGCGTATTTGTCGCTATTGAACTTAAAGAGTTTTGCTTCGCGCTTGCGAGTGGGCCAAACGGTTTCGTCGAGTTCGATGAGTAGTTCGAGGTGCATCATTTTCTTTGAGAAATTGCGGCGGTCGAAACTGACGCCGAGGATAGATTCGTAGAGCGTTTGCAGTTCCTTCATGGTGAACTTCTCGGGCAGAAGCTCAAAACCGATAGGTTGGAAATGGAGTTGTTCGCGTAGGCGTTGCAAGGCGATTCGCAGGATGTAGTCGTGGTCGAATGCCAAGGAGGGAATCTCGTCGATCGGGAACCAGCGGGCTGCTGCAGCATCGTCGCCTGCCTTGACCTCCTGAAGTCTTACGAGGGCGAGATAGGCAATGGTGATGACTCTTTCGCGCGGGTCTCGGTTAGGGTCGCTGAAGGTGTGAAACTGCTCGATGTACGCATTGTCCAGTCCAGTCTCTTCGCGCAATTCACGCAGAGCACCCTCTTCGGCAGATTCATCCATTTTTATAAATCCCCCAGGAAAAGCCCATTTACCCTTGAATGGTTCAATACCTCTTTCGATGAGCAACACTTGCAGGCGTTCACCGTCAAATCCGAAGATAACGCAGTCGGTAGTTACCGCAGGGTGGGGGTAGCGGTAGCAATATTGATTTTCGTTTGTCATAGGTTTTCTAAAATATATTTTTTAATCAGTGAAGCATGCGAGAGCGGTTTGCTGGCATTCTCAATCTCCTCGTTTGTATCATAGTC
>JAGBYN010000054.1 GCA_017628775.1 Bacteroidaceae bacterium | reverse complement strand
GTCGGCCCGTCGTCAATTCGCTCATGAATCGCGCTAATCTGTGTCGGCCCGTCGTCAATCAACTCACGAATCGTGCCAAGCCGTGTCGGCCCGTCGTCAATTCACTCATGAATCGCGCTAATCTGTGTCGGCCCGTCGCCAATCAACGCACCCCTTATTATATTCTTTATTCCATGAAAACAAATTCATTAAAAGCTTGGTTGCTTGCAGCGCGTCCTAAGACGCTTACTGCGGCATTAATACCGGTTGCTACAGCAACGGCAATGGCTTATGCCGATGATGTGATGCGTTGGCAACCTGCAGTGCTTTGCGCGCTGTTCGCGATTTGGATGCAGATCGCTGCAAATTTCATTAATGACCTGTATGACTTTAAACGTGGCACGGATACCGCTGAGCGTTTGGGGCCAAAGCGTGCTTGTGCACAAGGGTGGATTACCCCCAAAGCTATGGGGTGGGGGATTGCAGTGATGCTCGTTCTTGCTGGTATCTGCGGCTGTGCTTTGTTGATGTATGGCGGTTTGTGGCTGATAGGTTTAGGCCTTTCCTGCGTTCTTTTTGCCTTTCTTTACACCACGCTCATGAGTTATCATGGTTTGGGTGATTTGCTGGTGTGGGTGTTCTTTGGCTTTGTGCCCGTGATTGGTACCTATTATGTTCAAGCCGGCACTTTGACACAGAATGTATGGTTGCTCTCAGCCGCTTGTGGTTTGTGTGTTGATACTCTGCTCGTGCTCAATAACTATCGCGACCGCGACACGGACCGCGTTGCGGGCAAGCGCACCATTGTTGTGCTTTTTGGCGAACGCTTCGGAAGTTTGGCTTACTTATTGCAAGGCATCGCGGCTTATATTTGCGTGGCATTCCTGGCATTGGACGGAAATTTATGGTTGGCTATTCTCCCTTCTTTTTATCTGCTGCCCCATTATCTGACGTGGCGAAAGATGGTCCAAATCAACCACGGACCAGCGTTGAATCGCATCTTAGGATTTACTTCGCGCAACATGTTGACTTTCGCTCTTTTGGTGGTTTTGGCCTATGTGTCGGATAAGATTTTAGTGTAGCCTTTCTTTCGGAATGGCGACCTGAAACAGAGAACAGAATTTATGGTTTCGTCATCTCTGCATTTCTTTTTTTCTTAAAAAAATGATGTTTTATTACGTCTAATCGTGAAAAAATAAGTAATTTTGCCCTCGGACAGTCTGTGAAATCTTTGTTTTTGCAGCCGCTCCGCGTGCAATGTTTTGATTATCAACATTTTTTTTATAAACACTTAATTTAATAATTTTATCAAATGGCAACAACAAATGCTACTGCACCCAAGGGTGCTGCAAAGAAGTCTCAAGGCTTCAAGGGCGTAAAGGCAGGTTGGATCGTTATCCTTATTTGCTTTATCATCGCTGAATGTCTCTATGTGTTCGGAGCTGGTTACAAGACAAACTTCCTTGGTAACGAAGCTTTCACTGGTCTTCCTTTCCACTTCTTCCAGGATGCTGACTATGAACCAGATGGTATCGTAGGTACAGTTTACAAGGGTGGTTTCATCGTGCCTCTTATCTGGGGTCAGTTCATCACTGTTATTGCTCTCGCTATCGAACGTTTCCTCGCTATCCGTACTGCTAACGGTAAGGGTTCTGTAGGTCGTTTCGTAGGTAACATCAAGAAGGCCCTCATGGCTGGTGATATCGATGCTGCTGAAGCACTTTGCGACAAGCAACAAGGTTCTGTAGCAAACGTAGTACGTTCTACACTCGCTACTTACCGCCAAGTAGAAAAGGATAATACTCTTTCTAAGGAACAAAAGGTTCTCGCTATCCAAAAGGAACTTGAAGAAGCTACTGCTCTCGAAATGCCTATGATGCAAGAAAACCTTCCTATCATCGGTACTATCGTAACTCTCGGTACTCTTACCGGTCTTCTCGGTACCGTAATGGGTATGATCAAGTCATTCTCGGCTATGGCTGGTGAAGGTGGTGCTGACTCTTCTGCACTTTCTGTAGGTATCTCTGAAGCGCTTGTAAATACTGCATCAGGTATCGCAACAGGTGCTGCTGCCGTTATCGCTTACAACTTCTACACAAACAAGATCGACCGCCTTACTTTCTGCATCGACGAAGTAGGTTTCTCAATCGTTCAAACATTTAACGCAACTCACTAATCCATAATTAAGGTAACATTTTAACAATGGGACGTTTTAAAGTAAAAAAACAAGACACGTTCATCGACATGACGCCGATGAGTGACGTCATGGTCCTGCTGCTTACCTTCTTTATGCTTACTGCGACGTTCGTTAAGGACGAACCTGTAAAAGTAAATACTCCTGGTTCAGTTTCTGAAATCAAGATTCCCGAATACAATCTTCTCACTATTTTCGTTGAAAAGAGCGGTAAGGTGTTCCTTTGTATGGATAACCCCAACACACAACGTGCAATGGCTGAACAGATGATTTCGGACGAACACCTCAAGCTCACTTCAGAGCAACTTGAAGCATTCTCTACGCTCTCAACATTCGGTACTCCCTGTAATGTTTTGGCAAGCTGGATGAATCTCGATAGTCATGCTCGCAATGAGTACTTGTTGAAGAATCCTGACGCAGGTATTCCTGTGCCCGATGTAATGCCTGATGGTACCATCATCGGTGATCAAAGAAACGAACTTAAGTGGTGGGTTAAAGCAGCTCGCACAGCAAACGGGAAAGACATGGGTATCGCTATCAAGGCGGACAAGACTACTCCCTATTCAGCAATTAAAAAAGTTATGGACTCCTTACGCGAAGTCGATGAGAACCGTTACAACTTGATTACGGCACTCAAAGGCGTTGAGGAATAATCAATAGAATGTTATGGCAAGTTTAGATATGGGCGGCGGTGGCGGCAACAGCAAGCAGAAGAAAATGAATGCTCGCGTCGACTTTACGCCGATGGTTGACATGATCATGTTGCTCGTGACGTTCTTCATGCTCTGTACAACACTTATTAAGCCTCAAACGATGCAAATCTCTATGCCTTCGGACAAAGATGACATCAAGCAGGAAAATAAGAGTCAAGTTGCGTCAGACAAAGCTATCACGATTATCCTTGATAAGGACGACAAGATCTACTACTTTGAAGGTAAGCCTGCAGAAGCTACTACTTACGAAACAGCTTATGGCAAGGATGGTATTCGCGCCGTATTGATGGCAAAGAATGCACAAGCTCAAGCTCAAGTAAAGGCTCTTGATAAGGAATTCGCAGGCCGTTGGACCGCTAACGTTCAACAAGACCAAAAGAACCGTGAGGAATATAAGAAGCGTTTGTCAGAAATCAAGAATTCTGATATTACACCATCTGCCATCATCAAGGCAACAGATGAAGCAACTTATTTGAACCTCATTAACGCACTCGACGAAATGCAGATTTGCTGCATTGGTAAATATGTGATTGACAAAATTAATGAACAGGACTTGGAAATGATCCAAAACGCTGTTCCTTATGAAAAGTAATAACATAAGCAAAGTTTTAAAAGCATGTCTAATATTGATTTAGCTTCCAAAGAATGGTGTGACCTCGTCTTTGAAGGTCGTAACCAAGGATACGGCGCTTATGCTATGCGTTCTAAGGCTCCTAAGCGTCGCCTCGTTTCAGTAATTTATGTGCTTCTCGGTATCGTTGCCTTGGCTGTTATTATTGGTGTTAAGACTGCAGTGTCTGCTGCAATTGAAGCCAATCGCGATATGACAGCTGAAATGGAAACTTCTTTCGCTGAATTGAAGAAGGAAGAACCTAAGAAGGAAGAGCCGAAGCAAGAAATCAAGCAAGAATACGAAAAACCTGTTGTTCAAAAGGTTGCGGTAAAGGCTTCTATCGCATTTACTGTACCTGATATCGTGGACGAAGTTGACGAAACTAAAGCACTCAAGAGCCAGGAAGAAGTAACACGTAAGAACATTGCGATCGCTTCTCAGGACTACGTGGGTGATACAGAAGACGGTATCAATATCGACGACTTGAAGGATAACCAAATCGCTGGTGGTGATGAAGTGCCACCCGCTGAAGACGAAATCCTTGAAAACGTGGTAGAACAGAAGGCTCAGTACCCTGGTGGTGAAAATGCGCTCTTGAAGTTTATCGCTGATAACCTCAAGTACCCCAGCATCGCCCTCGAACAAGAACTTCAAGGTGTGGTAATCGTACGTTTCGTGGTTGAAAAGGATGGTTCAGTAGGTGATGTTACCGTTCGTAAGAGCCTCTCTGACGAATGTGACGAAGCTGCTATTAAGGTGGTTAAGAAATTGCCTAAGTTCATCCCCGCGAAGTCACAGGGTAACCCCGTGCGTGTATGGTACACACTCCCTATCCGTTTCCGTATTCAATAATTTAGCTTAAATACGATCGATTTATATTCGGTTTAAGTTGAAACATATTAAGTTGGCAGACCTAAATGATTATGGTCTGCCAACTTTTTTGTATTTTTGCGTCAGTATAAATACACGTTTAAACTAAAACCTACAAACTTATGAATAAGCTGATTTTATAAATCATTTCTTTATCAGTATTGTTGTTCACAGCCTGCGAACAAAATAATCCCGGGGCTTGGATGACCGAAAATGTCGTTAAGGTGGCGATCGACGAAACATTCTCAACAATCATGGATGAAGAAGTTGAGCAGTTTGGAAAACTCCATCCTGAAGCCAATATGCAACCTTACTACGTGACTGAAGATTCTGCCATTCACATGCTGATCGATGATAGTGTGCGCTGTTGTATTGCGACAAGAAAACTCACAGACCTCGAACGCGAAATTATCAAGCGTAAAACAGGGAATGCCCTTCATAGTGTGATTGCCTATGATGCCATTGCCCTCGTAACCAGTCGCCAAAATCCCGACTCATTAATTACTTTGGATGAACTTCGTGATGTGATTGACGGCAAAATCACCCATTGGGATCAGCTTAAGCATGGCACGCGCCATGAAGAAATCAACGTGGTGTTCGACAACTCACGTTCAAGTACTGTGCGTTACATGACCGACTCGCTGTGTCGCAGCAAACAGCTCGGTGGTAATCTCTTCGCACAGGGCAGTAACCTTAAGGCAATCGATGCAGCCCGCAATAATCCCAATGTAATCGCTGTAGTGGGTGTGGATTGGTTGCGCTCCGACAGTGTGATCAATAGTTTCCATGATCTTGATGTGCAGGTGATGATGGTGAGTCGTCAGTCTGATGAAAAGGCTGATTTCTTCCGCCCTTACCAATATTATATTGCCACGGGTGATTATCCCCTCGTTCGCTCGGTATATGCCATAACCACTGACCCCCGTCGTCGCTCAGAAGTAAAGAGTTTCTATTTCTTCCTTAAGGACTCTAAGGGGCAGAAAATCATTTGCAATGGTTCTCAATTGCTCCCCTCTGCGCAAGTTCAGGTCAGAGATGTTAATATCGTGGATTAATTTGAATGACCATCTTGAACGGCAATACAGAGAATAAAGTAAAAGTGCCATGCGGTTGGTAGGACGGCGGAAGTGGTAGTACACTGTTGAGGAGACGCCCCAGTGGGACGTCTCACGAATAATGCTTCGATTGTGCTTTCGTTTTTTTTCTTTCAACTCTCGTCTCTCAACTTTCATCTCTCAACTCTAAGCCCTCGTTAGTACGTTGATTGAGACGGGCCGACACAAATTAGCGCGATTCATGAGTGAATTGACGACGGACCGACACGGCTTGGCACGATTCATGAGTTGATTGACGACGGGCCGACACGGCTTGGCACGATTCGTGAGTTGATTGACGACGGGCCGACACGGGGATCGGCCCCTACATCTCTCTTAACCTCTTAACGGACCTT
>JAGBYN010000004.1 GCA_017628775.1 Bacteroidaceae bacterium | reverse complement strand
TGTGACCACAACCCTGACACAACTGCGGAGGACGGGGCGCCACGATTTCAGAAGCGGGAAGCGTCTGCTTGGGAGTCACGCCGAGCGCCTTGGCTACGTTATCGGGTGTCAATTCTCCCGTACGGGGAAGCGCACCTGTCAAACGGCCTTTCACGTCATACGCTCCGCCAAGAATTGCCTTCACTTGCTGTTCCACAACAGGCTGACCGTCTTCTACAACAAGCACAGCGTCATTTTCCTGTGCCAATGCGCGGACGGCATCTTCGGGGAGGGGATACTGGCTTACCTTCAACACGTTCGCATCATTGCCTACCACTTCCTTTACATAGTTGTAAGCAATACCGCAAGCAATAATGCCGAGTTTGCCACTACCACCTTTCTCTACCTTATTATATAATGAGTCGGCAGATGCCTTAAGCATATCGTCTTGCTTTGCGATAAGCGCCGCATAGCGTTGACGTGCAATGCCGGGAAGAAGCACCCAACGTTCTTCACAAATGCCGAGGTTTTGCAACTCACGCGCTTCGCGCACTTCTACTGCCGCACGGCTGTGGGCAAGGCGTGTAACGACGCGCAATACTACGGGTTCCTTCAATGTTTCAGACAACGTGAAAGCACTCTCCATCATGTCGTACGCCTCTTGCTGATTCGAGGGTTCGAAGGTAGGAACAAGAGCGAAGGATGCATAGAAACGGCTGTCCTGCTCGTTCTGACTAGAGTGCATAGAGGGGTCATCTGCCGCCACAATTACGATACCGCCGTGAACACCCGTGATGGCGGAGTTCACAAAAGCATCCGCCGCAACATTCATACCCACGTGCTTCATGCACACCAACGCACGCTTACCGGCATACGACATTCCGAGCGCTGCTTCCATAGCAGTCTTTTCATTCGTACACCAACGGCTGTGCACACCACGCTCTGTAGCGAGCGCATCACCCTGAATAAATTCTGTTATTTCAGTGGAGGGCGTTCCAGGATAAGCGTAAACGCCACCAATGCCGGCATGAACGGCGCCAAGAGCAATGGCTTCATCTCCTAAGAGTAATCTTTTCATTATATGTTTTATTTATAATAGACAAGTTAATAGGAATAAGAAACGATACTTTTTAAAACGTAAAGTTTAAAGAAATAATTGACGCAAACTTTTTCTCGTTTTCTTCATCTCATTTAAAAAGCATCCGCATCATTGAGGACAGGGAACTTTTCACGAAATGCATTAAGTGCATCTTTATCAAGCGTTCCACAAACGCTTGCCACCTCAGACATTGGACATGCTGCAACCAAACGTCCATAAGGATCTATAAGTTGAGTACCTCCGGAATATTCACAAGAAGGATCGTTTCCGACACGATTTACGGCACATACATAACATTGGTTTTCAATTGCTCTTGCTTTAAGAAGCGAAAGCCAAGCGTCAACACGGGGTGTAGGCCAACTTGCGACATAGATGGCCGCATCATAGGCTTCATCGGCTTTATTGCGCGCAAAAACAGGGAAACGAAGATCATAGCAAATTTGAAGCAAGAATCTACAACCACGAAACTCTGCCACAACTCGCGTATTTCCTGCAGTATATCTCAAATGCTCACCACCAAAAGTAAATAGATGATGTTTGTCATAAAAAGTTGTTTGGCCATTGGGACGTACAAAACAAAGTCTGTTGTAATAACGACCGTCTTCTTCACAAACAGCAATGCTACCAACGATGGCTGCATCTAAGTCTTTTGCAACGGACTGCATCCATTGGTGCGATGGACATGAATTGTTTATCCATGGTTCAGCAATACCTTCAGGCACAGTAGCAAAGCCAGTTGAAAACATTTCGGGCAAAATATAAATATCGGCCTTTTCGATTTTTCTCATCATCTCTTCAGCCTTATTTCTATTTGTTTCTGGATTGGCCCAATCTAAATCTAACTGCAAAAGATTAATCTTCATATCTGCATTAAATTTAATAGTAAGTAGTCTAGTTCAAGTTTGAGTTTGCAAAGGTATTTTATTTTATTTATTAGCAAAGCTTCTAACACATTTTTTTAACACCAAACTGCTTATTTTTATTGATTTTAGCTTTGAAACATATTAAAAAACAAAAAACGAAGAGTAAAACTCTTCGTTGAAGGTGTGGGCGCAGACGGATTCGAACCGCCGACCCTCTGCTTGTAAGGCAGATGCTCTGAACCAGCTGAGCTATGCGCCCGTTCCTCTCAAAAGCGTTGCAAAAGTATGCATATTTTTTTTCACATGCAAGTGTTTTCTAAAAAAAACGCAACAATTTTATGAAAAAAGCAAATACTGACACTTATTTTTTTGAGTTTTGATAACTATTCAATACAAAATAACTATTTTTGCAGTAAATATAATTTCCAAACAGACCATTTCTACTTTTACCGCTTTTAAAGGACAAGAAAGCTATCGATAAGCATTTGGTTTCAAAGATTTCAAACTTAATATTTCATATAATCTCCACATGAAGGAATTAAAAAAATATTCACTCGACCTTTGTTTAGTAGCAAAGGAGTATCCAAAAGATGGATACGTCTTGCTGAAATTAAAAAACTCAGCGGGCAAATTGCCAGAAATGCGCGCAGGACAATTTGTTGAATTGCTCATTGCCGGAAGTTCAGAAACATTCCTGCGTCGCCCCATTTCCATTAATTATATAGACAAGGAGAACGATGAATTATGGATGCTCATCCACATTGTTGGCAATGGAACCAAATACATGTCTGAACTCAATCCAGGCGACACCATCAATTGCGTACTTCCCTTAGGCAATGGATTTAGCATACCCGAAGGACAGGGCAAGAAGGTGTTGCTCGTTGGTGGTGGTGTGGGTACTGCCCCCCTGCTCTACTACGGCAAGTGCTTGAAGGAAGTTGGACACACGCCTTCATTCCTCCTTGGCGGACGCTCGGCGTGCGACTTGATGCAGCTCGACCTCTTTGCTGCTATTGGCAATGTCTATACCACTACTGAAGATGCTACAATGGGAGAAAAGGGATTTGTTACGAACCACTCTATTCTCAACAAGGAGCAGTTTGACCTTATCGCCACTTGTGGTCCCAAACCCATGATGAAGGCTGTAGCCGCATGGGCACGCACGGTGAATTGCGAGTGTGAAGTATCACTCGAAAATATGATGGCATGTGGCGTTGGCGCCTGCCTCTGTTGCGTAGAAAAGGATGGCGAAGGACATAACGTGTGTGTCTGCAAGGAAGGTCCCGTGTTTAACAGCAAAAAACTTAATTGGTAATCATGGCAAATTTACATGTAAATATTGGCAACCTCAGCCTTAAGAATCCCGTAATGACGGCTTCAGGTACATTTGGTTATGGCATTGAATTTGCCGACTTTATCAACCTCGAAGACCTCGGTGGTTTTATCGTAAAGGGCACCACGCTCAATCCTCGTGAGGGCAATGACTATCCCCGAATGGCGGAAACTCCAGCAGGTATGCTCAACTGTGTAGGACTTCAGAACAAGGGTGTTGACTATTTCTGCGAAAACATTTACCCTGAGTTGAAGGACTTAGACACCAACGTCATTGTGAACGTATCCGGTTCTACTCCAGAAGATTACGCAGAATGTGCCGCACGCATTGACGCTTTAGAGCGCATACCAGCGATTGAACTCAACATTTCATGCCCTAATGTGAAGAATGGCGGCATGGCATTCGGCGTAACTCCCGAAGGTGCTGCTACAGTAGTCAAAGCAGTGCGTCAAGCCTATAACAAGACACTCATTGTAAAACTCTCGCCCAACGTGACCAGCATTGCAGATATCGCCAAGGCGGTTGAAGCTGAAGGTGCAGACAGTGTTTCGCTCATAAACACCCTCATGGGCACAGCCATTGACATTGAGCGCCGTTGCACAAAGCTCAGCATCGGTACCGGTGGGCTCAGCGGTCCTTGCGTAAAGCCCGTAGCACTTCGTATGGTGATACAAGTGGCAAAGGCTGTAAACATCCCCATCGTCGGGTTGGGAGGCATCATGAATGCAACAGATGCTATTGAGTTCCTTATGGCAGGTGCTACTGCTATTGAAATCGGGACGGCAAACTTCATCGATCCTGCCATCACTGTAAAGGTTGTGAATGGCATCAACGAATGGATGGACAACCACGGCGTCAAAAACATCCATGAAATTATTGGGTGCGTCAAATAATATTCTTTATATAGAACAAAAATTAAGTCCGAGAAAATTCAATTTATCTCGGACTTAATTTGAAATAAGTCCGACTTAAATTAAACGATTTCCCACTTATTTTTTTACCCCCGCAAAACCGTTTTCTATCAATACAACTTAGAGAGGAAAACCATTTATAATTCAACGCATTATGACAATTTGCGCTATATCAACGGCTCAAGGCGGAGCTATCGGAGTGATTCGTACTTCTGGACCGAATGCCATAGAAATTACAGACAAAATATTTCGTTCTGTAAATGGGAAACCACTTGCTGAGCGAAAAGCCTATACCCAAGCTTTCGGACACATCGTCAATGAGAAGAGCGAAATTATTGACGAAGTGCTCGTGAGCGTTTATCGCGCGCCCCACTCCTATACGGGCGAAAACAGCACAGAAATCTCTTGCCACGGTTCGGAGTTCATTCTTCGCGAAGTACTCCACTTGCTCATTACCAATGGGTGTCGACTTGCCGAACCGGGTGAATTTACCAAGCGTGCCTTTATGAATGGCAAGATGGACTTGAGTCAGGCTGAAGCTGTGGCAGATTTGATTGCGTCCGACTCTGCCGCAAGTCATCGTGTGGCAATGAATCAAATGCGCGGTGGCTTTAGCAAGGAATTGGGTGCACTCAGAGACAAACTCCTCACCCTCACCTCACTCATGGAGCTGGAACTCGACTTCTCCGACCACGAAGACCTTGAATTTGCCGACCGCACAGAGCTCCTTGAATTGTCAACCGTCATTGAGCACAAACTCAGCGAACTCGTACAATCATTCCGAGTGGGCAATGCCATTAAAAAGGGTATTCCCGTTGCTATTGTGGGGCAAACCAATGCGGGTAAGTCTACCCTGCTCAATGCGTTGTTGGGCGAAGAGCGTGCCATCGTTTCCGACATTCACGGCACCACGCGCGACGTGATTGAAGACACAATGATCATCAACGGAACGACATTCCGCTTTATTGACACGGCAGGCATTCGCGAAACGGCAGATGCTATTGAAAGTATTGGCATCCAGCGCTCGTATGAAAAGCTCCAGCAAGCGGACATTATTATCTGGATGATTGACGTCAATCAAATTGCAGAAACGCTTAAGGACCTCGGCGCAAACATCCTTTCGGCAACGACCGACAAGCACCTCATCATCGCCATAAACAAGGTGGACCAATCTTCTGAACAAATCACCTCAGCGATTGAAGCGGAAATAGCCCAATTCTTATCCACCAACCACGAAAGCATTTCTTCGTGCCTAAAGGTTGAAACCGCACTTCTCAGCGCCAAGCTAAACAAAGGTGTAAACACGCTTAAAGACAACCTTGCCACCTCCCCCTGCATCCCTCACTGCTCAGGAGATAACACCATTGTCACCAACACCCGCCACTTCGCAGCCCTCAGTCAAGCCCTCGCCGCTATCCACCGCGTACAAGAAGGCCTCAACCTCCAACTCTCCGGCGACTTCATCTCCCAAGACCTCCGCGAGTGTATCCACCACCTCTCCGACATCGTAGGCGAAGTCTCCACCGACTCCGTCCTTCAAAACATCTTCAAGCATTTCTGCATCGGGAAATAGCCCACGATTAGCAACAATTACAAAATATCATTATTGATTATAAAGGCGTTGATTATCAGCGCCTTTTCTTTTTGCTATGTGG
>JAGBYN010000053.1 GCA_017628775.1 Bacteroidaceae bacterium | reverse complement strand
TCGCGGCAACCCCCGGACACAGATGCTCCCCATCGATGCACCCCGAAGGGTGTGCCCCATTAATAGGGCCAAGTGCGGGGGCACCCCTTCAGGGTGCACTCCAAGAGATAGCCTCACTCCGGGGGTATTCGCTACGCTCAAACCGCCCGGTTATTGAGCGGTGACGCCTTCAGCGTCATTACTAAGCAAATGTTAGGACTGAAAATAAAGCAGTGAAGCATTTCTGTAGCAAATGTAAGGATATTTTTTCGCCTCAAACGTGGGTTTAAGAAATTATAACCTTAAATTTCGCAATTTCTTAATAAATTTGCGCTTATGAGAATGTTTTCCACACATATCGCAATGCTTTTGCTTTGCTTTTTCCTCTCGTCGCACCTCTGTGCACAAGAGGTGATGCCTATTGCGGTTAAGGTAGAGACCATTGCTCATGAAGGCGACAGTATTCCACACATCACCCTGCCTGCACTACACAAATATCCGCATTTCACGTTTAAGAACGATCGTGCCCGAAAGAAATACAGCCGTTTGGTGTTTAACATCAAGAAAGTGCTGCCCATTGCCAAGCTGGTGCGTGCCACGATTATTGAAACGTATGAGTTTCTGCAAATGCTGCCCGAAGACCAACGTGCTGAGCACTTGAAACGTGTGGAAAAGGGATTGTTTGAGCAATATGGCAAGCAGATGAAGAAACTGACACGCACCCAGGGGCGATTGCTCGTGAAACTCGTGGACCGCGAATGCCACAACTCAGGATATGCCATCACTAAAGCCTTCCTGGGGGTGGTGCGCGCCAACATCTATCAAGGCATCGCTTTATGTTTTGGCAATAGCCTTGCCAAACGCTATGACCCAGAGGGCGAGGACCGTGAAGTGGAGCGCATCGTACTGCTGATTGAAAGCGGACAACTTTAAGGGAAAGCACCCTGAACGCATGAACAGAATCGTTATCAGAATACATTATGGAGAAATACATACAACGCTGTATAGAGCTCGCACTTCAGGGCGAACAGTATGCAGCACCCAATCCTATGGTTGGTGCGGTGATTGTGCACAACGGCCGGATTATTGGCGAGGGGTATCACGCCAAATGCGGCGAGGCTCATGCCGAGGTAAACGCCGTACGTTCGGTGAAGGAAGCCGACCGCCATCTCTTGCCCGAGAGCACAATTTACGTCAGCCTGGAACCTTGTGCGCACTACGGTAAAACACCACCCTGCGCTGAACTGATTATCAAAGAACGCATTCCCAAGGTCGTTATTGGATGCGTTGATCCCTTTGCCAAAGTCAAGGGCAAAGGCATACAGATGCTCCGTGATGCGGGGATTCAGGTGGTGGTTGGCGTGTGCGAGAAGGAATGCCTGGAGCTCAACCGAAAATTCATCACGTTTCACGAAAAGAAACGCCCTTACATCACCCTGAAATGGGCACGCACGCCCGACGGCTATATCGATGCCCTGCGCACCGACAGCACGACACCCCCTTTGGCCATCTCCAATGTCGTCACACGATTGAGGGGACATCGCCTGCGCACCACACACCAAGCCATCCTTGTGGGGCACAACACCTTATTGCTCGACAAACCCTCGCTCCTGCCACGCTATTGGCATGGACCATCGCCCTTACGTGTGGTTTTAGGACATGTGTCTGAAGAAGAATTGCCCGATGGTTTTGTGGCTTACGAAAGTATTGAAGAGGCTTTGTCCGATCTTCACACCCAAAACATCCAATCACTCCTTGTGGAGGGGGGCACGAAGGTGCTCCAGTCATTCATTGACCGTGGACTGTGGGACGAAGCCTGGGAAGAAATAGGCAACACACCACTGGGCACTGATGGCGTGGGTGCACCAACCATCAAACACGTTCAGGAACACCACTTCGACTACGGCAACCACCACTTTATAGAATATAGAAATTCAAGAACAGAGGCTTAAAAGCACTGCGTGCGACCTGTACATAAATGATATGTTACCCATCATCAACAACATAAAAAGGCCCTTGCGGTGGATACGGCGTTTTCGAAAACGTCGGGGCTATGGCATACACTCACCGTTTGCCTTTCAATGGGTCACGGGTGTGGTGTACGAGCGTGGGGTGTACTACGCCTACAAAGAGCTGGCAGAACAATTTAAAGCCGCGCAACACCACGTCAGACTGAAAGATCTGCAACTGCTCTTTCGCATCACCAACGCCCACAATCCCAAAGCAACGTTGGCAATAGGGCAAGGCAACGACTTTGAACAGACATGCCGGTATATGAATGCCGCACATCACATGGCATTTCACGCTTACACCAGTTTAAAAGACTATGAGGCCCACGAAACGACCTCAACCTTTGAAATGGTTTATATAGAGGAACATTTGGAGCCCGAACACCTCGCGTTGCTGCAAAGCCTGGCACACGACCGCCTGCTCATCATCGTCAGACAACCACGACTAAACGCAACCACGAAGCAAACATGGCAACAACTGTGCAAACACACCTGGGTGCGCCAAAGTTTCGACCTTCATGATTACGGCGTGTGCTTCTGCGAAGAACGCCTCAATAAAGAGCATTTCATCATCAATTACTATTAAGAAACACCTTAAGGTAAGCGACTCATAACCTCATCAACACACACTTCACCTTGACTTACAGAAACCTTTTAGACATACTCACCACGCACCATGACGCCAACGAAGCGAAAGCCATTGCCTTTGCTTTGCTGGAGGATGCTTTTGGCCTGACGCGCACGGATGTTCTTTTGGGAAAGACGGAAATGCTCAACGAAGAAGAACAACACCAACTCAAGCTCATGGCTGAGCGTTTGGCGAAGGGCGAACCCATGCAATACGTTGTGGGCAAAGCCCGATTTGGCGACGCCTACTTCAATGTCACTCCTGCCACTTTAATACCGCGCCCCGAAACGTTGGAACTCGTGGAGTGGGTGGCTACAGAAGAAAAACAGCGCACGGACCTAAGCATATTGGATATCGGAACAGGGTCGGGGTGCATCGCCATCAGTCTGGCGCAACGCTTACCGCATGCCAAGGTTGAAGCCTGGGACATCTCCACAGAGGCCCTTCACGTGGCGCAAGGTAATGCCACGCAATTAGGGGTGAGCGTTACGTTTCAGGAACAAAACATCCTACAGCCCATCCACACTTCTTCACGCTTCACGACCATCGTGAGCAACCCGCCTTACATCTGCCAAAAGGAACGTGCCGAGATGGAGCACCACGTTCTGGATCATGAACCCCATTTGGCTTTGTTTGTGCCCGACGACGACCCACTCCTCTTTTACCGCGCCATAGCTCAGCGTGGGCAAGAACTCCTCACCAATGGTGGATGCATTTACGTTGAAATTAATCGGGCATATGGTACTGAAACGTGCGAACTATTCAAAACGATGGGCTACACCAATATCACCCTACGCCAGGATGAGTTTGGCAACGACAGAATGGTTAGAGCTTGCCTGTGGAAGAACGAAGAACATTAGCCGAAGGCTCGGAGAGCTCAGAATTCTCAAAATTCTCAGAGTTTTCGGAGTTCTCTGAAGGGGCTCATCTCCACTCTCCCCAAAATGTCACAAATTCTGCCCGTTTTTCATGAAATTTCAACTTTTTTTCAAAAAGTGAAAAATATCATTTTGTCACATTGTTAAAGTTTATAGAAAAAAGTTAAACGCGCTTCGAGGGGACAAAAGTGGAGGTTCGGCGAACGACTCGGCGGGAAATTTTTCCTACATCCGACTAAATTTTTACTACATCAAACCAAATTTTAACGACATCAAACCAAATTTCGCAATATTTTTGATCCTTTTGACACGAAAAAAGGGGGCTTTGAGGCCCCCTTCTACTTTCTACACAAATTTACTATATATTCCAGAAAATT
>JAGBYN010000052.1 GCA_017628775.1 Bacteroidaceae bacterium | reverse complement strand
TAAGCGTGACACTGCTCGCCTCTTCAACGAATCAATCAGCAGCACATTGTCACGTACCATCGTAACGTCAGGTACAACGCTTCTCGTGTTGCTCTGTATCTTCTTCCTCGGTGGCGACAGCATCCGTTCATTCTCATTCGCTATGATTTTGGGTGTTGTATTCGGTACATTGTCTTCAATCTTCCTTGCAGCGCCTATCGCATTCTTGACTTACAAGAACAAGATCGTTGAAAAGCAATAATCGAAGTTTAGATTATAATCGTTTAGAGGCTGTGTCAAATTGGTTTTGACACAGCCTCTATTTTTTTTCATGGCGCTTAATCTCTTTTGTCGGAAAAGAACACCCGACCAAGCGAATACATAGCACCCACGTTCAAATGAACGGTTTCGCTTGAACGCCACCCTCTCCTATTTGTTTTTTAACGCCAATCGGCACAACCATAATGAATAAGCAAACCAAGCGGTACCCATCATTGCCGCAAAGAGACTGACGTTGCCAAGAATGAACATCGCAATAGCCGCAATTTGCACGTGAACTAAGTGCGCTGTCTGTGTTTCGCTGATTTCTTCTTCAAGTACTGCGCTGTAAATGTTCTTTAAGGCTGACAAACCCAAAACTTTCTTCCAAGAGAACATTGCATTTTCTGTTTTTGTTGTTGAGATTGATGTGTACTTTTCCATAGTTATAAGGTTTTTAATGTTTTCTAATGCAAAATTCGGAACCTTATGTGACGTATTTTGTCAAAAAAATTTTTTGAGTGTTAAAAAATCAAGGAAAAGTGCGCTTTTGGGGATTTATTTTACCCAAAAGTTTGATTTTGACCCGAAAGCCAACGATTTTGAAGGTTTAAAGGTAGGTGCTTCATGTTGCCTTAATTGCTTCTTGCTTTTTTTGCTTTGTTTTTCGTTGAGCCGCCTTTGATTTATACGTCTTACTGTTATTTTTTCGTGAATAATTCTTAATTTTTCGCTTTTTCAGCTTTGATCCTTTTAATTGGCACGCTTCGTGTTTTTTATATTAGAGAGTTGAGAGATGTAGTGGCCGATCCCCGTGTCGGCCCGTCGTCAATAAACGCACGACTCGTGCCAATCCAAGGTCGCCCCGTCATTCAATCCTTTTCTATCATTCCTATAGCATCTATAGCCCTTATAACCTAAGAAGGGTACTTGCGAAACGTTAATAACATTATTCAAATCTTTATATTTTATGGCTTACATTATTTTATTTATTGGTATTGCTTTAGTGAGTTTTCTCGTTCAGCAAAACCTGCAGAGAAAGTTTAAGGCTTACAGCAAGATGCCGTTAACCAATGGCATGACTGGTCGCGAAGTGGCTGAGCAGATGTTGCGCGACCACGGCATTTACGATGTGCGCGTAGTTAGTACCGCGGGTGAACTTACCGACCACTTCGACCCCACGAAGAAAACTGTCAATCTCTCTGAATCCGTTTACAACGAGCGCAGTGTCGCTGCTGCTGCCGTGGCGGCTCATGAATGTGGTCATGCCGTGCAGCACGCCACAGCCTATGCCCCATTGCGCATGCGTTCAGCCTTAGTGCCTGTGGTGAGCTTTGCCAGTACGTGGGTGCAATGGATCTTATTGGCGGGCATCCTTCTCGTTAATGTGTTCCCCTCTTTGTTAGCGCTCGGCGTTGTACTTTTTGCCAGCACTACCCTGTTCTCATTTGTGACGCTCCCCGTTGAGGTTGATGCCAGCCGTCGTGCTACGGCATGGTTACAGCGCGCCAACATTACCACGCCCAGCAATCACGGTGCAGCAGTTGATGCCCTTCATAGTGCCGCCTATACTTACGTCGTTGCTGCACTCAGTTCATTGGCTACGTTGATTTACTACGCCATGATTTTGATGGGTAGAAGTGATGATTAATTTAAGGCAGGTTCTATAAATCAGTTTAACACGATTTGCAATTATGAGTTTTATACTTTGGTTGTTGCTTGTGCCGGTACTTTTAGTGTTAGCATTAATTCTGTTGTTGTTTACCTTTGGAATTTTCAGTTCGTTACAAATAGATGGGGAATTGAATATTTATAAGAAGGTTATATCGCTTATAATTAAGGGCGATTACGAACGTGCTCAATTTATTTTAAATCTTCCGCCGCATCCTTATTCAAGCAGGAGTGAATCAGACAAAATAAGAGAACTGCACGATTCTTTTTTGGAATTAATAGAGACCCTGCGTCAAAAAGAGATGTCAAAATTAAAGAATTATAGTCATGTTCCTGTTTCATCTGGTTTTATGTTGGTACCCTGTTCGCACTACCAAATACAAAACCAGAAACTCTTGAATTGACCCCAATAGGAAAAAATGGTTCGTTTCTTATGTTTGAAACGAACCATTTTTTTTAATTTTGCACTTATAGAAAATCTGCCTGTTATGTCAAAAAATATTCTCTTTTTTATACTCTTGGGATTCTTCTCGTTGACAACGTCAGCCCAAAGTCAAGATATCGTGTCGTTGTATGAGAAATTTAAGGCAGCAGCTGCCTTCGACCATGAATTTCCGCGTGAGAAGGTCTATTTGCATTTGGACAACAACGCTTATCTTGAAGGCGACAGCATTTGGTATAAAGCCTATGTTGTGAGGGCTTCAAATTTAAAGGCCACCGACATCAGCAAGGTGCTTTATGTTGAATTGCTTGATGCTGCGGGGGTGTTGTTGAAGCGTCAGTTGCATAAGATTGATGCTCATGGTGGTGCTTCGGGTTGCCTCGTTCTCGAAAACCACAATAAGAATGGGTACTATGAAATACGTGCTTTTACGCGTGCCATGCTGAACTGGGGCGATGAATCCAGCTTCTCGCGTGTGATTCCTGTGTTTGAGAAGGACAACAATAGCCTTTCCATCAACACGCCCGATGCCGATTGGAAAATGCCTGCCACAGCGCAGCGCACCTTTGAGTTTAAGGGCGAGGATCAGCGTCAACTGACCTTCTACCCCGAGGGTGGCAACCTCATTCGTGGCGTTCAGCAGCGCGTGGCGTTTTTACTGACCGATGGTAATGGTATGCCCGTTTCCGACACGATTTCCATCTTTACCGCTCCAGGCGAGTGCCTGGCGCAAACCATGCCTTTCTATGAAGGTCGTGGCGTGTTTATGTTGCCCTCGGGCGCGGCAGATGCGTATGCCATGGTGGGCGAACATCGATTTGACTTGCCACAAGCCCAGGAGCAGGGTTATGTGTTGCGCTGCGATTTGGTGGATGATTATTTAGATATTCAGGTGGAGCGCTCTCCCAATCAGCCCAAGGAAACCATAGGACTGGCGGTGTTCTGCCGTGAGCAACCCTGTTATTTCGATACGTTGCAGGTGAATGATGTGGAGGTGTTTTCGCTCCCCGCTTCGGTGCTGCGTGCTGGCGTGAACCGCATAGAACTCTTTGATGCGCAGGGTCGCAGCTGTGCCAGCAGGTTGGTGTTTAGTCCGCTGAACCATCTGTTGCCCCAGGTGAAGGTGTTGCAGAATGCACAGTTCTACGAGTCGTATGCACCGGTGTCGATGAAGATTAATGTGGTGGATGCCGCGGGGCAGCCATGCAAGGCCCACTTCTCGCTTGCCGTGCGCGATGCAGCCCAGGAATTGGTGGAAACCCCGAAGAATACCATTGAGGTGGAAATGCTCCTGGGGTCGGAGGTGCGTGGATACATCCATAATCCTCAGTTTTACTTTACCCCCACCAACCGATTGGCGGGGGTGGCGCTCGACCATTTGTTGATGGTTCAGGGTTGGCGCGCCACTTCATTCTCAACGATGTGTAATCATCAGGACTTCAAGGTGAACTACCCTATCGAGGATCGCTTGATCTTAAATGGCGTGGCGTATAAGGACACCGATAAGCGCGAACCTTACACCAATATGAAGTTGAACCTCTCAATGTTTGGCGCGAACTACGATGTGCGCCGTGGTGAGTGCACCACAGATGCAGAGGGGCGCTTTGCTTTTGCGGTGAGTATGGATTACGAGGGTGAATGCCTGGCGCAAGTCACCACAAAGAATGAAGCGGGTAAGAAAACATGGAGCCGAGTGGCATTCGACCGTTGGTTTGCACCCAAGGTCAAAACCTATTCGCCTTGGGAGTTGACGTACCAGCAACCCATGCCCGTTGACACCACTGCTGTGGTGCAACAGGATGTTGTGGACCCCACGGTGTTGGATTGGACCGCCTTGGATAAGGACGATTCTTATGTGCTCAAAGAGGCTGAGGTGACGGGAAAGCGTAAGATACGTTACCGCCCCCTGAATGGCAATCGTTATGAATGGAATGGTGGAAAAAACAGAGGTAAGCGCTTTGCCGACCAAGTGATTAATATCGCTTATGAGGTGGAACGATGGCGCGATGCGGGCTACGATGCCAGGGTTAATGTTCTGGAGTTTATCAGTGTCGCGCTTGGAAAGTCAGAAATGGGAATGGCTGCCGATGCGGGCGACTATACTGCAGAGGTGAGCGATACGAATCCTTTTGAAGCAACAGCACAAAAGGGTGAAGGGGGCGATGCGCAAACAAACGCTGAAACCGGTTCCGATAATTCACAATTCTCGGGCAACAGCGAGAATCTTATGAATTCAAAGCCAATGAACGATGCCTCAAGGGTCGTGAATGTTGGGGGCGAGAACTGGTACATCGACTACACGGCAGGAGGGGGCACCGCTGAATTTGCTGAGGATTATGATTTCGCTTACTTGATACGTGAGCGCTCACACATGGCCCGATATATCGGGGGTGATGTACTCAATAATACCTCAGAACCCATCGATGCACTTTTGATTCTTCATGAGAGTCAGGATGCGCGACGCGCGAAAAAGGGCGTGACGTATAGAAAGGTGTGGGGCTATGAACCCATCAAGAAATTCTTTGCACCTAATTACAACAATCAGGATTTACCCAAAGAACCTGATTTCCGCCGCACGATTTACTGGAACCCTACCCTGACAACGTCCGACGCAGGTGTGGCGCAGGTGTTATTCTTCAATAACGCCAACCATAAAATGTCGCCAAAGATTTCCATTCAGGGCATGACCAGCGATGGCCAATTCTTTAGTTTTGAACGATAGGAAAGAGTTTAGAGTTTAGAGAAGAGGCTTTGCCTCGTTAAGAGGGACCTAAAGGTCCGTTAAGAGGTTATGAGAGATGTAGGGACCGATCACCGTGTCGGCCCGTCATCAATCAACGTACTAATGAAAGTTTAGAGTTGAGAGATGGGGGCTTTTAAGGTCGCAAAGCTTGCGTTGATTCTTGAAGCTTTGGAATATCTCTATCATCTGGAGAATCTATTGTTTCTATAAAAATCCTGTGGCATCTATAACTCCTATAGGGTCTATAAAATCCCACTCCAATGGATTTTTAGTACAAAGTTTTGTAACAATTTTTGTACATTTTGCAAAAAGGCAAAAATATCAAAATGTCAGAAAAAGGATCAAAAAAGTTTCATTTTGTAAAGTTTTTGAAAAAGGCGTTGATCCTTTCGGGTTTTGGCACGAAATCGTAAATTTGGATTTCGAAGAGAAACATAGTAAATTTGTGTAGAAAGTAGAAGGGGGCCTCAAAGCCCCCTTTTTTCGTGTCAAAAGGATCAAAAATATTGCGAAATTTGGTTTGATGTCGTTAAAATTTGGTTTGATGTAGTAAAAATTTGG
>JAGBYN010000003.1 GCA_017628775.1 Bacteroidaceae bacterium | reverse complement strand
CCCGAACCCTTACCGCCAAATACGCCTGCAATACACATGGGCGCTACGGCATTGCAGATGGCGAGGTCGCGGTCAGAGAGTTTGTGGTCTACACCGTCGAGCGTAACGAAGGGCGTACCTGCGGGCATTGACTTCACAACCACCTTGCTACCTTCAATCATATCAGCATCGAAGCAGTGGAGGGGCTGACCATAAGCCATCATAATATAATTGGTGATGTCCACGATATTATTAATGGGACGAAGACCGATAATTTCGAGTTTTTCCTTCAACCATTCGGGACTTTCCTTCACTTCGACACCGCTGATTGTAACGGCACAGTAGCGGGGACATGCTTCTGTATTTTCAACTTCAATAGCGATGGGCAAGTTATTGTTATCTACCTTGAAATCGTCAACCGATGGGCGGTGCAACTTTGTTTCGTAACCGTTGCGAACGAGCCACGCATAAAGGTCGCGCGCTACGCCCCAGTGAGAACATGCGTCGGCGCGGTTGGGGGTAATGTCCACTTCGATGAGCCAGTCGCTCTGGATGTTGAAGTAGTCAGCCGCCTTCATACCTACGGGTGTATCTTCAGGGAGTACGATGATACCGTCGTGGCTGGTGCCTACGCCGATTTCGTCTTCCGCGCAAATCATACCGAGACTTTCAACGCCGCGAAGCTTTGAGCGTTTGATGGTGAAGCATTCATCGCCAGAGTAGAGCTTTGTGCCCAACGTAGCCACGATTACCTTTTGACCGGCGTCAACATTTGCCGCACCGCATACGATTTGTACGGGTTCGCCCTGACCAAGATCTACTTGGCAGATGTGCATGTGGTCAGAATTGGGGTGTACTTCCATGCTAAGGACATGACCTACAACGAGACCTTCAAGTCCACCCTTAATTGCCTGGACTTCTTCCACACCACCAACTTCCAAACCAATAGAAGTGAGCGCTACGGCAATTTCTTCTGCTGAAAGGTTTACGTCAACGTATTCTTTCAGCCACTTATAACTGATATTCATATTTATATACAGTGTTTTATAGTTATAAAATACTTCTTTTCAAGAAGAAGTGCAAATTTCGTGCAAAGATACAAATATTCTTTAAAATTTTTATTATTTAAATGACGTTTATGAATATTGTAGTAATTTTGCATGTATGATAGACCAATATACAATTGATAAAATTAGAAGTGCGGCAGATATATATGATATTGTAAAGGATTTTGTGTCGCTTAAAAAGGCAGGAGCCAATTACAAGGGCCTTTGCCCCTTTCATGATGAGCGTACGCCTTCGTTTGTAGTCAGTCCGGCAAAACAATTATTTAAATGTTTTTCGTGCGGAAAAGGCGGTGATGCGGTGACATTTGTGATGCAACATGAGCAAATGACTTATCCGGAAGCCTTGAGGTGGATTGCAAAAAAGTATGGTATTCATATAGAGGAACGTGAACTTACAGATAAAGATAAGCAAATGGCTTCTGTAAGGGAATCTATGTTTGCTTTGAATCAATGGGCTGATGATTATTTTCAAAATGTGCTGCATGAAAGTGTAGACGGCAATGCAATTGGTATGGCTTACTTTAGATCGCGTGGCTTTCGTGATGACATTATAAAAAAGTTTCACCTTGGGTATTGTTTGCCTGGTAAGGATACAATGAGTCAAGAAGCGCTTAATCGTGGTTTTGGTGAGGATTTTTTGTTAAAAACAGGTTTGTCGTTTAAAACAGAGCAGGGGAATCTTTATGATAGATTTGCAGGACGTGTTATTTTCCCAATTCACACAATAGCAGGGCGAGTAGTAGGTTTTGGGGGACGTATTTTAGGCCATGATGCTAAGCAACAACATGTAGGAAAGTATGTGAATTCTCCAGAGTCTGAAATTTATGATAAGAGTTCGGAACTTTATGGTTTATTTCAGGCTAAACATGCGATTTCTAAGAATTTGAAGTGCTATTTAGTGGAGGGCTATACAGACGTGATATCAATGCACCAAGTGGGAATAGAAAACGTGGTAGCAAGCTCAGGAACTTCGTTAACGAAAGGGCAGATCCGTTTGTTGCATAGATTTACGAAGAATGTGACTGTGCTTTATGATGGCGATGCTGCGGGTATTAAAGCTTCTTTACGTGGTATTGATATGCTTTTGGCGGAAGGACTGAATGTTCATGTTTTATTATTACCTGCAGGAGAAGATCCAGATAGCTTTTCTAAAAAACAAAATTCAAAATCGTTTTTAGAGTATATAGAAAGCCATGAGGTGGATTTTATACAGTTTAAAACGAATCTTTTGTTGAAGGATGTTGAAGGTGATGCACAAAAACGATCAGAGGCAATCAGGGAAATTGTGAAGAGTATAGCGGTAATTCCAGATCGGATTACACAACAGGCTTTTGTGAGTCAGTGTGCTAAGCAAGTGGGAATTCAAGAACAGATTATTGCCACAGAGGTTTATGAAGAAATTCAAAAGATAAAGGGTACTTTTGAAGCTGCGCGTCAGACAGAGACTGCATTAAATGTGCAAGCTGAAAAAACTGAAAAACCACTCACGCTTGATGGCATGAATGCAATTGAGAGTGAATTGCTGAAAATTGTGATAAGGCATGGTTCTTCATCTTTGTTTGAAGATGAGGCAGAGAATGGTGAAAAGTATCTATGGACGGTAGCTACGTTTATTCAAGCTAATTTAAGGGACGATGGCATTCAATTCTCTAAGAATATATATCAAGAAATTTTGGATTTAGCAGCAGTGTTGCAGCCATCTGAGGGAGTGCAGTCTACGATGCATTATTTTCTAAATAATGAGAATCCCCAAATACAGCAGATTGCAGCACAGATGGCTGATGATAATTATGAACTTTCTTTTAGGCAAAAAGAAATGCACAAGCCTGACGAGGAACGTTTGGTGGAAATCGTTTCGAGGTTGTTGAATGAATTCAAATTCAGTATTGTTGAGTCAAGACAGAAGGAGTTGCTGGAGCAGATGAATATTCCTGAAGTGCAACAAGATTCAGAGATGATGCAAAAAAATATGAAGGAATTTATGGATTTAAATATGCTTAAACAGAAACTGTCACCATTGATAGGTGAGCGCATATTGACCATAAAAGTTTAATGTTGCGTGCAAAGCTTTTAGTTTTTAAATTTAACAGGTTTGAATCCTTTCTTCCTGGATTTCTGTTTTTGTTTTCTGTTAAATATTTTTATACTTTCATCTATAGCATACAAGCGAGGATGTGTCAAAAAATAAATATTCGACACATCCTCTCTTTATTTGTTATTAAGTATGTTGCTTGACACTTATTTCAACTCATAAGGAAATAAGGTTGTTTAAGTGTGGATTGATGCAAAGTTTATCCGCAATGGAAATGTCTTTGTACAAGCTTGAGCATTTCTTCCTGATTGTTGCCTATGTCTGCGCGGAGTGTTAAGTCATTACAAGCGCGTAGTTGAGACAGGATGCCATCGATCATAGCAGGACTGAATACATTGTGCTTTTCAAAAATAGCGCGTGTTGCTTCAAGACAATCAGCTGAGGCTACACAGCTATCAGGGAGTTGTGCAAGGCCGTTGAGTTTGTCGGCATTTTCCTTTTGGTGAATGTTGACATTAACGTATGTACGTTCTGCTATTTCTAAGGCATTGGGGAGTTCGAAACCATGTCGGCATGCTACGGCAAGACCTGCCATGAGTTGGTAAATGTCGGCAGAACCATCTGGTGAACGCATTTCCACAGTTTGCTTTTGTGTGGTGTCGTACTGGCTTTCCTTTTCCAAGGGATTGGCAATGCTGCACATATCACTCTTTGCAGCCCAGCCGAGTGGAACGCGTACAAGTACAGAACGGTTGCGATCGCCCCAGCATACATTCGTAGGCGCTTCCTGGTGAGGTACTAAGCGGAAATAGGATGTGGGGTTGGTGTTGCCGAATGCAGTGATTGCCGTTGCCAATTCCATCATGCCGGCAATGGCTT
>JAGBYN010000051.1 GCA_017628775.1 Bacteroidaceae bacterium | reverse complement strand
TCCGGGATACCCCCACCCAGGGTGCCGTTCCCTACGGTCACTTACCCTGGGCTAATAGCTGATGCCCCTTCAGGGCGTACCATTCGGCTTTGTTCTTAAATGACGATAAAATACTCTGGATTTAACTCCTGATTCAGACATTATACAAATATTGGTGCCCGCTATTTTTTGGGGGGAGGCGCTTGGCTAAATGCAGTTCACAGCATTCGCATAGCCTGGGTTTAAAGCTTTTGCCCATTCAGGGCGGACTCATCCTCTGGATCACACCCAGGGTGTCGCTCACTGCGCTCGCTTGCCCTGGGCTGGGTGCTCACTGGGCCTTCAGCCCGCCCTTTTAAGGAAAAAGCAGATTTGCAGTCCGGATGGTTAACGCCCCGAAGAGGGCAATAGCTAACAGCCCAGGGCAAGCGAGCATAGCGAGCGGCACCCTAGGTTGAAGACAACCCCGGATGGCGCCCTGAATGGGCAAAAACTTTTGTTTTACGAAAGTTGGGCGAATCGGAAATGCTTTTGCTCTTACAGAGCGGAAACCATGCGGCCTGTATACCCAGGGTGTCGCTCACTGCGTTCGCTCTGCCCTGGGCTGGGAGCAGGTTGGGCCTTCAGCCCGCCCTTTTTCCTCAGAACTCTTTGAACTCCTCAGAACTTCTCGAACCGTTCTCAAACCGTTCTTGAACCGTTCTTGAACTAAAAAAAACGTGGAGCATGCTCCACGTTTTTTATGGCTTATTACTTCTTTTTCTTATCTGTAACGATTTCAAAGAGTTCTACTTCGAAGATCAAAGCAGAGTAAGGCTTGATGGTAGGCATAGAACCACGCTTGCCGTATGCCAATTCTTGAGGAATGTAGATTTCCCACTTACTGCCTTCAGTCATTTCAGGGATAGCAATCTTCCAACCTTCAATCATATTGTTGAGGGGGAATTCCACTTCATTGCTGCTATCGAATTCAGTACCATCGATGAGTGTACCCTTGTAAGCCACCTTAATCTTATCTGTGAGCGCAGGCTTCTTGCCGTTTACCTTACCAGCCTTGATTTCCTTGTAAAGTACACCGTTAGCCAATGCCACAACACCTTCTTCCTGAGCCTTAGCAGCGAGGAAGTCCTGACCAGCCTGGAGGTTTGGAGCGTATTCCAAAGCTTCGCGTTCTTCAACACGCTTTTCGATGCGTTGTTGAACATCCATCTGAGCCATTTGCTGAGTTACCTTAACAGTGTCCACAAAAAGCTTAGTGTTGCCTTCAATTTGATCGATAAACGCTTGGAGGAACACACGGTCGTTGAGCTTTTCAGCAGAACCTTCGCCAAACACTTGTTGTGCGACATTAGCCAACATCTGAGTCTTTGTTTGCATACCGTGTTGCATACCGAGGTTGTAGGCTGTCTTAGAATCGTCGGTCTTCATACCATCCTTGAAACCCTTGAGGTATTCAGCAACATCTGTTGAATCACAACCCATGCGTTGCAAGTAACTAACGAGGAATTCGCCTGGCGAAGCAGCCATACCCAATTCATAAGTGATTGTGTCAACATCAGTCTTCAAGTCTGAAGAACCTGCGCCACCATTACATGAAGTAAAGAGTGAACCTGCTGCTACAACAGCAGCGAGAAGAATAGATTTTTTCATATTGTTTGTTTTTTGTAGATTTTACTAATTTCACTAAGCCATAACTTCGATCAACTCAACATCAAAGATGAGGGCTGCATAAGGAGGAATGCTTTGACCTGCACCACGCTCACCATAGGCAAGGTGATAAGGGATGAAGAAGCGGAACTTCGCACCTTCGCCCATGAGTTGAACACCTTCGGTCCAACCAGCGATTACACCGTTCAAGGGGAATACTGCGGGTTCGCCACGCTTGTAACTGCTGTCGAACACTGTGCCGTTAATGAGGCGTCCTTCGTAGTGGCACTTCACATTGTCGGTTGCAGAAGGTTTCTTATCATTACCTTCAGCAAGCACAGTGTACTGCAAACCGCTGGGCAATACCACAACATCATCCTTCTTGGCGTTCTCTGCTAGGAATGCTTCGCCTTCAGCGCGAAGAGCCTTGCTTTGCTCAGCTTCCTTTTCCTGCATATACTTTTGCACGAGTGTTTGAGCTTCCATATCGCCCAAACGTGTTTCTTTTCCATCAATCACATCAGCCACTGCCTGTGCAAATTCCTGAGTGTTAAGTCCTTCGATATTCATGCCTTTAAGGTTATGACCAATAATCATACCTAAAGCGTAAGAAAGTTTTTCCATTGTTTATTTGTGTTTATAACGATGATTTTCAGTAAAAAAGACGATTTTTTGCAAAATCGGTGGCAAATGTACAATTTTATTTTATTTCACTAAAGTGTTTCGTGTTAATTTATTTTAAGTTGGGACGTAGCGAACGAGTTGAAATGGGTTGTCATGCGGCTTTATGGGAGAATAGAAACTACAGAAGCTGTAGATCGATGGAAGCCAGCAGAACTTCCATTTACTTTTTTATATTACTGTCCGGTAAACCCCTCTAACTCTGTGAATATAAAGTTGTGCGATTAGTATAAGCCCCACAACTTGGATAATTCCCCTGAAAGGGGATAAAGCCATTAGCCCAGGGCAACGCCCTGGGTGTTGTTGCAGTCGAGAATTGCGCTCTGAAAGAGCAAAAGCAATGATAAGGACTTTAGGTTCAGTGCTTTTGCCCCTACAGGGCGCAACTCCAAATATCCTTAGACCCAGGGCGTTGCCCTGGGCTGGGTGCTTAGTGGCCTTTCAGGCCGTTACTTCTCAATAACTTTATCGGACAGCAATAACTTTTTTAACACCCATAGAAGGGGTTATATGATGACATTTATTTAACTTTGTCCCATTAAAACGATTTTTACTCCGTTGATATGATCCGTATTTTGGACTGTAGAAGAGGTCGTGAATCATGGCCACCAGGTTTTCACGATTGGCTACGGCTTAAGTACAGACATAAACCTCTATAAATCATTCATCATGAACAACTACACCGCTTCAACCACACGATACTGCGACGACTCATTTTACCGCCGTTGCGGCAATAGCGGCATCCTGCTCCCTCAAGTGTCGCTTGGCTTATGGAAGAACTTTGGCGAAAAAGCTGACAGTTCCCAAGCTCGTGAGTTATTGCACTATGCCTTCGACCATGGCATTACGCACTTTGACTTAGCCAACAATTACGGACCGCCTCCAGGAGCTGCAGAAGAGCGTTTCGGACAAATCATTAAAACATCGTTTGCCCCCTATCGTGATGAACTTTTCATTTCCACAAAGGCTGGTTATGAAATGTGGAACGGACCATATGGAAATTGGGGCTCCAGGAAATCGCTCATGGCAAGTTTGGACCAAAGTTTAAAACGCATGAACCTATCCTACGTTGACCTGTTCTATATCCATCGTTATGATCCGCTCACCCCACTTGAAGAAACCTTACAAGCTTTGGTGGACATTGTGAAGATGGGCAAGGCTTTATACGTTGGCATTTCGCGTTGGCCACTTGAAGCCACATTGTTTGGCTTGAAATATTTACAGGAACATCATGTGCGTTGCCTGTGTTATCAGGGGCGCCTTAATATGCTTGATCAAGAGGTGGTGACATCAGGCGTCCTCAAGGCCGTTCATGATGCAGGCGTCGGTTTTGTTTCTTTCTCACCATTAGCACAGGGTTTACTCACCAATCGATATCTGAATGGCATTCCTCAGGATTCACGCATGCGCAAAGAAGCTTCGCTTCAACCCTCAGTGCTTACTCCAGAGTTAGAACAACACTTGACTGCGCTGAATGAAGAAGCCGCAGCACGAGGAAAAACCCTGGCGCAGATGGCCTTACGTTGGGTGCTGGACCACGAAGGGGTGACCTCTGTTATCGTTGGTGCCAGTTCCGTTGAGCAATTGGCTGATAGTTTAGGTGCAATCCACGATTGAATCACACCCAGGGTGTCTCTCACGCTGTTCGCTTGCCCTGGGCTGGGTGCTTGCTGGACCTTCAGGCCGATGCTCCTCAAAAAAACGGAGAATCATAATCTATAGTCTCTCAACTCTCCTCTCTAATCTCTCAACTCTCACCTCTCAACTATAATCAAGTTTTTGAAATTAAACTACAGATTATTTCAGTCAAAAAAAACACAGAATCTTGACGTTTGAATAACGTGGAAGATTCTGTGTTTTTAATATTTTACTTCACCAATACCTTTTGGCGGTTAATGATGTAAATACCTGACTTGAGGTGCGTACGAATCCATGAAGCCTTAACGCTCTTGGCTACCAGTTTGCCATTAAGTGCATAGACATCCACAGGTGTATCGCCCACAACGACAGCAGCCAAACCAGAGATGGTGGTGGTTCCGTAAATGTGCAAATCATGAGCAGGCATCGTTTTGGGAATTTGCGTATCCCATCCATTGAAGACCTCACCATCGTTGAGCTCGGGTGTATAGACCGTAATGGGGGTACCATAAGGCACTTGCTCTTGATAAATCACCTCGTCATTGAGATAGTACGTAATGCTATAAACATTCACTTCGTACTGCGCATAATATGTCACATCGCTTGCAGATACATACGCTTCTACTTCAGGCGACCAACCGATAAACGTGTGTCCTTCCTTCTCAGGTGCGTCAGGTACTTCTATCGGAGTTCCATAAAGCAATGAATCGGATTTTATCACCTGATCATCAACCATGAATGTTATCAGATATTTATTGGGGGTGTAACTACCCGTCACCTCAATATCCTTAGCCGGCATCGTTTCGGGCAGGTTCTGCCAACCGCTAAAGGTGTAGCCTTCCTTAGTTGGAAGCTCTGGTTCTGCGATGGCATCACCGTAAGCCACAGAATCGGTATAAACGACTTCTTCGCCAATCACGAAAGTAACTTGATACTTATTAACCGTGAACGAACCCGTAACCGTAACATCCTTGGCTGGCATCGTTTCGGGAATTTCACGCCATCCGCTGAACGTGTAGCCTTCCTTAGTTGGAAACTCTGGTTCTGCGATGGCATCACCGTAAGCCACAGAATCGGTATAAACGACTTCTTCGCCAATCACGAAAGTAACTTGATACTTATTAACCGTGAACGAACCCGTAACCGTAACATCCTTGGC
>JAGBYN010000050.1 GCA_017628775.1 Bacteroidaceae bacterium | reverse complement strand
TGGAAGTGCCCGTATGGGTGAGCATCACCTTAAGCGATGCCACGGGACGCATGTTGGCAGGGCAAACCATTGGCGAGTTCTATCGCGCCATAGAGTGGGCAAAACCGCAAGTCGTGTCCTTAAATTGCGGTATGGGCCCCAAGGCCATGAAACCCTATGTGAAGCAATTGGACGAGGTGGCACAATGCGCCATAGCCATTTATCCCAATGCCGGATTGCCCAATGACATGGGCGCTTATGAGCAAAGTGCTGCTGATTTCGTCAAGGAGTTGAGCGCAGTGTTAGAAACGCATCGTTTAAACATCGTTGGGGGGTGTTGTGGCACAACCGACGAGCATATAGGCGCTTTGCGCCATTACCTGGATCAGAACGAAGCCCAGCCTCAGGCGAAACCCCATAAGTCCTCAGCACCGAAACAAGAGTTTTACATCGTTGGTGAGCGATGCAATGTTTGGGGGTCTAAAAAGTTCAAAACCTACATTGAGCAAAAGGACTACGAAAATGCCTTGACCATAGCTTGCCAGCAAATAACGCAAGGCGCGAACATCATCGACGTCAATCTTGATGCACCGATGGTTGATGCACGCCAATGCATGAGCGAGTTTCTACGCTTATTCCCCTCAGAACCCCTCCTGGTGGGGGCTGATGTGATGATCGACTCATCCGATTGGGAGGTGGTGAGCACGGCTTTGCGTCAAGTTCAGGGGCGTGTCTTCATCAATTCAATCTCATTAAAGGAGGGCGAGGACATCTTCCTGAAACGGGCCGCCGAGGCCAATGATTTTGGCGCCAGCATCGTGGTTATGGCGGCGGATGAACAAGGTCAGGCGTCAACATACGAGCGAAGAATTGAAATTTGCGAGCGTGCTTACAAACTCTTGGTTGACGGTTTAAATTATCCCCCCGAGCGCATCATCTTCGACCCTAATACCTTTGCGATATGCACAGGCGACGAAGAGCATCGGGCATATGCCGTGGATTTTTTAAACACCACACAATATCTGCGTGAAAAATTCAAGCACGTGCACATCATTTCAGGGGTGAGCAATATCTCCTTTGCATTCAGAGGCAATGATCGATTGCGCCAAGCCATGCATGCCGTATTTATTGAGCAAGCGCGCTTAAGAGGCATGGATATGGCAATTATTAATCCACAGGCACCGTTGAACAGCACGCAAATTGAACCCTCGCTTAAAGCTCTGTTGGACGATGCCATTGTTCGGGGCAACGACGTGTCGGCGGAGTTGATTGAGTGGAGCGTGGCGCACAAGGAAAGCAATAAGGTGGTTCAAAAGCAAGACGTAACGCCTGAAAGCACCAGCCTTTCACCTCAAGAACAATTGGAAAACTTTGTGATGAAAGGACAAACCTCGCAAGTGCTGGAACCCGTTGAGGATTTGCTTAAGGTGTTTACGCCACTTCAGATCATTTCCGAATTACTGATGAAAACCATGGAGAAGATCGGGCAGAAATTTGCATCGGGCGAAATGTACCTTCCTCAAATTTTAAAATCAGCCCAAACCATGAAGCAAGTGGTTGCTTACTTAAGCGAGATGATGGCTCGCGACAAGCAGGAAACCACGCACCAGCCGCTTGTGCTCTTAGCTACCGTTGAGGGCGATGTGCACGATATTGGCAAGAATATTTGCGCAACGGTGTTAAGTTGCAACGGATTTGAAGTCCTTGATTTAGGAGTGATGGTGAAAACTCAGGATATTATAGCGCAAGCTAAGGCGCACAAGCCAATGATGATTGGATTAAGCGGGTTGATCACACCTTCCTTGGCACACATGGAGGACGTGGCAAGCAAACTTCAGGAAGAAGGCTTGAGCATCCCCTTATTCGTGGGCGGCGCCACAACCTCAGCATTGCATACGGCGCTTAAGCTTTCGCCGCTTTACCAAGGTTTGGTGTGCTGGACCAACGATGCATCGCAATTGGCGGTCAAAGCGCTAAAACTCTTGAATGAAAAAGAACGCAATGAACTTTGTGAAAAAACGCAACAAGAGTATATCACGATACGCCAACAACATCAAGTTAAAAAGCTCGCATCTATTGAAGAAGCAAGAGCACACAAACTCAATCTGTATTAAGCTATGGGTAAAAAAATAATGCTATCGCTCATCATGTTCCTGATGGCATCAACTTGTGGCGCATTTGTGAAGATCAATAACGGGAGATTTTCTGACAACGATAAGGACATCACAATTTTTGGCGTAAACCTTAACATGGAAGATTGCACCAAGGATATGTTTAAGGCCGTGAGCGCTTGGCAATTTAATGCCGTTCGGGTTGAGGTCAAAAACGTTGACCAATTGCCACAATTGTTTAAGTGGGCAAAGAAATATGACTTGTATTTGCATTTGACTATTGATGCAAACATTGACATCAACGATTTAAAACCCTTCATTAAGCGCAAAGAACTTTTGGCTTGGGAGGTGGAAACATTACCTCAAGCCCAGAAACTAAACGACCTGGACGAGAATCACCTTATCGCCATCTCGGTAAAGCATCAAAACAAACCTCAGAATACACTCAAACAAGAGGAACACGCACCGATTATTGACTTCATCACGCTTAATCTTTTGCCCATTGACTTTGGTTGGGTGGCACCCACCAACTTGCATTTTGGATTGAAGCACGCTTTCCTGAACACCACAATGTTGCTCAATGAATTAGGACGCATGGCAAAGCAACTAAACAAACCAATGGTAGTGACCTCATGTGCGTATCCGAGAAACAAGATGTTTCGATTTGAGGGAAGCGACACCAACAACAGGGAAGCTTATTTCGCAACGGTACAATCCTTCATGAATCAGCAAAGCGATTCGGAGGTGATACTCGCCGCATGTTTCTTTTCGCAATGGCGATTAAATGATTCGGAAATGACCAACGAAATGCCTCAACCGAATGCTTCTTATTCAATATATCCAAGCGATAATAATTTCCTGAATATCGCTCGCTAAAATAATTTGAGTTTTTTTGATAAATAATAAAACAATGAAAACAATCAATTGGGGATTCATCGGTTGTGGTGAAGTGACAGAGAAAAAAAGCGGCCCGGCGTTCTCAATGGTGAGCGGCTCCAATGTTGTGGCGGTGATGAGTCGAAGCGCAGAAAAGGCAAAGTCGTATGCCGAACGTCATCACATCAAGCATTGGTACACAGATGCGCAAGCATTGCTTGACGATCCACTCGTCAATGCCGTTTATATTGCCACGCCGCCCTCTACGCATGCCACCTTTGCGATTATGGCCATGAAAGCCGGCAAACCGGTTTATATTGACAAGCCAATGGCGGCCAATTATGAGGATTGTTGCCGCGTAAATCGTATTTCCGAAAAGTGTGGCGTGCCCTGTTTCGTGGCATACTACCGTAGATATTTGGATTACTTCAAAAAAGTTAAGCAAATGGTAGATGAAGGGCGAATTGGAAATGTGATTAACGTACAGATCCGTTTTGCCGTACCGCCACGCGATTTGGACTATAATTCAAAAAACTTGCCTTGGCGCGTACAAGCCGATATAGCGGGAGGAGGTTATTTCTACGATTTGGCTCCACACCAGATTGACTTGCTTCAGCAGATGTTTGGACCGATTATTGAAGCAGAGGGCTATACCGCCAATCGAGGAGGATTGTACGAAACAGAAGATAGCGTGAGTGGATGCTTCCGCTTTGCGAATGGCGTGCCAGGGTCGGGCAGTTGGTGCTTTGTGGCGCATGAGTCAGCACGAGAGGATCGTGTGCAAATTATTGGCGACAAGGGTTCTTTAAGTTTTTCGGTATTCACCTATCAACCCATTTTGTTGCATACCGAAGAAGGCACCTCGGAATTAATTATTCCTAATCCGCCTTACGTGCAATTGCCCTTAATTCAAAACGTCGTGGAGCATTTGCAAGGCAATGCGATTTGTTCGTGCGATGGAATTAGTGCTACATCCGTAAACTGGGTCGTCGATAGAATTTTAGGTAAAATTTAAAGCCATAAAGCGGTGGCGTCATAGGGGAGCACAAGTGATATTCCTAAATCCCAAACACGCATACCAAACCTTAGTTAGTCAAGTAATCAATCAATTATTCACGTGAAAATTAATCCTTTCCTTTACTCTTTTACCCTTGTATTCTTGATTTCAGGAAAGCTTTCTGCCATCAATTTACAAGAACCAGACACCCTTAAAAGTACAACTTTTATGGGCGACCTTACGCAAGGTATTGAGCGGGTGGCAGAGAATGTCGTGCAGGACGTTAAGCGGAAAGTAAAGGATTTGGACGAATACGACAAGAATTACATCGAGCCCAATTATTACAATTATGCCGCCATGTTGCAAAACACTAACTATTGGCAACAATACCGATTTACGGCGGAAAATGAAAAGGGGCAATTGCAAAGTATCAATATTTCGCCCCGACCAGCCTTTAAAGTCGGCCCGTATTTTGGTTGGAGATGGTTGTTCTTAGGCTATACAATGGACGTTTCAAATTTTGGTCAAGCTAAGAAAAATACTGAATTTAACCTTGCCCTCTATAGTGCAAAAGTAGGATGCGATTTGATTTACATCAAAAACAAGGCTGATTTTAAAATTGGGAATATCTCGGGTTTTGATGGGCTTCGAGATGATGCTTTTAATGGTTATGATTTTGATGGCATGAAGTCGTATTCAACGATGGTCAACGTGTACTATGTATTCAATAACCGCCATTTCTCATATCCAGCCGCCTATGCCCAGAGCACGGTGCAACGCATCAGTGCGGGTTCGTTTATCTTGGGTTTGCGCTACGACCATCACAAAATGCACTTTAACCATCTCTATTTGCCTTATGATTTGCGCTTTGACAATCAAGGCAATGAGCGACTTTTTCCCGAACTCAAAACCGATCGCATTAAATATTACAACATCGGGGTGAGTTTTGGTTATGCCTACAATTGGGTGCCTTGTAAAAACTTATTGCTGAATATATCGCTTATGCCTGCTTTGGGGTATAAGAAAACCATAGGGGAACCGTGGGACAAGGAAGTGCTCATCAACGATGTGCGCTCGTTAAACATTGATTTTACAGGGCGTGCCGCGTTGGTGTGGAACAACTCAAAATACTTTGCAGGCACTTCATTTGTGACCTATGGTTATGGGTATAAGAAAGCATCGTTCAATTTCAGAAACTTTATTAGCTATTTGAACTTTTACGTAGGGTTTAATTTTAATCGTAAGAGTCAGTACAGAAAATAAAAAAACATAGCGTGTAGATCATTGCATCGGAGGAAGTGTTGCAAATCTACACGCTATATTATTTTTGAATTATCGCCAATGTAAGCTTGTAAAGCTTGAAAACAAAAAGGTTAGGTTGGTGGCTCAGCAGGTTTCGCTTCATAGCGGGGAGCCATGGCTTGAGTAGGGCGGCGGCAAGGCCTTTCAGCTTCAATTGGTTTAGTTTCCTTAATGTGCGTCCAAGCTTTGTTTGTTGTTTGTAAGACTCGGGCAGTGTGGCAAAGGACCTTAGCGAGGCTTCCGTTTTCATAACAAACACATCATTGGCATCTATCCCTAAGTGCAGGAGCGGATTGTCAAGATGCAGGATGCGAGCGCCGCGTGCCTTTAATTCCAAACCGAGAAGCACGTCCTCATATCCGTATTCCTTAATGCTGGTGTTGAAACCAATGGCTTTAATGACGCTTTTCTTGGCAAAGAAATTAAACGTTGTGAATCGATCATAGGGCGCCTTGTTGCGCACGTTTACCGCGCGTTGGGGCATCGCTGCCCATTCATATTTAAACCGTAATTCATGTCCCTTCAGGACCTCTTTGGGGTTCATCAAATCGCCACACAAAACATCGGCTTTCGTCCGGCATCGCCAATAGTGGGCTAAAAAATCATCCTTGATGACCTCAGCATCATCGTCAAGCATTAATATCCATTCGCCGTGTGCCAAGTCTGTCAATAAATTTCTTACGGCCGAGCGACCGGCGTTCGTCTCCAAACACACATATTGCAATGCCTCGTGGCTTTTAGCCAATTGCGCTATTTCGTGTGTCGCATCTCTATGGCTTGAAGCATCGTCAACAACGATGATTTCATATTGAAAATCATCATATTTTAAGCTTAAACCCTCGGCTTGTTGCAATAAATCGCCAATGAGTTTTGAGCAATCAAAATTGTATGTGGGAATAAGAATGGAAAGCATAGGGAAATGATGTGCTTTTTAGGGTAAAGCAATTCACCTTGTAAGCTTTAGTTTTCAAAAAATAGAACAAAATTTATAAAATATCTAAAAAATATTCTTTTTTTATTGTTAAATAAACTCAAAAGCCTGTGTGTTTATATATTTGCACTGATTTTTTTATAAAACAAAACAAAATTACTAACATTTTTTTATTTATGGTAACTAAAGCTGGTGAACTTGCTGGTAAAATTTGGACTGCACTAAGCGAAAAGGGTCAGTTAACAGGTAAAGAACTCAAGAAAGAAGTTAAGGCTAAGGCTGAAAAGGATCTTTACTTAGGTTTGGGATGGTTGCTTCGTGAAGACAAAGTAGAAATCTCTGAAGTAGAAAAAGACATCGTTGTAACACTCAAGTAAATCATTTTGATTTGAGTGCGTAAATTGCGATTTATGTACAAAATAAAAAGGGCTCAAGTAATTTTGAGTCCTTTTTTGTGTTTTTATTTGATTCGTTCCAAATTAACAACCTTGTCGCATATGTCAAGAAGCGCAAGGCGATGGGTGATAAAGAGGATTGTTTTGTGGTTAAAGTGTTGCGCCAGATTCGTGATAATTTGTTTCTCGGTTTCGGCGTCAAGGGCAGATGTCGCTTCATCAAAAATCAGAATCGGTGCATTTCTCAAAATGGTGCGTGCGATGCAAATGCGTTGCGCTTGCCCCTCGGAAAGACTATGGCCGCCTTCGCCGCACGTGGTGTTGAGGCCTTTAGGCAAATCCAGCACAAAATGCGCGTGAGCCATTTTTAATGCATTGATGATTTCTTCCTTTGAGGCTTTAGGATTGGCCATTTGCATGTTCTCCAAAATCGTTCCGCTCATCAAAGTGTTCCCTTGTGGAAGGTAGGCAAAGTTTATTCTCGTGGATGCCGAAATTTGAATCGAATTGTTTTGGTTGTACAAGCTTATATGTCCTGATTTCGGATGAATGAGTGCCAAAAGCAAGCGGATCAATGTCGTCTTCCCACTTCCGGTTTGCCCGAGTATCGCAATTTTTTCGCCGGGATTGATGTTTAAGCTGAAATCATTGATTGTGGGGCGGTGGTTGTCTTCGTAGGTGAAGCTCACGTGCTCGATGCGAATGCCAAGTTGCCCCTCCATGATCTCTTCATCTGTCGATACTTTGGGCATCTTTTGAAGTTCATCCAAACGGTCAACTGAAGTCGCTATATTGATAAACGTTGGCACATAGTGCGCTAATGAACGTATCGGCGATTGTATTTGTCCTACGAGCTGAATAAACGCAATCATTGAACCATACGTTATGGCACCTTCATAAAGATTAAGCGTGCCCCATACAAAGGAAACGAAATAACCTGTGGCAAATCCAAAATTGAGCAATGTTGCCGTGAGCGACGTGTAGATCGTTTTGTGCTTGATCTGCGCTTCAAGTTGTTGTTGGTTGTTTTCAACGTTGTTCACTATAAGGCGATTTGCCAAGAGCGTTTTAATGACCAGGATGTGTTGCAGCGACTCCTGAAAAATGCTTTGGATTTTACTTTCCGTTTGCCTTACCTGGTGCGTTATGCTTCGCAATTGTTTGACAAAAACCCTTGAGATTAAATAGAAGATGGGTAGAAGAAACAAAATGATGATCGCCAGGCGGCTGTCCATCACGTAAAGCATGGCGAACGCCCCTATCAGCTTGGCGATGGTGGTGATGAAGCTTGGGGCTTGCTCCACAATGAATTTTGTGATCTCAACGGTGTCCTTTTGTATGCGATTGGTGATGTCGCCCGTATGGAATTTTTTAAGCATCGCCCAATCCGTGTTGAGGATTTGTGTGTATATCTTGCGTTGCATGCGGTTCAACGCCCCAACGCCTAACGTTGCCGTAATCCATCGGTGGGCAATGCCTAAGGCTATTTGCGTGAGCATGATGCCCGCCAGCAACACGATCGAGGTGGTAAGGTCCATGGTGTGGTTCACCTTTGTGGCGATGTCTATGGTTAATTTCGTAAGCCACACGAATAAGAGATCGGCTCCCACTAAAAATAACCCCAGGCTGATATTTAGAAATGCATGCTTACGAAAACCCTTGCTTGTTTTCCAAAGCCAGTCGAATATCCTGGTTGATTTATGAAAGTTCATGAGTTGTTGGATTATAAGGCTTTTTAGCCAAGTTTCAAGACCGAAGTATTAGGGTGGGGCAGGCTAGGAAATGCTATTCCTGGCTTTGTCGTAACCCCCAGCCCATTTTGTTTCTCAGCGTGTCGTAGAAGTTTTGATGCTCCAATCTCACCACGCCAATGGTGTGTGGTGCTTTTTTGATGTAAATGGGCGTTCCGCTGGGCAGGCTCTGACTTCGTCCGTCGATCGCCAATAAGAAATTGTTGGTTCGGCTTTCGATGTTGAGCTCTATTTCCACATCATCGGTCAGCACCAGGGGTCGCGTGTTTAAGCTATGCGACGCCACGGGGCTTAAGCAAAGGGTGCGCGAGGTTGGTGCCAGGATCGGTCCGCCCACCGAAAGCGAATAGCCCGTTGAGCCCGTTGGGGTTGTTACGATCAGCCCGTCGGCCACATAGTCGTTTAAGCAAACGTCGTCGATCTTGGCTTTGATGTGAATGAGCGAGGAGTTGTCGTGCTTCAGAATGGCCACTTCGTTTAGGGCGTAGGGATTGTCGCTAATGGGCGTATTGTTCCTGGTTTGCGCAACGATTGTGGTGCGCTTCTCAATTCGGTATTTGCCGGCATACAAAAGGTTTAAACCCTCACTGATATTGTTGAGCGAAATCTCTGTCAAGAAGCCCAAATGCCCGGTATTAATGCCTAATATCGGAATATCCTTCCCCTCCACCAGGGCAGCCGCTTTTAAGAAGGTGCCGTCACCTCCAATCGACAAACAAAAGTCCGCTTCAAAATTACCATCCGTAAATGGAGTTATATCAACGGCGTCAATATCCAACTCATGTTTTATGAAATCCAAAAAATTGGTTTCAGCCGTGATGGTCATTGACGTGTTGCGCAAGCTTTTGATCACCTCTGCCAAATATTTGCTCTTTTCAGCTTGGTGTATATGCCCAATTAATGCGATTTTCATGCCTATATTAACAAAAAATAACCTGTTTCAAATAATAAATTTGTATTTTTGCAACAAATAATTATTTCGCAAAAGTAACAAATTATAGTATAATGACAAAATTGTCTGTTAATATCAACAAAATTGCAACGCTCAGAAATGCGCGTGGCGGCAACAATCCCGATTTAATCAAGGCAGCGCTCGATTTGGAAGCCATGGGCGCACAGGGCATTACCGTACATCCCCGCCCCGATGAGCGCCACATTCGCTATGCCGACGTGAGAGCCCTTCGCCCACTCCTGCACACGGAATTCAACGTTGAGGGCTATCCTTGCGATGATTTTATGAATTTGGTGCTGGAAGTAAAGCCAGACCAGGTGACACTCGTGCCTGATAAACCCGATCAAATTACTTCAAATTCTGGTTGGAACACTAAAGAACATTTAGACTTTTTAACCTCAATCGTGAAGCGATTGCACGAGGTAAATATTCGTGTGAGCATATTTGTTGATCCCGATTGCGAGATGGTCAAGTATGCCAAACTGTGTGGTGCAGATCGTGTAGAACTTTACACAGAACCTTATGCAGCACAATATGCGCAAGACCGTGATCAAGCCATACAACCCTATGTTTTAGCCGCTAAGTGTGCTTGCGAATACGAGCTTGACGTAAATGCAGGCCACGACTTAAGCTTGGAAAACTTGAAATATTTTGTACAAAATATTCCTCAACTTAAGGAAGTTAGCATTGGTCATGCATTGATTTGCGATGCTTTGTATTTGGGGTTAGAAAAAACAGTTAAGGCCTATTTATTGCAGTTGATGGAGTAGAATGGCTTATTAAAGAACACACAAAAAAAATGAACACACTTACTTTATGGTACATCTTTTTCTTGCTAATGGTTTTGAGGAAATTGAGGCTTTAGCGACATTAGATATTCTGCGCCGTGCTAATATAGAGGTAAATACAGTTTCTATTTCTGGAGCGCGCATGGTTAAGGGTGCCCATGGCATTAGTGTTAAAGCTGATGCTATCTTTAGAAAGGGCGAAACAGAGATGAGCGATTGCATTATTTTACCAGGTGGCATGCCTGGGGCTGAAAACTTACGAATGCATGAGGGACTTCGCCGTACGCTTAAGGTTCAATCAAAGCGAGGTGGGTATATAGCAGCAATTTGTGCTTCGCCAGCTGTTGTTTTAGGTAGTTGTGGCTTATTGAATGGCAAACGTGCCACTTCATATCCAGGCACAGAGCAAATAGAGCATAACGCCAATTACGTTAATGACGGAGTGGTAGTGGATGCTAATATTATTACTGCAAAAGCTCCAGGATGCACATTTGATTTTGCCTTTAAAATTGTAGAAGCACTTAAGGGCATTGACGAAGTGAATAGGGTGAAACAAAATATGTGTTTAAAGATGTAATCATTCACTTCTTCATCCATTAACAATTAAAAAGAAGGTTCAGCTTAGTTTCCAACAAGGAGTGGAAATCTAAACTGAACCTTTTTCCTGACTTCGTCAATGCGCCACCCAAATTAAGAAATGCATTCTGCCTTCTCAAAAAGTGGTCTTATTGCAAGGTGTTTATCTGTCAAGAAGAGTGTTTTGGTAAAGAAGCTTCCATGTTCTGGTAGTCTAACTCTTATTGTGGTAATAGTTTTTGCGGTTTCAAGTACCTGATCGACGCTCATGTCAATCTTGTTTATG
>JAGBYN010000049.1 GCA_017628775.1 Bacteroidaceae bacterium | reverse complement strand
GCCAGCTCACACCGTTGATTTCCTGACATGTCTTACAGCAGAATACTGACATTGAGAACTTTTCGTTCTTGTCTTCGGGGTTCATACGGCCGAGGCCCATGAAGTCGTCCCAAGAGATGCCGAGCTTACCAGAGAATGAATCCATGTACTTGCGGAAGAGGCCTTCTTCGAAGTAGTCGTGACCAGCAGGTACGGGAGTGTGAACGGTGTAGAGCGAAGAAGCCTTAACAAGTTCGAGCGCTTCACCGAAAGAAAGACCTGTTGCAACATAGTCAACGAGGCGTTGTGCATTACAGAGTGCTGCGTGACCTTCGTTGCAATGGTAAACGTCCTTAGTGATGCCGAGCTTTTGAAGCATCAACATACCACCCACACCGAGGAGGTATTCCTGCTTGATACGGTTTTCCCAGTCGCCACCATAGAGCGCAGAAGTGATGCCCGCATCAAATTGTGAGTTCATGCCGTTGTCGGTGTCGAGGAGGTAGAGCTTTACACGACCTACGTTAACGCGCCATACGCTTGCATATACAGTGTAGCCAGGGTAGGGTACAGCAACAACAACTTGGTTGCCGTCCTTATCGAGTTCCTTTTCAATGGGGAGACGGTCAAAGTTTTGAGCGTCGTAGTTAGCGATTTGCTGACCTTCCATTGAGAGTGTCTGAGTGAAGTAGCCGTGACGATAAAGGAAACCAACTGCACACATATCAACGTTAGAGTCAGATGCTTCCTTGATGTAGTCACCTGCGAGTACACCGAGGCCACCAGAATAAATCTTGAGTACTGAGTTGAGACCGTATTCCATGCAGAAGTAAGCCACGCTTGCACGCTTTGCGTTAGGCTTCACGTCCATATATGCACGGAAGTTTTTGTAAACCTTCTCGATAGCAGCGAGCATTACCTTGTCAGCTGCAAGTTCTTCGAGGCGTTCGTAAGAAACGCGAGCGAGAAGTTCTACGGGGTTCTTACCACACTTGTGCCAAAGCTTGTGGTCGATGCTGTCGAAGAGTTCAACAGCTTCTTGATTCCATGACCACCAAAGGTTGTGGGCAATTTCGTCAAGAACGTTCAGCTCTTTAGGGAGGTGGCTCTTAACGCTCACCATCTTCCATGAAGGCTGATTAGAGTTGCTAAGTTTTACTTTCATGTTGTTTTTTATTGATCAATAAAAATTGTTTCTATTATTGAGAGGCGGGAAAAGGTCTTTAAGGTCTTTATAATTCTTAAAGTCGGCAGAATTACGGATCACTTATATCCCCCTTAATCCCTAGCTAATCTTTACTTGTTTTTCAAAGCGAAGTCGTAGGCTTCGTAGTAGTGCTTGATAAAGTTCTTCCATTGAGCTTTATCTGCAAGTGCGGCAGCTTTTTTGCAAATAGCAGTGCGCGATGCCTTAGGCATTTGTGTCATCATTTCAATGGTTTCGCAGATTTCGCGTGCCACTTCGAAGTAGTTGTCGTCATCGCGATGAATCACCTTAACACCATCAGAGAGTTCGCCTTGGTAGCCAAGCACATCATTTACCCACTGACCAAAGCCAGAGAGGTCGGTCGTGATACAGGGAGCTTTGAACGCACAGCTTTCGAGTGGTGTGTAGCCCCATGGCTCATAATATGAAGGATAGATGCAAAGGTCGTTGGCAGTAAGAAGGTCATAGTAGGGCATATTAAAGATGCCGTCATTGCCTTCTAGATAGCAAGGCACGAGAACCACCTTGACGGGATCATTCTTCGTGTTCCACAAACCAAGATTTTTGATTAAGCACAAAATACGATCTTCGTTGAGATTGAAAAGATCGTGTGTAATCATTGGATTGGGAAGTCCTTCGCCAATATTTTTTGCTTTTGCATTCAAACGTTCAACAAGGTCTTGGCGGGGTTCTTTCATCCAACAAGGCACTTCAATAAGCGCTAACACTTTGCTTGATACAACATCGTCTTCGCATCCTGCTAAGTTTTTCATGCGTGCGTTTAGTTGTGCCAAGGCTTCAAGATAAACATCAAAACCCTTGCAACGGAAGTCATTACGTCCTGATGTACTTACAATAAGTGTGTCGTCGCTCAAAACTTCGCCAATAAGCTGGCTCGCAACGTTGAGAATGCACTTACGTGCTTCCTTACGCTTCTTAGTGAATGCTGCACCTTGAGGCACGAAATCGTTTTCAAAGCCATTAGGGAGTACCACGTCAGCTGGCTTGTCAAGCAATTGCTTGCATTCCTGGTCAGTGAAGGTGCTTACGGTTGTGAAGCAATCTGCACGATGCGCACTTTGCTTTTCAATGCTATGCTTCGCTTCCATTGAAAGCTCAGCAGCCATTTGGTCGCCATTATAACCACCGAAATACTTGTAAAGCAACTTGTTATTACCCGCTATAGAACGGCCGATACTTGTAGCGTGTGTGGTGAAAATCGTCGCAACATCAGCACATGCTTTCTTTAAGAACAACATGCCTAATCCTGACATCCACTCATGCGCTTGATATACGATGCTTTCACCTTTCAATAATCCTGCTTCAACAACGGCTTGCACAAAGCGACCTGCGGCATAAGAGAACATTGAAGCTTCATCGTAATCGCCATAAGCATGCAAAGAATCAACATGAAATTCATTCCAAGCTTCTGCATAGATTTCATTCTTAAGTTCAAAGAATGGTTGGAAATCTACAAGAACAGCAATAGGCTGACCAGGTACGTTCCAACGTCCGATACGCACGTTGATGCCTGCATCAGCAGCTGCTTTCTTCCATTTCGTAAGAAGTCGCTTGTTTTCCTTAAAAAGTTGATTTTCTTTTTCCTGCCACACATCGGGGCCTATAAAAAATACTTTGTCGGTGTGGGTATCTTGAAGCGTTTTAGCACGCGAAGAGAGTACAGTGTAGATACCACCCACCTTATTACAAACTTCCCAACTGGTTTCAAAAATAATTGTGGGAATGTGTTTAGTTGTAGTCATTAAAGTTATTTGTGTTTAATTCGCCACAAAATTAGAAAAAAAAAGTGAAGATAAAGCTAAAACCAACGATAAAATACAGATTTTTATACTTTTAGAGTGCTTTTCAAAGCCTCATGATTTGTTTTGATAAACTTGACTAACAATAATGCTTATGCTCATAAGTGCTTTTATTTAACAATAGTTAATACGCGAATACCTTAACCCTGAATAGATGAGTTAAACTAACCATATATAAATAATAATGAGGAGATGCTTTACATTCGGCATCCCCTCATAAAATAAGTACAAATTAAAATACGTTAATGCAATAAAGATAAATAACAACCGATGGAATTGCCAATAACGACGAATCAAAGCGATCAAGAAAACCTCCATGGCCTGGGAGAATATGTCCGCTGTCCTTAATGCCTAATTGGCGCTTTAAAAGGCTTTCAATTAAGTCACCATACGTGCCTGAGACGCAAACCACAACCGCCATACCTATCCATTGCCACAAATTCATCATTTGTGGGAAATAGTGGTGAATAGCTACAGCACTGAGCACACATAACAAACATCCACCGATACTACCTACCCATGATTTTGCGGGCGACACACGCGGAAATAACTTAGCGGGGAAATAGCGACTTAATAACGAACCGCAAAGGTAAGCACCAGAATCGCTCAACCATAGAAATACAAACACCGACATGGGCATAATCCATTCATATTGAATCATGTCATTGTAAGCATCGTAGCTTACGCCAGTAATGATCAATAAAGAAAAAGGCAAAGCTATATAAATTTGCGAAGCAAAGGCATAGGCCCAATTTTTAAGTGGATTTTCTGCACGACGATACAGTTCGCTGATCAACAAATAAATCATTGTCAGTAAGTAAGGTGCAAGCTCCTTGGCTGATGTGTAACCTAAAGCCAAACCGCCTACGGCACACACCAAATAAAAACCAGCCACAGAACTAATAAGTGCATTCACCGAAGCGTTGGCGTGTTTGTTAACTAAGGATGAAAATTCAAAGATAGTTAAAGCACAAACCACACTAAAGAGTGCAATTAGCGTGAAAGGGGAGTGAATAATGCAAAACACCAGCACACCAGCAAAGAGCAATCCCGTGATTGTGCGTATAATGAAATTTCTCATAAATTTTAATCTTACAATAACATACGTTCTTATGAATTACTATTTTCAGAACCTTGCTGGCGCTCAGCTTCAATGAGTTGCTTCACGGCTTCCAGTTCGTCTGTGCGCTCTGTAATGGGTTGTTCTTCCTCTGTGGGCGCCTGAGCTTCTAAAATCTCGTCAGCTCTGCTCTTCCAAGGTCGCTTGCCGAAGATGGCTTCAACATCGTCGCTGAAAATAACTTCCTTTTCGCAAAGTTTTTGAGCTAAAGCCTTGTGCTTATCAGCGTTTTCAGTCAATATCTTTTTAGCACGCTCGTATTGTTCGTTAATGAGTTTTCTAACCTCTTCATCAATTTTTTCAGACGTGCGCTCTGAATATGGTTTGGTGAAGCCGTATTCTTGATTGTTGTAATAGCAGAGGTTGTACAACGAATCGCTCATGCCTAAATAAGCCACCATGCCATAAGCTCGTTTTGTGACCGTCTCAAGGTCGTTTAACGCTCCTGAAGAGATGTTGCCCGTAAAGAGTTCTTCGGCAGCTCGACCGCCTAATGTTGCACAAAGCTCATCAAGCATTTGATTCTTGGTGGTTATCGTTCGCTCTTCTGGAAGATACCAAGCGGCACCTAAAGCTTGTCCGCGCGGCACGATTGTTACCTTAACCAAGGGGTTAGCATGTTCAAGAAGCCATGACACACTGGCATGGCCAGCTTCGTGAATAGCGATAGTACGCTTCTCGTTGAGCGTCATCACACGCGTTTTCTTTTCCAAACCGCCAATGATTCGGTCAACCGCATCCAGGAAATCCTGCTTCGACACCACGTTCTTATTGTGACGTGCCGCAATGAGCGCCGCTTCATTACATACGTTAGCAATGTCTGCTCCTGAGAAGCCAGGCGTTTGACGCGCCAAGAAGTCAATATCTAAATTTTCTTCTTTTTTCAATGGACGCAAATGTACGCCAAATATAGCAATACGCTCTTGCAAATCAGGAAGTTCTACATGGATTTGACGATCAAAACGTCCAGCACGAAGAAGGGCTTCATCAAGAATCTCAACGCGGTTGGTTGCAGCAAGAATGATCACACCCGAATTATTGCCAAATCCATCCATCTCGGTGAGAAGCTGATTTAAAGTGCTTTCACGTTCGTCATTTTGATTAAATGAGGGGTTTTTACCTCTGGCCTTACCGATAGCATCAATTTCATCAATGAATATTATACAAGGAGCTTTCACCTTAGCCTTGGCAAACAAATCGCGCACGCGACTAGCACCGACACCCACAAACATTTCTACAAAATCGCTACCTGCTAATGAGAAGAATGGAACATCAGCTTCGCCTGCAACCGCCTTGGCCAAAAGTGTTTTTCCCGTACCCGGAGGACCAACAAGTAAAGCGCCCTTGGGAATTTTACCACCAAGTTCCGTGTACTTCTGGGGATTCTTTAAAAAATCTACTATTTCCTTCACTTCTTGCTTGGGACCTTCTTGGCCAGCCACATCATCAAAAGTAATGTGCTTTTCGGCTGAACCTTTGTCAAAAAGCTGAGCGCGGCTTTTGCCTACACTAAAAATACCGCCACCCGAGGCACCACCGCCTCCGCTCACACGGCGCATAATTAAATACCACAAGCCAACAAGCAAAAAGATGGGAAGCAGACTGCCCAGCAAACTCATAAAGAAACCATTACTTTCTTCATACTTAAGTTTACCTGCATAATTGATTTGCTCTAAATATCCATCAACCTTATCAGCGCTCGGATACCGAGCCGTAATCGTTGGGTGTTTACCAGTGCGTTCTGTATTTGAATTAAATACTTTTTGAATATATTTTCCTTGTACAACAGCAACAACAACACCGTCCGTTTTATTCACAACAATATCATTGGAATAGCCGTCCTTAATGTATTGCTTAAATTCCGAATAGGTCACCTCCTTATCAATGCTGCTTGATGAACCATCACCTTGATAAAGCATGTACGCTAAACCTGCAATCACAAGGATATAAAGCCAATTCAGGTTAAAACGAGGCATCTTGGGCTTATTTTCGCCTTGAGGCAAAGAAGAATTTGGTAAGCTCATAGAGAAAAATTAATCTAAATTAGGAATGGTTGAAATCTTGGCATCTTCCCAAATATTCTCAATATCATAGAATTCGCGAGCCATGGGCACCAAAACGTGCACCATAACCGTGCCATAATCGGCAACAACCCATGTAGAGTTATTTCGGCCTGTAATACGACAAGGCTTTTCATGCTCTTTCTCGCCTGTAAAGTTTTCAACAGAATCTATAATGGCATCAACTTGTTGGGGTGTATTGCCAGTGCACACCACAAAATATTGAGCAGGAGCCGATGTGAATTTTGTGAGGTTGCACACCACAATATCACGGCCTTTTTTTTCTTGGATACCTTCAATAATCGTTTGAATCAGTTTAGGAAAAGTCTTATTCATAGTTGTAGTTGATTTGTTTTTTAATTTATAATCCAAATTACATGCAAATTTACGTGTTTTTTTAATTATGACCGAACGACGATGCACAAAAGCACTACACTTTAATTTTTTTTGACGATTGAAGGGCATTTGCACGTGTCAGAAAAACAACTATTTTACAAATTTTGTGCCATAAAACAACATTTAATCGTAATTTTGCTCAAAACTAACAACAATTAGATTATGAATATATTGACTAAACTAATTTCTAAAGAACTCCATCTAAGCGAAAAATATGTTGACAATACGCTCACTTTGCTTGAATCGGGAGCAACAATACCATTCATTTCAAGATATCGAAAGGAAGCCACAGGGGAAATGAACGAACTTCAAGTGGCAGATGTCCTCAAACATAAAACAAAGTACACTGAATTTCTTCACCGTCGTGATTTCGTAATCAATGCGATTGAAGAGCAAGGAAAATTAACTGACGAATTAAAACAACGCATAGATAATTGCTGGAATTTAACCGAACTTGAGGACATATACCTTCCCTTTAAGCCCAAGCGTAAGACAAAAGCAGAAGAAGCACGCCGAAAGGGGTTAGGCGCACTCGCTAATAACATTCTGCTCAATCCTTTCCAAAATCCAGAAGTTCTTGCTGAAAAATATCTCAATGAAGAAGTCTGTTCAATTAAAGAAGCCCTGGAGGGTGCCAAAGACATCATAGCTGAACAAATCAACGAAAATGAGAAGGTCAGGAACAAACTGAGAAAGCATTTTAAAACATCAGCAATCATCACATCAAAGGTTGTAAAAGGAAAAGAAGAAGAGGCAAGCAAATTCCAAGATTACTTTAATTACACAACCCACTGCAAACGATGTTCAGGTCATAGGTTATTAGCGATTCAGCGCGGAGTTAATGAGGGCTTTCTGAAAATGAATATACAACCCGAAAATGAGGACGATTGCGTTCTGTCTCTGCTCTCTGAATACCCCCAAAAAGGTAAAGCTGAGCCCTTTATTAAAATGGCTATGCAAGATGCATACAAGCGTTTGCTAAAACCATCTATATCTACCGAATTTATCTCTATACTTAAAAAACAAGCTGATGAGGAGGCAATACGGGTTTTTGCACAAAACCTAGAGCAATTGCTTTTAACGCCGCCTTTGGGTCAAAAACGTATCATGGGCATTGACCCTGGTTTCCGAACCGGATGCAAGGTGGTGTGCTTAGATGAACAAGGTAGCTTGATCTTTAACGACACCATCTACCCACACCCACCAAAATCACAATGGGCACACGCTTCATGTCAATTAAAAGATTGGATTGAAACATACAAAATTCAAGCTATAGCCATTGGTAATGGCACTGCTGGGCGTGAAACCGAAGAGTTAGTAAAATCACTTCACGACACTAATATTCAAATATTTATGGTCAATGAAGATGGTGCTTCGATTTATTCTGCTTCAGCCATAGCACGCGATGAATTTCCCAACCACGATGTCACCGTGCGTGGCGCCGTAAGTATCGGTCGACGTTTGTCTGACCCTCTTGCCGAACTTGTTAAAATTGATCCAAAATCAATTGGGGTAGGGCAGTATCAACATGATGTTGATCAAGGATTGTTAAAAAATGCTCTCGACCAAACGATTGAAAAGTGCGTTAACCTTGTGGGTGTTAACGTCAACACAGCCAGTAAATTCTTGCTCACTTACGTATCTGGCTTAGGTCCTACATTGGCCAACAACATCATCCAATATCGTTTAGAAAATGGAAGCTTCAACTCACGCCATGACTTAATGAAAGTGCCACGATTGGGTGCAAAGATTTTTGAGCAATGTGCTGGATTCTTACGTATTCCCAATGCTAAAAACCCGCTTGATAATACCGCTGTTCACCCAGAATCCTACACCATTGTCAAACATATGGCCGACGATTTAGGTTGCACATTATCCGAACTCATCGCCTCAAAAGAAAAACAAGCGCAAATTCAGTTAGAACGTTACATCACGCCAACCATCGGTTTGCCAACGCTTAACGATATTCTTGAAGAATTGCAAAAACCAGGACGTGACCCACGTGGCGAAAAGAAAATCATCGTTTACAACGAAAACATAACGTCTATTGAAGACCTTAACGAAGGTATGATTGTGACAGGTGTTGTGTCAAACATTACCAACTTCGGATGTTTTATTGACCTGGGAATCAAGCAAAAAGGATTGCTGCATATCTCTGAAATTTCCAATAAATATATATCTTCACCTTCAGAAGTACTAAATTTACAACAACAAGTCACGGTTAAGATCATTAACATTGACCTAAGTCGTGGTAGAATTTCATTAACAATGAAGGGTGTTACGCAAAACTAAAACGTAGCTCAATATGATTAACGACAACCCAACCGAAAACGACATTAAATACATGCGCATGGCATTAAAAGAAGCCGAATGTGCATTAATGAAAAACGAAATACCTATCGGTGCTATTGTCGTGTGCAACAACAATATTATTGCACGCGCGCACAACCTCACCGAAACGCTTCATGATGTTACCGCACATGCCGAAATGCAAGCCATTACGGCAGCTTCTGAGTTTCTAGGTGGAAAGTATCTGAAGGATTGCACACTATACGTCACGATTGAACCTTGTGTGATGTGTGCAGGTGCTATCGGATGGTCGCAATTAGGGCGTTTGGTGTTTGGCGCTCCCGATGCCAAACGGGGTTATCAAGCATTTGCACCTCAAGCTTTACATCCGAAAACTCACGTAACAATGGGCATTCTGGAAGAAGAATGTTCTGATATCGTTAAGCAGTTCTTTCTTTCAAAAAGATAACAACGAGATCCTTAATGCGAAAACTCAATGTACAAATCGTTCTTAAGAAACACAACATAATGATTTTCGATGGCAGAACATAACTTAATTGGACAAAGAGGCGAAACATTAGCTTGCCGTTTTTTAATGCAAAAAGGCTATACGTTGATTGAGCGCAATTGGAAATCAAACCATCATGAAATTGATATCATTGCGCTACATTATGGATTACTCGTTTTCGTTGAGGTTAAAACATTAATAGGTTGGCGTCATGAAGAGGCTTTAGTGCGTGTTGACGCTCAAAAAATGAAAAACCTAATTCAAGCCGCAAACGAATACATTCGCTTGAAGCATTTAAGACAACCTATGCGCTTTGATACGATAACGATTACAGGCAAAGAACCGAATCTGGTATTAAATCATAGCATCGGGGCTTTTCCTAATAACGAATATCACAATCCACCGAAATGCCCTTAAATAATTTTGAAGTAATAGAAGATTGACCAACGAGGATACTAATGACCGTCAATTCCATGCTGTGCTTCTATGAAAGAGTATCTCAACTAAAAATAAAGCAGTGCAAGTCATTTAAAACGTGCACTGCTTTTATTTGTGTACCTAACACTATTAAACATAATACATATTCTATATAACATACGTAATGAGAATACGTTTGATTGATGACTGAGTTCAGCACACTTGCGCATTCAATCGCATTATTATCGCAAGGAACGGTTGCGTATTGCCAATGTTATATCCATATAACTACGCTTGCCATCGATGTAGTCTACATAAAGACCCTCGGCATCTAAACCACACAGAATACGGCATTTACCACATGCTTCGCAATCATACAAGCATCTCCAAGCTTCAAGCACATAGGCACGTCGTTCTTCTTTGGTTGAACTCTCTATTTCAGGTGGACGCATACTGTAAAAATAATGTGAATTGAATGTTTATTGTTTGCTATTGAGCAAACTAAAGTGACAAACGTTATCGAACTTCCAACTACAAAGTTACAACATCCGTTTAAAGTTTTGGTAAATATTCGTATTTATTAGCGTGTTTACTTGCTTAAAAAATCACAACACTCAGATTAATAGCATTATACAAAGTTGTAAATTAATCATCCAAAGACCAGCGTTCAAACTCGAAATAAAGTAAACGTTGCAGCTCTGAACTAAAGCCTGATTAATCAAAACTAAAGCGCGTTTAATTAAAACTAAAGGCGACTTAATTTTAAGTAATTAACGTTTAATGAGGTAAAAAAAAGATACATAATATATTTATCGATTTTTTAATGAGTAATAGGTAAAGATTTAAATTTTACGAAACGACCGAATGCTTACACCCTGCTTACAAGAACCCTCAACTCCCCCTCAGATATGTTTCTAATATTATATTTTAATTGATATAGATTACATAAGACACTCTTTTATTCCCGACTTGCGATCTCTTGTAATCAGGGTGTAAGCGTCATTAAAAAATCAATATTACGATAAAAAATAATATTTACATCTCAAATTCGACCAACAACAAGTCAAGATTAAATTATATAACTAATTTAATATATATTTGTATTAACCTGGATTTCTAATGTTTATAATTTAATATTTAAATATATTATCAATCTCCTAAAAAATCACTATAAGACGCAAAAAAATAAATGTTAAAACATTTGCTTTTAGGTTTAAAATTATTTAACTTTGCGTAGCCAAAATTAACCGTCAATTTTACGATGAAAACAACCGATAACGCCCATTGTTCTGGATGCAAAATTTCTATGTTCTGCAAAAAAGAGCACAACACAGAAGGATCTTGCAACACCAGTCTAAAAGCTGTGGCTATGGCATTCGTAGTACCATTAATTGGAATTGTGTTGCTGATCTGCACAATGCAGGGAAAAATCGACGAAGGATTGATTGCTTTAAGCGTGATTCTTTTTCTAATCTTTTATTTTGTTTTACTAAAATGGCTGCTTCGATATATTAGATTTTAAATCAAACAAGTAAGTCATTATAAATGAATATCAAATAAATAACAAATTTAATATTATGAATTTAATTGTAATTGCAGCTATCGTCTTGGGCGTTATTGGGCTCATTGCAGCAGTTGTTCTTTATGCCACTTCTCAAAAGTTTGCTGTTTGGGAAGATCCACGCATCAAACAAGTATCAGATGTTCTTCCCCAAGCCAATTGCGGTGGTTGCGGTTATCCCGGATGTTCAGGGTTTGCTTCAGCTTGCGTGAATGCAGCAGAATCAGGCAGTTTAGGCGACTTAAATTGTGCTCCTGGTGGTGAAACCGTTATGAAGCAAGTAACCGAGATTCTCGGTATGGAACAATCGTCAGCAGTGCGCAAAGTAGCCGTAGTGCGTTGTCAGGGCAATTGCGAGGTTCGACCACATGGCGTTACCTTCGACGGTGCACATTCTTGTCGCGTGCAGAACATGACAGGTATGGGCGAAACGCTCTGTGCTTACGGCTGTTTGGGTAATGGTGATTGCGTGCTTGCTTGTCAGTTTGGCGCCATTACGATAAACCCTCAAACCGGACTTGCAGAAGTTAACGAAGATAAATGTACGGGTTGCGGCGCATGTGTCAAGGCATGTCCGCGTTGCATTATTGAACTTCGTCCCCAAGGGCCCAAAAACCGTAAAATTGTAGTGCTATGCAACAACAAGGATAAGGGTGCTTTAGCTACCAAAGCATGTAAAATGAGTTGCATTGGATGTGGTAAATGTGTAAAGGTGTGCGAAAAGTTTGAAGCAATCAGCGTGAATAATAATGTAGCGTACATTGATGCAGAGAAATGTAAGATGTGTCGTAAATGTGAAGAAGTTTGCCCTCGTGGTGCCATCAAGGCAATTAACTTCCCTCCACGCAAACCCAAAGCTGAGTCCCCTACTCCTCCAATTGCATCACCAATGACTTTAGCCACCAACTTCACTCCCGAGGTTTCAGCACCTACATCAAAACAATTAGAATCACAAAATCAATAAACAACAGTCCCAACGGAATATGAAGACATTTTCAATAGGCGGCATACATCCCGCCGAAAACAAACTCAGCGCAGGTAGTCCTATCCGTGAGGCTGCTTTGCCTAAGCAAGCTATATTTAGTATGTATCAGCATATCGGTGCTCCAGCAAAACCCGTCGTCAAGAAAGGCGATGTCGTAAAAGTAGGTACAATACTTGCTGAAGCAGGAGGTTTTGTGAGCTCCCCGGTCCATGCCAGCGTCAGCGGCAAGGTGAGCAAGGTGGACGTTGCTCTTGATGCCAGTGGTACTCGCCGCACAGCAATTATCGTTGATGTGGAAGGAGATGAATGGGAAGAAAGTATTGACCGCAGTGAAAAACTCATACGTCTGGAAAATTGCCCAAACTTGGATGCCCCAACGATAATTGAAAAAATAAAGCAAGCGGGCATTGTTGGGATGGGAGGCGCAACATTCCCCACCCACGTCAAGCTCTGTCCACCTCCGGGACAAAAGGCGGAATGCGTCATCATCAATGCTGTTGAGTGTGAGCCATATTTAACAGCAGACCACAGTTTAATGCTGGAAAAGACCGAAGAAATTCTTGTTGGCGTAGCTTTACTGATGAAGGCCACAGGTGTTGAACGCGCCTATATTGGGATTGAAAACAACAAACCAGATGCCATTGAGTTAATGACCGAAAAAGCCAAAGCCTACCCGTCCATAGAGATTGTTCCGCTCAAAGTACAATATCCTCAGGGTGGCGAAAAGCAATTAATAGATGCCATAACCGGCCGACAGGTTCCAGCACCCCCAGCAATCCCCATAAATGTAGGTGCGATAGTGCAAAATGTCGGAACAGCATTTGCGGTTTATGAGGCAGTTATGAAGAATAAGCCTTTGATTTCGCGCATCATCACCGTCACAGGCAAGAGCGTAACACAACCATCTAACCTCCTGGCACGTTTGGGTACCCCAATGACCCAGATAATAGAAGAGTGTGGTGGTTTACCCTCCGACACGGGTAAAATTATCGGTGGCGGTCCCATGATGGGCAAGGCCCTACTCTCGCTTGACGTCCCTATGACCAAGGGATCTAGTGGATTGCTTATAATGAATGAAGCTGAAGCCCGTCGTGGTCAAGCAGAGCCATGTATCCGGTGCGCAAAATGTGTGAGTGCTTGCCCTATGGGCTTAGAACCTTATTTACTTGCCAAAATCAGCATGCAGCAAGCATGGGATGAAGCCGAACAAGAGTTTATCACTTCGTGCATTGAGTGTGGGTCATGTTCATTTACTTGCCCCAGCCATCGACCACTACTCGATAATATCCGCGTAGGCAAAGCCACAGTGATGGGAATTATTCGCGAACGTGCAACAAAATAATAAGAATTATCAGTAAAAGTGGGTCTATTAATTATTCAAACAGAGTTCTTATCAACTCGTTTAATAATACTGAGAAATTAATAGAATCCACCCAAAGAGAAAATATTAATCATGTCAAATAAATTAATCATTTCACTCTCGCCACACATTCATTCAGGCGATAGTGTTAAGAAGAACATGTACGGCGTGTGCATCGCCTTAGTACCCGCACTCATCGCTAGTTTGTATTTCTTCGGGATAGGAGCAGCGGTTGTACTTACCACGAGTGTTGCCTCTTGCCTCTTCTTTGAATGGTTTATTTCAAAGTTTTTACTCAAACAGGAAAGATTAACCATTACAGATGGTTCTGCCCTACTCACGGGGCTTCTACTTGGCTTTAATCTTCCTTCAAACCTTCCTGTTTGGATTATAATTATTGGTGCACTTGTAGCCATAGGAGTAGGCAAAATGACGTTTGGTGGATTGGGGCAAAATCCCTTCAACCCAGCCCTTGTCGGACGCGTATTCCTACTCATATCATTCCCCGCACAAATGACCACATGGCCAGTGACTGGCACGCTTAGCTACGTTGACGCTGAAACAGCTGCCACACCATTATCCTTAATGAAATGGGCAATTCAATCGGGCGACGCCTCAGTACTGAATGACATGCCATCAGCCCTTAGCATGGTTATGGGCCAACATGGCGGTTCGTTGGGTGAAGTTTCAGCCATTTTGCTTCTTTTAGGTGGTGCTTACATGATTGCACAAAAAATTATCACCTGGCATATCCCCATAAGTATACTCGGCACGGTGGCTATAATAAGCGCCTTATTGCATTACGGTGTAAATCCTGCCTATGCCGACCCCATCAGCGTACTTTGCAGTGGTGGATTGATGCTCGGTGCATGTTTTATGGCAACTGATTACGTTACCTCGCCCATGGTACCCAAAGGACAATTCATTTACGGGGTATGCATCGGTTTGCTTACTATAATCATTCGAAATTGGGGCTCATATCCTGAAGGTATGTCGTTCGCCATTCTTATTATGAATGCCTTCACGCCACTCATCAACACATACTGCAAGCCTCGCCGCTTTGGTGAAGTTATAAGAAAGGAGGGTAAACAATGAAAAAATTAGAATCTACCTGGTACAATATGGCCATTGTGCTCACATTAATCAGTGTGATTGCTGGTACAGCCCTGGCATATGTCAACGAAATAACCAAAGGGCCGATTGCTGATATTCAACAACGCAACGAGTCGCAGGCCATCAAGACGGTACTTTGCGACGAAACAGCTGTAATCACCGATACGATTGAAGCCGACAACGGAGTCGTACTATACCTAACCGACAATGGAGCTGCTGTAAAAACACCCGACCCACAGAATGGAAGTTTCTCTGGAGGACTAACAATCATGGTCGGAATAACAAAAGAACTGAAAATTTTGGGTTACACTATTCTCGTATCCAATGAAACTCCTGGACTTGGAGCTAAAGCCGATCAATGGTTTCAAAAAGAAGGAAAAGGCAACATTATTGGCAAAGAAGCTGGACAACTTGCCACAACTAAGGACAACGGAGATGTTGACGCGATAACAGCCAGCACCATAACAACACGTTCGTTCTTACGCGCAATCAATCACGCAGCAATTGAATACAGTAAAGTGCTCAATCCGGGTAAACAAATTGATGCGAAAACATCAGCCACAGAACAGTATAACTAAACAGAGGAGAACCACATATGAATCATTTGAAAGTACTTTGGAATGGTATTATCAAGGAGAATCCAACCTTTGTTCTCCTTTTGGGTATGTGCCCTACCCTTGGCACCACCAGCTCTGCACTCAACGGCATGTCGATGGGATTAGCCACAATGGCGGTGCTCATCTTCTCAAACTTGATAATCTCGCTCATCAAGAATATCGTGCCCGATATGGTACGAATACCTGCATTTATCGTGGTGATTGCCTCATTGGTTACCATCTTGCAGATGTGCATTAAAGCTTTTGCACCAGAGGTTGATGCGTCTTTAGGTCTGTTCATCCCTTTGATTGTTGTGAACTGCATCATCCTGGGACGTGCTGAAGCTTTTGCCGCAAAAAACACACCCATAGCAGCAGTGTTTGATGGCATAGGTATGGGCTTAGGATTTACACTTGGATTAACACTGCTTGGCGCTGTACGCGAACTTTTAGGCACCGGAACTGTGTTCTCACTATCAATATTCCCTGATAGCTACGGAGCACTGGTATTCGTTTTAGCACCAGGCGCTTTCATTGCGTTGGGCTACCTCATTGCAGTAGTTAATAAGCTCAAGAAATAATGTTGTTTCGTAAAATATTATAATTATGGCATACATACTGATTTTTATCACAGCTATATTTGTGAACAACATCGTGCTCAGTCAGTTCCTTGGTATCTGCCCCTTCCTTGGCGTGAGCAAGAAAGTTGAGACATCTCTTGGTATGGGAGCAGCAGTAGCCTTTGTATTGACCTTGGCCACTATTGTTACATACCTCATTCAGGTTTATGTGCTTAATGCTTTCGGTCTGGAATACTTGCAAACCATTGCCTTTATCCTTGTTATCGCAGCTTTAGTACAAATGGTGGAGATCGTGCTTAAGAAAGTATCCATGTCACTCTATCAATCGCTGGGGGTATTCTTACCACTCATCACCACAAATTGCTGCATCCTTGGTGTGGCTATTTTGGTAGCGCAAGGCACTTATAACACCCAGGGACTTGAAGCAAACCTCCTTACAGGTGTGGTCTATGCCATTGCTACTGCAGTAGGTTTCTCACTTGCTATGGTTATTTTTGCAGGTATGCGTGAGCACCTTTCAAAAATGGATGTACCTGAAGCCATGAAGGGAATGCCCATTGCCCTCGTAACCGCTGGTCTGTTGGCTATGGCATTTATGGGTTTCTCTGGAGTTGATCAAGGATTAGCAAAAGTTTTCGGTTTATAAATTAACCCATCACTTTCATAAAACATAAATCAAAACACGTCGGCACACTGATTATTCAAGTGTACCGACGTGTTATTTTTATTTGCAAGCATTTTCCATTAATCCTTCTGAAAACGTAATTAAAGATTTGCCACAAAATTGAGTTTACAACATCATGTTCATTTTATAAATTATTCTGACATGTACTTGTTATAGAAATCATAAAATTTCTGTTTGATTTCATCCCTCACCCTACGAAATTCATTGATCATGAATTCATCATCGCCAACGGCATCGGAAGGATCATCAAACCCAATGTGCAAACGGTTTTTAACATATCCATAAAACATCGGGCAACGCTCATTGGCTCCACCACAAACAGTTATAACAAAATCCCAATTATCTTTAAGGTATAATTCAACACTTTTTGGGGTGTAGCTTGAAATATCTATACCGACTTCATTCATAACTTCCACTGCTTTGGGGTTGACTATTCTTACGGGGGTTGTACCTGCTGAATGTACCTCCAATGCCTTATCCAATGATTGCAAATAGCCGTGTGCCATCTGACTTCGACAACTATTGCCTGTACACAAAATTAATACTTTCATAAAAACTAAATAATGACAATTTGTTATAAAGCTTCAATGGTGAAGTTATTGACATTTTCTCATTTCCATAATTTTTGTTGGACATGACATGATGCAACGACCGCATTTGATACAATCAGGGTGCAAATAACCATTTTCATTTCCTTTGGAATCATAAGGCGTAAGTTGCATCGGACAGACCTTCGCACAACGCTTGCATTTCATCTGGCAAACCGAAGATACCCAAACATAAGGAAAGCCTTTTTTCTTACCCGCGGGTGTTACCCACGCAGATAAAGTTCCCATAGGGCAAAACGTACACCAAGTTCGGGGGGCGTAGATAAAACCCAAAACGATGCCTATTAAAGTCGTTATTAAAATCAGATTCCAAAAAGTACGCCCTACCCCTGCCCATGTAAATCCGTTCATATACAACTGAACACCGAACATCGCAAAAATAAAGCAAAGCATAAAAATGCGAAATCCCTGACTACGTACAAATTGAGGAATTGGTTTATATGGAGAATAACGACTAATCACTTTGTCGTATAAACTTCCACGAGGGCAAAAGTGTCCACACCAATAGCGTCCTTTTTTAGTAGCCATAACTACAGGCCCAATCATGCAAAAAATAGCAATCACACCTAATTCAGGAACAAAGTAGGCCGAGACAAGATAAATCAATAAAATCCAATACATCGTATTTATAATTATTATCAGTAATTCGCAAAACTACGAACGTTATTTGTAAAAAAAGAGTTGCCTATTCGCAACAACTTTTTCTTTTTTCTGCACATTGACAGAATAATCCAGAAAACAGTTCACAAGCCAAAGCCCAATTTTCACGATTAATGCAATATTTGACTTTTGGAGTTTCCACCTCACCTTGTATTAATCCGGCATCTTTAAGTTCCTTAAGATGTTGTGAAACAGTTGCCTTAGCGATTGGCAATTCTTCATGAATGTCTCCAAAGTAGCAAGTTGATTGTTTGGCTAAAAATTGCAGAATAGCAATACGTGCTGGATGTCCCATTGCCTTGGCAAAGCGCGCAACTTGCTCTTGCTTAATGCTATAAACCTTGTTTACCATAATCTACTCTTTTTATGTTCGCAAAATTACGAATAAAATATTAATCAAAAACATTGAGTCTGTTAAACTTTTTAAACAACTCGACTCCTATAACATCCACACACCAATTAGAAACAATAAACAAAAAACTCCTGTAACCATTAGATTACATGAGTTTTATTTATTTTATGCTTAAATTACTTCTTGTTCAAGTAGAGGTCATCTGAATAGCTCAAGTTTACGTAGCATACGATTATCGCTAAAATAGGCATGTCACCAGAAGGATGAGAAATATAAGAAGTTTTACAAGAAATTTCTTACGATATTCCTCAACACTATCATAGTATTTGACTAAGATTATACAAAACAAGATTGAAATGCTAATGGCAAATATGACTATATAATCATATGGATGTGGTAAAGCGAGTATTCTTTCATTCAATTTGTCAAAACGACCAGCTGCTGATGATGAAAGGTATACACTAAACAAGGAAAGGCATAACAAAATACGCGTTGTGAATGGTTTCATTTTGAATTGTTTGCAATAAACAGATGTTGCTCACAAATAGTAAATTGAAGGTATACTAACACCAAAGAGCACAGACTTTACAGGTCTATTTCTCACAAATGCCAACAGGCAAGCCATAAACTAAAACTCCCATAACCACGAGGATTACAGGAGTTTCGTTTATATTAAGCTTAAATTACTTCTTGTTCAAGAAGAGGTCAGCCTGAACGGCGCAAGCTACAGTACAACCTACCATGGGGTTGTTACCGATACCGAGGAAGCCCATCATTTCTACGTGTGCAGGCACTGAAGATGAACCAGCGAACTGAGCATCTGAGTGCATACGACCGAGTGTGTCAGTCATACCGTAAGAAGCTGGACCTGCCGCCATGTTATCTGGGTGAAGCGTACGACCAGTACCACCACCTGATGCTACTGAGAAGTAAGGCTTACCAGCAAGAACGCGTTCCTTCTTGTAAGTACCAGCTACAGGGTGTTGGAAACGTGTTGGGTTAGTTGAGTTACCAGTGATTGATACGTCAACATCTTCCTTCCAAAGTACAGATACACCTTCGCGAACGTCGTCAGCACCATAGCAGTTTACTGCTGCGCGAGGACCGTTGCTATAAGCGATGCGTTGTACTTCCTTAAGTTCACCAGTGTAGTAGTCGAACTGAGTTTGAACGTAAGTAAAGCCATTGATACGTGAGATGATC